>NZ_JBFODA010000067.1:0-371638 GCF_040908055.1 Aeromonas sp. R7-4
GCTGAATGATGCCGCTGATGGGCTGCTTGTCATCGGACTCTTTCATGGCTTGCAGCAGCTTGTGCTTGAGCATCCAGGCGGTGTCATATTTGACGCCCAACTGGCGCTTTAGCTCCATCGCTGACAAGCCTGTTTTGGTTTGTGACAACAGGTGCATTGCCAGAAACCACTTGGTCAGTGGGAGCTTGGTGTTTGCGAAAATCGTGTTTCCAGTCAATGACATCTGGTGACGGCAGTGATTGCATTGCCACACACGTGGCCGCCTTCTCAGGCGACAACAGGTCTTGTTGGCACATTCAGGGCAGACAAAGCCGTTAGGAAAACGCCAAGTGAACAGCGCGTTTTCGCACTGAGCCTCAGTGCCATAGTCCTTGAGAAACTCAAACAGGCTGTAGCCTTTCTGGAATTGGATTTTGCTTTTGGCCATGATCTCGCACCTCGATAACTGTACGTAAGATCAGTATAGTTCGTGGTAACTGACTGCTAATCATGGGTAATCAGGTTTAAGAAAGTGTGCCTCCGCCCTGCCACACAACCTGTATCAAGCAGAGTTGGCAAGGAGGACACGCGTTGTTCGTAGGAAGTGGGGGTCATGTCAGGGGAGGGGGGCGTACTTTGCTATCGGTTGTCAGATGAAGCAGCGGATCAGGGGGCGGGGATTATTAATCCCGAGCTCGGTGAGCAACCTTGCCAAAGATTGACCAGAGACGCATAACAAAAAGGCCTCGCATTGAAAGCGAAGCCTTGTGGGGTGTGCTATCCAGAGCTGTGGTATTAAAAGTGTCATGAGGATTTTCAATCCCCTGCTCTACCGACTGAGCTATCTGGGCAACGGCGCGCATTAAACCCTTTCTGGACCGAGGTGTCAACCACGGGGTGCATATTGCGGTGTCGTTCGCTCGATAACCGAGCAATCCCCCCTTCATCGGCACTGTTGTCCTGCCTCGCACTGCGTTGTTCGGCGCCGAAAAAGGGGGCCCTGGGCCCCCTGGTCATCAGTGTCGTGCTCAGTGGCGGCTGACGATGATCCGCCCGGTGCTCATGTCACGGGCCTGGCCGGTGACGCCGATCTTGAGCCCGTATTCGGGCAGCAGGCGACCGGCATCCGGGATCTCCTTGCTCTGGTAGCTGCGGGAATCCTTGAACACCCGGTTCGGGGTGATCCAGAAGTCGCGCAGCAGGGTGCCGCTCGGGTGTTTCAGGTTGAGCGGCTGCTGGAAGCCCAGGCTGAAGGTGGCGTCGTGGATCTGGTAGCGGGTGCCGGCCACGGCACCGTCGCTCCACTTGAGGGTGCGCTGATCCGCATCCACCACCCCGAGGAAGCCCTCACCCGGGTGGACACCCACCCAGTTGTTGGCCTGGCTGTTGTCCACGTACCAGAGCAGCATGCCCGGCTCATAGCGCATCAGCTGGTCGGCCACGTTGATGTGGGCCAGCCCCTTGTCCACCCCGGCGTGGTTGCGCCACTCGGCCAGGTAGTAGTGATCCTTGGCCTCGTTGCCGTTGCTCTTCACGAAGCCGGCCAGGGTGAAGGGGGAGCTGCCCTCGGCCCCATCGCTCAGCAGGGTGTCGCCATCGGCGAGGATCTGCAGCTCGTCCACGAACAGCCCGTGTTCGGCCACGCCGCCATCGCTCTGGTATTGCAGGGTGAGGGTAACCTGCTGACCGGCCCAGGGGGTGAGATCGAACTCGGCATCGGTCCAGCCGTTGGAGTTGCCGGTGATGCCGACCCCGAAGCCGACGCCGTTGGGATCGTCGCTGGTGGTCAGGTTGCCCGCGATGGGCTGGCCGTTGACCAGCACCCTGGCGTAATCGTACCCCTCTTCAATCTGATACCAGGCCTTGAAGCCGAGGCTGGCGCTCTGTTTGCCGCTCAGATCCAGCTTGAGACTCATGCGGTTGTCGAGGTTGTTGCCCTTGCCGCCGTGGTACTGGTACTGGCCGGCGTAGGGCGGGTTGAGCGGGATCTGCTTGGCCGGCAGGTTGATGCGCACCACGTCGTCGTTGCGCCCCTTGTCGTTGGCCTGATCCAGCATGTAGACGTTGCCGCGGGGGCTGAGATCGGCGAGCTGCACGTTGCTGCCGTGCAGCCAGTTGCCGCCGAGGGAGGCCTGCAGGAACTCCTTGGCCCAGGCGGAGAACCCGGTCGGCTCGGTGCCGCCGATGACCCCGGCCCAGGAGCCGGAGGACATGATGGACCAGGTCGCCACCGGTTCCCCCTTGCCGGTGTACTTGGTGTCGTACTCGTCCGGCAGCCCCAGATCGTGGCCATATTCGTGGGCACAGACCCCGGCCGCCGCATCGATGGGCTGGATGGTGTAGTCGTAGGCGGCAAACTGGCCGCCGAAGTTCTGGCTCGGGCTGCTGGTGCCGGGGATGGGGTAGGGGGCACCCAGGTTCCAGCGGTGGGCCCAGATGGCGTCTTCGCCGAGATCGCCGCCCCCTGCCTCCTCGCCGACGCTGGAGTGGAAGATCATCAGGTGGTCGATGAGGCCGTCCGGCTCGTTGCGGTTGCCGTTGCCGTTGAGATCGTAGCGATCCTCCTGGTCAAACTGCGCCAGATCGATGGCAGGGTCTCCTGCCACCTGGATCAGCGCCTCCTTCACCAGCTCCCGGATGCTCTCCGGGGTGGCGTTGGCGCCGTAGTGGGCGGCGTTCCTGTCGGCGGTATACCAGCCCGCCACCTGACCGCGCACGCTGTAGCTCTGGCCGGACTGCTGCTCGTAGAACTGGCGCATGGAGATGAACCGCTCGCCGTTCGGGCCGGCATAGCCCTTGGACGAGAACAGCAGATCGTTGTAGTGCGCCGGGGTGTAATCCGGGTAGTACATCTTGGTGAGCTCGGGGCGCACGCTGTTCTTCGGGTAGTCGGGGAAGTCCACCAGGATGGCGAGGATCTTGTCCTTGCGCATCTGGCCCCGGTAGTGCTCTTTCTCGATGGCCTTGAGCAGCAGGGTGGGCACCCGATCGCCGGGACGGGCGGTGCCGTTGAGGCGGATCTTCTTGAGGATGGTCTCGCGCACCTTGCCCTCTTTCACCGCCAGGGTGCCGCCATTGCCCTGATAGGCCCGCGATTTCTCGCGGTAGTAGCGGGCGAGGGCCGCCTGCTCCTGCTCGGGGGAGGCCAGGGTGGGGATGCGGCCGCTTTTTTTAAGCATCTCCAGCACCTTCACCTCGTCGGCCAGGGGGGCATCGAACGGACCGTGGACCGGGGCGGCCATGGCCTGGTTTCCAATCATAAGGGTCGAGCCGACAAGCAGGCTCATTATTGTTTTTTTAGGCATTATCTATGTGCTCCTTCACATGATCAGAAAGGAGCCTGGCGGGCTCCTTTTCCGGGCGGGTGATGATTCACCCGCGTCCCTTGATACCGCCAGGCGGCCCATTTGTCATCCGGGGTGGCGGTGGAGGGAAACCCTGGCTGTCGTGAAGAGGGCAGGGGAATGACCAGGTAAAGTCATAGCGGCAAGGATGTATCCATCGGAATCCAACCTTGGGGTGGAGCATTGCACTGATTTTCCCCTTTTGGGGGGGACCACCATCTGGGAGGAGAGGAGTCCGGCAGTTATCTTCTCCCACCGATTGAGCCAGCAGCACTCTGCGGGTATGCTTTGCCGCAATCATCCCCCCCGAGACCCGGGACGGCGCCGTCCGGTGCACCCGCCAGTCGGGGCTGACCTCCATCCAACACCGCCTGGGGTTTATATGAATACCAATATGCAAGAGTGGCGCGAAGAGACCGCCGCCATCGTCAACGAATTGCTGGCCGATGGCAGCAATCCGGATCTGGAGTATGAGATTGAGCATCACTTTGCCTGCCAGAAGTTCGATCTGCTGGAGAAGGCGGCGGTGGATCTGTTCAAGGCCGGGTTCGAGGTGACCGACGCCGAGGAGATGGAGCTGGACGACGGCGCCACCATCTTCTGCTTCGACGCCACCGTGGAGTGCAAGCTGGATGTGGAGACCATAGTCGCCGACATCGAGAAGATGCTGCCTATCCTCGAGAAGTACGGTGTGGATTACGACGGCTGGGGCACCTACTTCCAGGAGTAAGGGCGCCGGGTGCGCCTGTGCACCCTCAGCAAACACGACAAGGCCACCTCAGGGTGGCCTTGTCGTTGGTAGCGCATCAGGCCGGCAGCTGGTAGTTGCGGGCGAAGTCCGCGGGGGGCAGGGGGCGGCTGAACAGGTAGCCCTGCAGCCGATCGCAGCCGGCCTGCGCCAGCCAGGCCTGTTGCTCCGCCGTCTCCACCCCTTCGGCGGTGATTTTGATGCCGAGCTCGTGGCCCAGACCGATGACGGAGCGCACTATGGCGGTGGTGGCCTGGTTGGTGGCCAGCCCCTGGGTGACGCTTCTGTCCAGCTTGAGGGTCGCCACCTGCAGCCTGGGCAGGTAGGCCAGGGAGCAGTAGCCGGTGCCGAAGTCATCGATGGCGAGCTGGAAGCCCGCCTCGATCAGGCTGGCCAGGTTGCTCTCGATTTCGTCGGCGTTTTCCATCAGCACCCCTTCGGTGATCTCCAGCTCCAGCTGCCAGGGGGCGAGGCCGTGGTGTTCGATGCAGGCGAAGATCTGCGGGCAGAGCTCGGGGTCGCGGAACTGCAGCGGCGACAGGTTGATGGAGAGCACCAGATCCGGCGCCGCCACCTGCCAGCGGGCGAGCTGGGCACAGCCCAGCTCCAGCATCAGCTGGCCGAGCTGGCCGATGAGCCCCAGCTCCTCCGCCAGCGGGATGAACTCGTCCGGGGAGATCATGCCGAACTCCGGATGGGGCCAGCGGCAGAGCAGTTCGGCTCCGTGCAGCCGGTTGCTGTGGGTGCAGATGATGGGCTGGTAGACGGCGGTCAGCTCGGCGGACTTGATGGCGAGCGGCAGCTGGACGGCGATGAGCTGGCGGCGTTTGAGCTTGGCATCCAGCTCGGGGTCGAACAGGGTGCAGTGTTGCTGCTGGCGCTTGCCCTGGGCCAGGGCAGCCTCCGCGTGGCTCAGCAGCCGCTCCGCATCCTTGGCCTTGCCATGGGCGATGCCGAGGAAGACCGGGATCTGGATCCTGTGCTCCTCCACCTGGTAGGGGATCATCAGCTCCTGTTGCAGATTGCGGCTCCACTCGTCCAGGGAGATGGGGAGCTCGGGCAGCAGCAGGGCGAAATCGTCGGCGGCCACCCGGCAGAGCAGGGACTGGGGCGGTGCCAGCCGTTGCAGGCGGCGGGCGACCTGGCTCAGCAGGCGGTCGGCGATGCGGATGCCGAAGCGATCGTTGATCTCGCGAAAGTGCTGCAGGTCGACCAGCAGCAGGCTGGCCTTGCGGGCGCCGAGATGGCGGCTGGTCTGCAGGAAGTGGGAGAGCTTGAGCAGGCCGGTCAGGCTGTCGTAGTGCTGCTCCTGCTGCAGCTGGGCCTGGGTGGTGCGCAGCCCGGTGATGTCGCGGCTCAGGGTGAGGATGCCGAGGGAGTTGCCCTCGTCGTCCGGTACCTCGACCCGGGTGACCTCCAGGTGGCGGCCCTGACCCTGGGCATCCACCACGCAGTATTCCCCCTGCCCCAGGGTCTGTTCGACGGGCAGACGGGGCGGTACACGCCGACCCAGGGCCTCGCTGGCGGCGAGCCCCATGAAGTCGAGGAAGGCCTGGTTGCAGTCGATGAGCACGCCCTGGTGATCCTCGAGGCGAATGAGGTCCGGAATGGCGTCCAGCAGGCGGCGCTGCAGCAGCTGCTGCTGACGATAGGTCTGCTCCAGCTCCTTGCGCTGGTCGATGGCGCTGATCATGGCAAACAGGGCGATGGGTTCACCCTGTCCGTCATAGAGGGGGACCTTGTGGATCTCCATCCAGCCGGTGGCAGCACCGTTGTGGCAATGGAGTTGCTGATGCAGCAGGGGCTTGCCCTCGGCCAGCAGGCGATCGTCCTCCTCGCGGAACACATCCCCCCAGGGCATCTCGGCATCGCACTTGCCAATGACCTCATCCGGGTGCTGCAACCCGGCCTCCCTCGCGAAGACCTTGTTGGCAAACAGGTACCGTCCGTTTGTATCCCGGCAGAAGATATTCATGGGTAACTGGTCGATGATCTGCTGCAGCAGCGCCAGGGAGAGCGAAGAATTCACGGGAGCACTCACGGGGGAGACTTCGAGCAAATCTATGATAACAGGCAAGTTTTGTAAAGCACGGGTTAAGAGTCTGCCATTTCTGCGGATCCCTGCTGACAGTCTGTGTCGCGATCGCCATAATAGCCGCCGGTTGGCCTATGGCCGGATTATATGGATGAGAGAAGCAGCATGAAAAAGATAGTGGGAGTAGCACTGGCCCTGCTGATGGTGGGTTGTGCCAGCGACAACAACGGTGGCGAGCAGTACCGCTATACCCCGCCGGTAGCCAAGGCGACCAACAACACCCAGGAGATGGCGATCCCGGTGGATCTGGTGTGGGCCCGCGCCGAGAAGTGGTTTGGCGATCACGGCCTGAACATCGAGAATAGCCAGCGGGGCTCCGGCCTGATGACCGCCAACGTCGAGAACTCGGCCGAGGGGCTGGAGTGGCTGGATTGCGGCACCATGGGGTCCAAGGTCGCACTGGGCAACCCGAACCTGCAGATCAACCTGATCATCACCCAGAGCGGCAACAACAGCGTGGCGACCGTCAACGTCAAGGGCAACACCCAGCTCTACTTCGTCGAGTCCTCCGGCGAGCGCGTACTGGCCCCCTCCATCACCCCGGTGTGTGTCTCCCGCGGCAGCCTGGAGCAGAGCCTGTTTGCCACCCTCGGCAACTGAGCAGGCCCCAAAGAAAAACCCCGTTGCTTGCAACGGGGTTTTTTTGTGTCTGTCGCTTGCCGCGGGAGTTGCACTCAGCGTGCGCTGTCACCGTGAAACAGCGCCCGCTCGCCGGACTTGAGCACATAGCCCTTCCAGGGATAGAGCTGATAGAGGCCGCCCTGCCAGGACCAGCCGCCCTCTTCCCCCTGACGGATCAGGCGAACCCGCTCGCCGCTCGGCAGGGTCAGCTCGGCCTGGCTCCGATCGTCGTTGAACAGCACGAAGGCGCTGCCGGTTTCGCCCGCCTCCAGAGATTGCAGCCGCACCGCCTGCTCGAACAGCCGCACGCACTGGCCGGTCAGCTCGGACCATTGATAGCCAGCGCTGCCGATGCAACCGTGCTCGTCGCGGTCAGCCCCCACCATCTGGGCCTGCGGTGTGCCGTTGCAGGCGGCCAGCAGCAGGGAGGCGGCCATCAGAGTCAGGGTGCGCATGCTTACTCCTTGGGATCCCGTTCGATGACGATGCTGGAGAACCCCAGCTCCTTGAAGTAGTTCTCCCTGTAGTCCTTCACGCTCTTCTTGTCGCGCCGGCACACCTGGGCCAGCTGCTCCTCCATGGCGTGGAAGCGGGTGAGATCGATGCCCTCGGCGGCGGCCACGGCATCATAGATGCTGTTGAACTTGTCGTTGGCGTAGCCGATCTCTTTGGCCTGCTTCTTGTAGGTGTAGGTAATCTTGAACGCCATGGCGTTATTCCTTCGATGTGGCTTGCTTGCGCTGGACGTAGAGGTAGAGGCTCTCGACCTTCTCCCGCGCCCAGGGGGTCTTGCGCAAAAACTTCAGGCTGGACTTGATGCTGGGGTCCTGGGTGAAGCAGCGGATGTTGATCTCCTGCCCCAATCTTTCCCAGCCATAGTGGGCCACCAATGCGGTGACGATGGCCTCCAGCGTCAGCCCGTGCAGCGGGTTGTTCTTCTGGGGAGTGGGCGACTGTTCGCTCATGCCTGCGCCGCCAGGGTGGCAAAGGGCTGACCCATGCGGGTGGTGACCCCGTTGGCCAGGTGCGGTTCGAAACCGGCCAGCATGCCCGGGCCAAACAGGCAGACGACTGTGCTGCCGAGTTTGAACAGGCCCATCTCGGCGCCTTTTTGCAGGGTGATGGCTTCATCGCCGCTGTAGTCCCAGCGTACCACTTCCTTTTGCTTGGTCGGCGCGATATTGCCGGCCCAGATGGTCTCGATGCTGGCGACTATGGTGGCGCCGACCAGCACCAGCGCCATGGGGCCGTGGGGGGTGCGGAAGGTGGCCACCACCCGCTCGTTGCGGGCGAACAGGTTCGGCACGTTCTCGGCGGTGAGCGGGTTGACGGAGAAGAGATCGCCGGGTACGAACACCATGCTCTCCAGCACGCCGTCCAGCGGCATGTGGATGCGGTGGTAATCCTTGGGCGCCAGATAGATGGTGGCAAAGTCGCCATCCTTGAACGGCGCCACCAGATCCTCATAGCCGCCCAGCAGTTCACGGGCGCTGTAGTCGTGGCCCTTGGCCTGGATGATGCGACCCTGCTGGATGGGACCGAGCTGGCTGACGGTGCCATCCACCGGCAGCGCCAGGGTCATGGCGTCCTCCACCACGGGGCGGATGCCGGGCTTGAGCTCGCGGGTGAAGAAGGCGTTGAAGCTCTTGTAGTGGGCCGGATTCTCGTGCAGCGCCTCGCTCATGTCGACGCCGTACTGCTTGATAAAGGCCTCGATCACCTTGGTGGTGAGGTTGCCGGCCTCGGCGGCGGCCAGCTTGCCCACCAGGCGGGAGAGGGCGTGTTTGGGCAGACAGTATTGACCGGCAATTTTCAGGTTGTCAGTGATGCTCATGATCTTCATCTAAGGAATGAGTTGAATGGGTCACAGCCGCGCCTGTTGGCGACCGTGGCGGGCTTCCTGCATGGTTTCCAGGATGCGGTGATAGTTGCGGAAGCGATCGGCGCTGATGGCGCCGCGTTCGACCGCCGTGCGCAGGGCGCAGCCGGGATCGTCCTTGTGGGTGCAGTCGCGGAACTTGCAGCCGCCCAGGTAGTCGCGGAACTCGACGAAACACCAGGTGATGCGATCGGCTTCCAGGTGCCAGAGGGCGAATTCGCGGATCCCGGGGGAGTCGATGAGGTCGCCGCCGCTCGGGAAGTGGTAGAGCCGCGCCGTGGTGGTGGTGTGCTGGCCGAGTCCCGAGTTTTCGGAGATCTCGCCGGTGAGCACGTCCAGCCCCGGCATCAGGGCGTTGGTGAGGGACGACTTGCCCACCCCGGACTGACCGACGAAGATGCTGATCTTGCCGGTGAGGGCGGCCTTGAGCTCGTCCAGCCCCTCGTCGCTCTCGCAGCTCACCAGCAGCACCTCGTAGCCGAGCTTGCGGTAGGTCTCGAGCTGGCGCTCGACCTGCGCGCGGGCGGCCTCGTCCAGCATGTCGACCTTGTTCAGCACGATGAGGGGAGCTATCTCCACGTCTTCCGCCGCCACCAGATAGCGGTCGACGATGTTGGTGGAGAACTCCGGCATCACCGCGGAGACGATGATGATCTGGTCGATGTTGGCGGCGATGGGCTTGACCCCGTCGTAGAAGTCTGGCCGGGTCAGCACAGAATGGCGCGGATGCACCGCCTCGATGACGCCTGCGGTGGCGGCATTGAGGCCGGGACGCCAGACCACCTTGTCGCCGCACACCAGGCTGCTGATGCTGCTGCGCCTCAGGTTGCTGCGGTGGATGGTGCCGTCGCTCGCCTCCACGTCCGCATGCTGGCCGAAGCGGCTGATCACCACCCCTTCGATGGCGGGTCCGAACAGGGTGTCATCCACCACTGTCGTGTGCTCTTTTTGCAGCCGCCGATCGCGGTTGGCCTGGACGCGCCTTTGTTGACCCAGATTGAGTTTTGCTTTCTTTGCCACGGGGTTTGCCGGTTTATGAACAGATCCAAAGCCAGTATGATACATGCAAATTGGCAAAATTCCGCCATTCCTCCCAACTGAAGAGAGCAATCATGACAGTCAGCGCGCAGAACCTGGTATGGATCGACATGGAGATGACGGGTCTGGACCCCGAACAGAACGTGGTACTGGAGATCGCCACCATAGTCACCGACAAGGACCTGAACGTGCTGGCCGAGGGGCCTGTCATCGCCATCCACCAGAGCGACGAAGAGCTGGCCAAGATGGACGACTGGAACGTCAACACCCATACCAACAGCGGCCTGGTGGCCCGGGTCAAGGCGAGTGAATACGACGAGGCCAGGGCGATCGCCGAAACGCTGGCGTTTATCCGGGAGTGGGTGCCCGAGCGCACCAGTCCGCTGTGCGGCAACAGCATAGGCCAGGATCGCCGCTTCATGGTCAAGCACATGGCCGAGCTGGAAGCCTTCTTCCACTATCGCAACGTGGACGTCAGCACCATCAAGGAGCTGGTGCGCCGCTGGCAGCCGGAGCTGCTGGAGCAGTTCAAGAAGAGCGGCTCTCACCAGGCCCTCGACGACATCCGCGAATCCATCGCCGAGCTGCAGTTCTACCGCGCCCACGTCTTCAAAATCTGAGTGACAGGCAAGGGGTTGCCGTCGTCCGGTTGCTAAAATCGGCAGTTCGGCCAGCTTTTGAGCGAACGGCTGCAACCAGACAAAAAAGCCCTTGCAATTGGAATGTCTGCTCTTATAATTCGGCTCCCGTACAGTAGCGCAAGCAACCAAATGCTGTACGGTCTGTTTTCAGGTTTTGCGGGAATAGCTCAGTTGGTAGAGCACGACCTTGCCAAGGTCGGGGTCGCGAGTTCGAGTCTCGTTTCCCGCTCCAAAATGTGCAGATGATTATTCCGATGCGGGAATAGCTCAGTTGGTAGAGCACGACCTTGCCAAGGTCGGGGTCGCGAGTTCGAGTCTCGTTTCCCGCTCCAATCATCCGCCAGCCTCAAGACAATCCATGTTGCGGGAATAGCTCAGTTGGTAGAGCACGACCTTGCCAAGGTCGGGGTCGCGAGTTCGAGTCTCGTTTCCCGCTCCAATCATGTGCAGATGACATACCGTTGCGGGAATAGCTCAGTTGGTAGAGCACGACCTTGCCAAGGTCGGGGTCGCGAGTTCGAGTCTCGTTTCCCGCTCCAAGCTTGTTTTATGAAGTGCTGCAGATGGTATTCCGTTGCGGGAATAGCTCAGTTGGTAGAGCACGACCTTGCCAAGGTCGGGGTCGCGAGTTCGAGTCTCGTTTCCCGCTCCAACCATGTGCAGACGACATCCTGTTGCGGGAATAGCTCAGTTGGTAGAGCACGACCTTGCCAAGGTCGGGGTCGCGAGTTCGAGTCTCGTTTCCCGCTCCAATCTCTCGTCAAATCCTTCAAATCCAATTTCTCTGCGCCAAGTTCACGCACCCAGTTTCCCAAGACAATGACTGCCATACCCGGTCGGGGTCGCGAGTTCGAGTCTCGTTTCCCGCTCCAATCTCTCGTCAGATCCTTCAAATCCAATCTCTCTGCGCCAAGCTCGCGCGTCCAGTTTCCCAAGACAATACTTGCCATACCCGGTTGGTAGAGCATGATCCGCGCTTGCCAAGGTCGGGGTCGCGAGTTCGAGTCTCGTTTCCCGCTCCAATCTCTCGTCAGATCCTTCAAATCCAATCTCTCTGCGCCAAGTTCGCGCATCCAGTTTCCCAAGACAATGCTTGCCATACCCGGTTGGTAGAGCATGATCCGCGCTTGCCAAGGTCGGGGTCGCGAGTTCGAGTCTCCGTTTCCCACTCCAATCTCTCCTCGAAGCCCTCATCATCCGTTCGCATTGCCCACCACATCGCGCCGTTATGCTTTGCCGGATGCGGCTTTCGGCCAGCTCTGCGCTCACCTTTTCCTGCAAGCAAGATCTAAGTGGCTGATGGCGGCAGCGGTTCGTGCGGGGAGGGGAAATGACGGACAAAAAAATAGGAGGGGCCTTGGCTCCTCCTACAGACTCACTGGTGCCGGCTCAGATAACGGTGACGTTCTCGGCCTGAGGGCCTTTCTTGCCCTGGGTCACAGTGAACTGGACTTTTTGACCTTCAGCCAGGGTCTTGAAGCCTGCACTCTGGATGGAGGAGAAGTGAACGAAAACGTCCGGTCCCTGGGATTGCTCGATGAAGCCAAAACCCTTGGTTTCGTTGAACCATTTTACTTGGCCGGTGCGAATGTCAGACATGTGGTAAGTCCTATCTATAACAAAATGAAACTAAGCCTCGTTAGGCTGCATTTGCCTGGAAGCCAGGGGTTGAAGCATGACTGACCACGTCTCTTTGTCCCAGTAGCATGTAGCACAATCCCTGTCTAAAGCCTGACCGATTGTACTGGAGCCCGATCCCTTGTCAATTTGGCCCTTTTCATTTTTTGAGCAAGCTAAAAGTATTGTGAAGTCAGCGGCTTGTTTCATGCTTCACGTCAAAAAAACGGGAGGCCATGGCCTCCCGTCTGCACGATCGCACTGTGGCTGACTGTGCCTCACTCCTTGAGGGCGAACCCTTCCCCCTGGCGGTCGTAGCGATAGTTTGCCTGACCGAAAGAGCGGATCTCGACCCGCTGGATGCGGCGGCTGGCGTCCACCAGAATGAAGACCGACTTGCCGGACTGCAGTCGGGTCAGCGGGCGATCAGGCCCTTCGATGGCGATGAGACGGCTGAGCTCGGCCCCCGGCAGCTCGAACTTGCGCCAGATGGAGTAGAGGGTCTCGCCCGCCTGCACCTCGTGCTGCAGCCAGGTGCCGTCCACCTTCTCCTCGACCGGCTTGGTCGCGGCTGGCGCGCTGCCGGCCGTCTCGCTGCCCACGGTCAGCGCCTGGGCCGGTACGGCGAGTGGCACAGCAAGGGAACCGGACGGGGCGGCCGCCGGTGCGCTGGGGGAAGGCTCCCAGGCCAGCACTATCAGCCAGAGCGGGATCAGCACCAGTAACCCTATGGTGTGTTTGCGGGGCAGCGGGCTTGCCAGTCTGAACGAGGCCGCCTTTGGCTCCTTGTTGCGCTGACCCAGGCCACTCATGCCCTGGCCGAGGCGCTGGCGCAGGGGCAGGGTAGCCGCGTTGATACGTTGGAGCAGGGTTCCTTGTGATTCGTCTTGGCGACGCTGCTGGGCTCGTCTGTTATGGCCACGTGGGCGACGGTCCGGGGTGGGCACGGCATTTACCTCTCACTACATTGCCTGCCATCAGGCAAATATGCCGCCTATGGTAAACGGACTCGCCCCCGAGGGGGAGAGTCCAGAGCATGAAAATTATCAGTTGAGACGGAATTGTCCCAACAACTGCTGCAAACGCTCCGCCGCCTGACGCAGGGCCTGGCTGGCGTTGGCCGTGCTGGTGGCGTCCCGGGCGATGTCGTTGGCCAGTGCGCTGGTTTTTGACAGATTGCCGGAGACGGTCTCGGAGACAGAGCTCTGCTCCTCGGCGGCGGACGCTATCTGGTAGGTCATGTCGTTGATGGTGGCGATGGCCTGGAAGATGCTGTCCAGCGCCGCCTCCGCCTGATCCGCCTCGCCCACCGCCTGATGGGTCAGCTGCTGGCTCTGCTGGATGGCATTGACCGCGTTGGCCGAGCTGTGGCGGATCTTCTCGATCAGCTCCTGGGTGTTCTGCACCGCCTGCTGGGTATTGCCCGCCAGCTTGCGCACCTCGTCCGCCACCACCGCGAAGCCGCGCCCCTGTTCGCCGGCCCGGGCCGCCTCGATGGCGGCGTTGAGGGCCAGCAGGTTGGTCTGGTCGGCGATGCCCTGGATCACGGTGAGTATGCTGGTGATCTGCTCGCTGTCGTGGGCCAGCCCCTCCACCACTTCGGCGCCCTTGCCCGCCTCGGCGGCGACCCTGTGCATGGAGTGGATCACCTGCTGGAAGCGCACCTTGCCCTGATCCGCCGCACTCTGGGCCTGCTTGGCGGAGTCGGCAGTGTTGTTGGCGTGGGTGGCGACCTCCTGGCTGACGTAGGACATCTCCTGCACCGCGGTCAGCATCTGCTCCATCTCCGCCTGGTGATGCTGCAGGTTGGTGTCGGTCTGGCCGGCGATGCGATCGGTGTCGCCGGCGTGGCGATGCACCTCGCTGGCGGTCTTCTGCACGTCGCCGAGCAGCGCCTGCAGCTTGTCGATAAAGCGGTTGATGCCGCGGGCCAGGGCCCCCAGCTCGTCCTGGGACTGGGTGTTGAGGCGCTTGGTGAGATCCCCTTCGCCGTCGGCGATGTCATCCACCAGGCTGACCATCTGGCGGATGGGGCCGGTGATGCTGCGCGCGATCACCAGCATGGTGGCGAGCGCCAGCGCCAGCACCAGCAGGGCACCGATCAGCTGCTGGGTCATGGCGGCCCGGTTCATGTCGGTGAGCTGGGCTTCCAGCTCGTCGGCCCCCGCCAGCACCACCTGGTAGGGCAGGGTGACTATGATGGCCCAGTTGCGGCTCATGCCAGGCACAGCTATGGGCACCGAGATACGAAACGCCTCGTCGAGCTCCTGGCGCTGTACCTCCGGCTTGAGGTACTGCTGCCAGCCGTCGCCCAGCACCTTGTCGGCCCGGCTGCCGAGCAGGGCGGCATCGCCGCTGGTGCCGGTGATGACACCGGCGGCGCTGACGATCAGGGTCTCCCCCTTGCCGTCATAGATGTTGCTGTTGAGGGACTTGGCCTGACGGCTGATGGAGTCCACCGCCAGATCCAGGGCGGCTATCCCCTTGAACTGGCCGTTTACCAGGATGGGGGTGGTGATGGTGCTCACCAGCACCTGCTGACCGTTGATGTCGACCTTGAAGGGGTCGATGAGGCAGGAGCGCCCCTCCCGTTGCGGGCAGGCGTAGTAGTCGTTGGCGGGATTGCCGAATTCGTCCGGGTCGCTCTTCTCGATGGAGAGCAACAGATCCGTGCCGATCTGATCCTTGTCGCGATAGAAGTAGGGGACGAAGCGCCCCTGGCCGTCGCTGCCCAGCGCCGTCTGACCGGCGAAGCTGGCGTCCTGGCCGTCGAAGCCATTGGGCTCGAAGCCCGCGAAGGCGCCATAGAGCTGGGGTTCCAGACCGAGCTGGGCCTTGAGCAGGTCGGTGGCCTGCTGGCGATCCAGCGGCAGCTTGCCTTCCTGCTGCCGGGCGAAGACGCTGGCCATCTGCTGGGTGTAGGAGAGCCCCTTCTGCAGCAGCTGGGTGATGGTGGCGGCCTCGGCGCGGGCATTGGCGCTCACCTTCTGCCAGGCCTCCTGCTGCAGGGCGGCGCGGCTGGAACTGATGGTGAGCTGCTGGGTCTGCCGGCCCGAGTATTGATTGAGCAGGATCAGGATGACCAGGGCCGCAGTCATGGCGATCCCGGCCAGCACCAGGATGCGATTCTGGATAGAACGAAACTGCATCTTGCGTTCCTTGTGTGGTAGAAGGTTGTCCGAAGTATCGGCAGGGCGGGAGATCTCTCCAGCAATCTCGCCTAGCTAAGCGGAAAAAGAGGTAACATTCTGCGATCCCACTCAAAGTCAGTGGTTTTTACCTGTTTCTCCCCTATTTTACCCTCTGCCTCTCCATGGTTTTCCCATCCGTCATTGTCGGTGCTAAAATGCGACGGTTTTTTTAACGAATTGGCCCAAGGCCCTCTACACAAGGCTTAAAGATGAAAGTCAAGACCCGTTTTGCTCCCAGCCCGACCGGCTTTTTGCATGTCGGCGGTGCCCGTACCGCACTCTATTCCTGGTTGTTTGCAAAGAACCAGGGCGGCGAGTTTGTGCTGCGTATCGAGGATACCGATCTGGAACGTTCCACTCAGGAGGCCATCGACGCCATCATTGAGGGCATGGAATGGCTGGAGCTGAACTGGGATGAGGGTCCCTACTATCAGACCAAGCGCTTCGACCGCTACAACGCGCTGATCGACGAGATGCTGGCGGACGGTCGCGCCTACAAGTGCTACTGCTCCAAGGAGCGGCTGGAAGCGCTGCGTGAAGGCCAGATGGCCAACGGCGAGAAGCCCCGTTATGACGGCAAGTGCCGGGATGGCGCCCACGATCACCCGGCCGATGCGCCCCACGTGATCCGCTTCCGCAACCCCACCGAAGGCTCGGTGGTGTTCGATGACCACGTCCGTGGCCGCATCGAGTTCGCCAACACAGAGCTCGACGATCTGATCATCCGCCGTACCGACGGTGCGCCGACCTACAACTTCTGTGTTGTAGTCGATGACTGGGATATGGAGATCACCCACGTGGTGCGTGGTGAAGATCACATCAACAACACCCCGCGCCAGATCAACATCTACAAGGCGCTGAACGCGCCGGTACCGGAATTTGCCCACGTCTCCATGATCCTGGGTGACGACGGTGCCAAGCTCTCCAAGCGCCACGGTGCAGTCTCCGTGATGCAGTACCGCGACGATGGCTACCTGCCGGAAGCCCTGCTGAACTATCTGGTGCGTCTGGGCTGGTCCCACGGGGATCAGGAGATCTTCAGCCTGGACGAGATGATCAAGCTGTTCAGCCTGGATGCCATCTCCAAGTCTGCCTCTGCCTTCAACACCGACAAGCTGCTGTGGCTGAACAACCACTACATGCGCAGCCTGGATCCGGCTTATGTTGCCAAGCATCTGGCCTGGCACATGGAGCACCAGCAGATCGACACCCGCAAGGGCCCGGCGCTGGCCGACGTGGTGACCCTGCTGGCCGAGCGCTGCAACACTCTTGTAGAGATGGCCGCCCAGAGCCGCTACCTGTTCGAAGAGTACGAGGCCATCGATGAAGCTGCTGCCAAGAAGCATCTGCGTGGCGTCGCGGCCGAGCCGCTGGCTCTGGCCAAAACCAAGCTGGCTGCACTGGATAGCTGGACTACCGAAGCGCTGCACGAGCTGATTGAAGCGACCGCTGCCGAGCTGGGCCAAGGCATGGGCAAGGTCGGCATGCCGCTGCGCGTGGCCGTCACCGGCCAGGGTCAGTCCCCGGCGATCGACGCCGTGATGGCGCTGGTGGGCAAGGAGCGGGTCCTCGCTCGTATCGATCGCGCGCTGGCTTATATCGAAGCGCGTATGGCCGCCGAGTAATTCAGGCTCACCGGTACGGGTCAGTCCCCTTGGCATTGCCGACGCCGTGATGGCGCTGGTGGGCAAGGAGCGGGTGCTGGCCTACATCGAAGCGCGTATGGCCGCCGAATAATTCAGGCTCGCCGGTACGGGTCAGTCCCCTTGGCATCGCCGACGCCGTGATGGCGCTGGTGGGCAAGGAGCGGGTCCTTGCTCGTATCGATCGCGCGCTGGCCTACATCGAAGCGCGCATGGCCGCCGTGTAAGCCGCTGTGAATCACCAGAAGGGCCCCCTGACGGGGCCCTTCGCATTTTGGCCTCGAGCGGATTTGCGACGTAAAACAGGGAGATAGCGGCGAGGTTGGCGGTAAAACCGGCTAACTGCCTGAATTTTGACTAAACGCTCCAACGAGCGAGAATTTTGGGTTGACAGCAAAGCGGGCGATGCCTATCATGCGCCTCCGTTGCCAGAGATAACTTTGGTAGCGCCGAGGTGAGTTGGGGTTATAGCTCAGCTGGGAGAGCGCTTGCATGGCATGCAAGAGGTCCGCGGTTCGATCCCGCGTAGCTCCACCAAATTCTCCTCGAACAATCTGGAATCCAAGGGGTTATAGCTCAGCTGGGAGAGCGCTTGCATGGCATGCAAGAGGTCCGCGGTTCGATCCCGCGTAGCTCCACCAGGTTCCTGATTGAAGATGAAGTGCCCAGGGCAGTGCGGTGTGTATCACCCAGGCCGACCTTTGTGGGGTTATAGCTCAGCTGGGAGAGCGCTTGCATGGCATGCAAGAGGTCCGCGGTTCGATCCCGCGTAGCTCCACCATTATTTGCAGTCACGGACAACCGGCCGCCAGAACCCGTTGTCTAATGAAGAAAGAATTTGGGGTTATAGCTCAGCTGGGAGAGCGCTTGCATGGCATGCAAGAGGTCCGCGGTTCGATCCCGCGTAGCTCCACCAAATTCAGAATGGCTAGACGTCATTCATACATATTGGGGTTATAGCTCAGCTGGGAGAGCGCTTGCATGGCATGCAAGAGGTCCGCGGTTCGATCCCGCGTAGCTCCACCATATAGAAGGCCACCGCATTGCGGTGGCCTTTTTCTTTTCGCCTCCATCTTCCCTTCCTCTTCGTCGTAACAAAGCCCGCACTGCGGCGGGCTTTTGGTTCATGCCGGCTCGGCATCAGCCGTGACGACGTCGCCAGGCCAGCGGCAGTAGCGCCAGCAGCAGGGCGCCCATGGCCCCGCCACCCCCCTTGCTCGCTTCCTTGAGCCTGAGGTCGACGATGACGGGGTCGTGGTCCGAGGCGCTGAAGGGGTTGTCCGACTTGATGAGATCGCCGGTGTAGGCGCTGCCATATTCGAACAGGTTGCTCTCGAAGGAGTTGATGTGCCAGTCGGCCACCGCCACCACCTTGTCAGCCAGCGCCGGGTTGGCGAGGGCATAGTCCAGAGTGCCGAGCTCGGCCTCGTAGCTGTAGGAGATGGCCTTCTCCCGGTTGAACTTGACGTTCAGATCCACCAGGCCGTAACCCTTGGCCACCGTCTGGCCCATCTTCTCATAGGGCTTATCGCCGATATAGGTGTGGGAGGCGGACCGGATCTGGCGCTCCCCCGCGACCGGCGCATAGTCGGTCAGCACCCGGATGGGATCCTCCTTGGCGTAGGAGTTGAAGTCCCCCACCAGCAGCACCTGCCCCGGCATCTTGCTCACCGCCTCCCCCAGCACCTTGGCGGCGCTCACCCGAAACTCGGTGCACTTGCCCTGCAGATCCGCAGGCTCCGTCTTGCCATCCCCGTTTTCATAGCAGCCCGACCCCTTGGACTTGAGGTGGTTGACCACCAGGGTCAGGGGGGCGTCGCTGCCCGCCACGGTGAAGCGCTGGACCAGGGAGTCCCGCTGACCGGCGCTCCTGGTGACGCCGCCCGTGGTGTAGCGCTGCTGGGGCAGGGGGATGACGTCGGCATCCCCGCTCGGGGTGAGCAGGGCGGGGCGGTAGATCATGGCCACCATGATGGCGTCGCCGCCAAAGAATCGATCCTCCGTGAGCAGGGCCTTGGGCAGGGTGACGAAGGCGTAGTGCTTGCTCGCCTCCTTCTGCCGGGCGTTGAGGCTCTCCACCAGATCGTGGAGGGCGGCGTGCTCGTCGAAGCCGTTGTTCTCCATCTCCATCAGGCCGAGCAGATCGGCGTCCATCTCGGTGATGGCGTTGACGATCTTGGTGCGCTGCAACTGGAACTCCTCCAGGCTCTTGGCGCCGCGGTTGCAGCCCTTGGCGCTGTCCGCGTCCGCCTGATCCGCGCAGAGCACGTTGAGAGCGCCCCCCACGCTGGAGTGGCTGGTGAAGTAGTTGAGCACGTTGAAGCTGCCGATGCGCAGGTCGGTGCCATTGGCGCGGGCCGGTGCGCCCTGGCGGTCGTTCTCGTCGGTGCGCAGCAGATCCCCCGCCGTGATGCGCTGATCCTTGGGCACTATCAGGCGGTACTCGTCATGGCTGTAACCCACCAGGGCTTCCAGATTGACCGGGGCATCGCCGATGCGCAGGTAACCCTGCTCCGGCTCCCAGGCCGGCAACCAGGGCAGCTTGCCGTTGGCGGCCTTGAAGTCCGACTCGAGGAAGACGCGGTTGCTGGCGTTGGCCTCGGCCAGCGCCACGGCCTCGGGGCTGCTCGCCACATGGAGCTGGGTCGGCTTCATCAGCGGGGCGCCGTGGGCGAGCACCAGGTTGTTGCGCCGGGCGGCATAGTCGTAGCTGAAGTTGCGGCTGATCTTGAGGGCGCTGCCCCCATCGAGGCGCACCCGCATCCCTTCGTGACGCTCCAGGGCCCGGGCCAGGGTTTCCCCCTCCAGCACCCGCAGTGCCGTGGCGGCGGGGGCGGCGCCCTGGGCCAGGGTTGTCAGGCGCGGTGTGCTGCCATCAAACAGGGGCTTGAGCTGGGTGTGACCATGATACTCCTCGACCTTGGCCTCCAGACAGACCAGGGCGCCCGGCCTGATGTCCGGGTACTTGCTGGCGAAGTTCTTGTCGTTGAGGTAGACGAAGATGCCGTCCGACGTCTCGGGGTTGCCGTCCCCCTGCACATCCAGCAGGTAGAAGCCCTTGTTGAGGCTCTCCCCCAGAGCCGAGACTACCGCCTTGACCGAGACGCTGCCGGGGCTTTCGAACTGATCGTCAGGGACGAGGGGGCTCTTGTCGCCGCTGCCCTGGATGGCGGGGATGGGGGTGAGGGCACTGTCGGCCGGGCAACTGAAGCCGGCGGCATGGAGAGGCGGGGACGCGAGGGCGAGCCCCACTGCCAGCGACAGCAGGGTAGGTGTTCCTTTCATGGGGATTCCTTTTTTATTTTTGCCAGTGTTTCCATAGCCTTGGCCTCTTGGCCAAGGGCGCGCATTGTCACATTTCTGGCTGCTCTGACCAGTGAGGGAGCGCACATTATAAGGAGACAAAAGAGGCCATTCGCCATTTTTTGACATGGCTAACAGTTTGATATTGATGAGTTATTTGTTATTTGTCCGGTGGGTGAAAAGTGTGAAGCCGCCGGCATTCACATATTTTCCTTCGAGAATAAAGATTGAGCCGTTGTCACTTGCTTCCTATACTCGAGCCGTTCCTCACGGAACCCAGGCAAAGGGCAAACCGGCAGCGATGTCGGGACGCAAAGCCTCCGATCTGACCCACGTGGGCCAGACAGCGGGGCTACCCGGGGTGACTTGAGGGTCTGTGGCCCGTCCATGGCCTGTTGTCGTTCCCTTGTTCCCTGTTGCGATTGCGCTTTTCCCGGTGTTGAAGCCAAGACAAAACAAGGATGACAACAATATGCAACAGATCTTGAGGCCCAGCAGGCTTGCCATGCTGGTCGCCCTTGCGGCCGTCCCTGCCTGGGCGCAGGCCGCCTATCCCGCCTATCAGGCCGGCACCGCCTACCAGGCTGGCGACATCGTCAGCAACGCAGGCGCCCTCTATGAATGCAAGGAATTCCCTTACTCCGGTTGGTGCGGCGCCTCGCCCTACCACTATGCCCCCGGGGTGGGCGTGGTCTGGGCCGATGCCTGGAAGCTCTATGGCGGCGAGGTACCGCCACCGGCCCTGGTCGTCGCCATCGGCTCCCCCGCCGTGGGCAGCAGCGTCAGCGAAGGGGCAAGCGTCGCGCTGGCGGTGACCCTGAGCGGCCCGGTCACGGCGCTGGCCAAGGTGGAGTACCTGATCGACGGCACCCTGATTGCCACGGCCACGGCTTCCCCCTGGGGTGCCAGCTGGAATGCCGCCGGGGTAGGGGCACACGCCCTCAAGGCCCGGGCGCTGGACAAGGACGGCAAGGTGCTGAGCGAGGCGGATTCGAGCTTCCAGGTCGCCGCCGTGGTGGCGCCCGAGGCACCCAGGACGAGCATCGCGAGCCCCGCCGCCGGTGCTAAGGTGACCCTGGGCCGCGCCGCCACCGTGATCGGCAATGTCACCGATGCCAACGACGACGTCGCCAGGGTCGAGCTCTTCGTGAATGGCCAGAAGGTGGGCGAGGACAGCAGCGCTCCCTGGCAGCTGAGCTGGACGCCCCAGAGCAAGGGGCTGGCCGGTCTCAAGCTGGTGGCGACCGACAAGGAGAACCTGATCGGGGAATCGGCCCAGGTGGACGTGCAGGTGGAAGAGGCGGCCCTGCCCCCCACCGGCGGCAACCTCTCCTGCGACGTGCGCCAGATCTACCGCGCCGACGGCAGCGAGTGCATGGGGGATGACCATGGCCGCCGCGTCATCGGCTATTTCACCTCCTGGCGCACCGGCAAGAACGGCCTGCCCGCCTACCTGGTGAGCGACATCCCCTGGGACAAGATCACCCACATCAACTACGCCTTCGCGGCGGTGGATGAGCAGAGCCACACCATCAAGGTGGATGACGCCGCCACCAAGCTGACCTGGAACGGGGTGCCGGGCGCCGAGATGGATCCGGAGTTCGCCTATCAGGGTCACTTCAACCTGCTGTCCAAGTACAAGAAGCAGTACCCGGACGTGAAGACCCTCATCTCCGTCGGGGGCTGGGCCGATACCCGCGGCTTCTACGCCGCCACCACCAAGGGCGACTGCTCGGTCAACACCGCCGGCATCAACGCCTTTGCCGACTCGGCCGTAGGCTTCATCCGCCAGTACGGCTTCGATGGGGTGGATATCGACTACGAGTACCCCACCTCCATGAAGGATGCGGGCAACCCCAACGACTTCCCGCTCTCCAACCAGTGTCGCGGCAAGCTCTTTGCGAACTATGAAGTGCTGATGAAGACCCTGCGCAACAAGCTCGACAGCGCCGGCACCGAGGACGGTCGCAAGTACATGCTGACCATCGCCTCGCCGGCCTCGGCCTACCTGCTGCGCGGCATGGAAAACTTCCAGGTCACCCAGTACCTCGACTACGTCAACCTGATGACCTATGACTTCCACGGTGCCTGGAACCACTTCGTCGGTCACAACGCCGCCCTGTTCGACAACAAGGCGGATCCCGAGTTGTCCCAGTGGGGTGTCTACACCCAGGCCCAGTTTGGCGGCATCGGCTATCTCAACTCCGCCTGGGCGGCCCACTACTTCCGTGGTGCCCTGGCGGCGGGCAAGATCAACATAGGGGTGCCCTATTACACCCGTGGCTGGCAGGGGGTCACCGGTGGCACCCACGGTCTGGGTGGCAAGGCGGCGCTGCCGAGCCAGAGCGATTGCCAGCCGGGCACCGGTGGCAGCACCATTCCGTGCGGCAACGGGGCTGTGGGCATCGACAACATCTGGCACGACCTTGACAAGAACGGCAAGGAGATAGGCGGGGGCGCCGTGCCCATGTGGCACGCCAAGAACCTGGAGCACGCGGCCAGCCTCGGCATCACCACTCTGCCGAGCTACGGTCAGGCCTGGGGTCTGGATCCCAACAACCCGGCCCACGTGATGCAAGGCCAGTATGTGCGTTACTACGACGACAAGGCCCATGCGCCCTGGCTCTGGAACGAGCAGAAGAAGGTGTTCCTCTCCACCGAAGATGAAGAGTCCATGGGTCACAAGCTCGACTACATCGTCAAGCGCGGCCTGGGCGGCGTCATGTTCTGGGAGATGGCGGGGGACTATGACTTCGACGCCGCGAAGAACGAGTACGTGATGGGCAGCACCCTCACCAGCCTCGCCTACGAGAAGTTCAGCAAGGCCGACAAGGCGGCCCTGAAGCAGAACGATCTGCCGGCCCCGGCCGCCCAGCTCGACATCGGCGTGAGCCTCTCCGGCTTCAAGGAAGGGGACTCCAACTACCCGATCAACCCGACCCTGAAGCTCACCAACAGGTCGACCCAGACCATTCCGGGCGGCACCCGCATCGAGTTCCTGGTGCCCACCTCCACCTCCGACACCATCACCGACCAGAGCGGCATGGGGCTGAAGGTGGTGGAGAGCGGCGGCAACCAGAACTCGGACGGCATCGCGAGCGAGAAGGACTTCCACAAGGTGGCCCTGACGCTGCCGGCCTGGAAGGCTTGGGCGCCGGGCACCGACGTGGAAGTGGCCATGACCTACTACCTGCCGGCCGCCGGCGTGCCGAGCGGCATGCGCCTGATTGCCGGCAGCCAGACCATAGGCCTGAAGTCCGACTTCCCGGCCCTGGCCGAGGCGGTGCTGGGCAGCAGTGGGGGGGACGGCGGCAGCGGTGGCACCACCTGCGCCAGCCAGAACGTCAACCCGGCGGACTACAACGCCTATCCGGCCTGGCCGCGCGGGGATCACGCCAACGGCAACGACCGCATGACCCACAACAAGGGGGTGTGGCAGGCCAACTGGTGGACCAGCAGCGAGCCCAAGGTGGGTGACGGCAGTTGGAAGCTGGTGTGCAACTACTGAGTTGTCCCGGCTGCTGTACCAGCAGCGAACTCAGAGCGGGTGACGGCAGTTGGAAGCTGGTGTGCAGCTACTGAGTTGTCCCGGCTGCTGTACCAGCAGCGAACTCAGAGCGGGTGACGGCAGTTGGAAGCTGGTGTGCAACTATTGAGTTGTCCCGGCTGCTGTACCAGCAGCGAACTCAGAGCGGGCGACGGCAGTTGGAAGCTGGTGTGCAACTACTGAGTTGTCCCGGCTGCTGTACCAGCAGCGAACTCAGAGCGGATGACGGCAGTTGGAAGCTGGTGTGCAACTACTGAGTTGTCCCGGCTGCTGTACCAGCAGCGAACTCAGAGTGGGTGACGGCAGTTGGAAGCTGGTGTGCAACTACTGAGTTGTCCCGGCTGCTGTACCAGCAGCGAACTCAGAGCGGGTGACGGCAGTTGGAAGCTGGTGTGCAGCTACTGATGACAGGTTGAGGGGGCAATCCCCTCTCAACGCAACGACCCAATCCGGAGCCCAGGCTCCGGATTTTTTTGTGCCTTATATAAGGAGAAGGAGGGGGAAAAGGGCAGGGGAGGTGCCATAAAAAAGACCGCTCCGAAGAGCGGCCAATTGCCACCAAGGCAATCTGCGGGGCGAACCCCATTGTGAATGGGCAGTCGCCATGGGCGGATTCTTGTCCATGGCGTGCCGGTTTATTGAGTGACGGCGCCGCCCTGCTGCTCTTTCAAGAAGCTGATCCAGGGGGTGGCGCGACCACTGACGTTGCCGTTCTGGGCGGCCTGGGTGAAGGCGTTGAGCGCCTCCTTGGGCTTTTGCTGCTCGAAATAGGCGACCCCGGTTAGGAACTTCAGATCCGCCCGCTGCTCGCCGCTGGCGTTGGCGGCAGGCTTGGCGGCGAAGGCCACCAGATCCTGGTAGCGCTTGCTCTGGATCATCATGCGCGCCATCTTGAGCTGCAGCTCGGCATTGGGGGCCAGCTTGTAGGACTTGGCCAGGGTGTCGATGGCCGGGTCCAGCTCCTTGGCCTGATGCCAGTAGTTGGCGAGCGTCTTGTAGTTGGCCGCGGTGCTCTCGATGGTCCCCTCCTTCATGGCCTTCTCCATCACGCGGGCGGCGCGGTGGGGAATGCCGGCGAAGGCGAGGTAGTTGGCCAGACGCTGCAACTCGTTGGCCTCGGTCAGCATGCCGAGGTTGTAGGCCCCTTCCAGTGCCGCCAGGGCCTTGGCATCGTTGCCCGCCTGCATGTGCATGGCCGAGAGCTGGGTCCAGTACTTCTTCTTCTCCGGGTATCTGTCCACCAGGGCGGTGAGCACCTCGGTGGCCGGCTTGTACTGTTTCAGCTCGTAGTGGGCCGCCATCTTCAGCAGGTACCAGGACTCAGGCGCCTTGCCTGCGGAGAGCTTGATGGCCTGATCCACCGCCGGGATGGCTTCCCGGTACTGCTTGAGCTGCACATGGGCGTTGGCCAGGGTGATGTAGGCGTGCGGGGTCGGCTTCTCGTCCTTGCCGAGGTTCGCAAACCACTCCTTCATGGTCTTGATCGACCCCTGGTAATTGCCCTCCGCCATATAGAGCTGGGCCAGGTTGTAGCGCACCTGCTGGGCCACCGGGGGCGGCAGGCCGCCGGTGGCGATGGCGTCGGCGAAGTACTTGGTCGCCTGACCGTACTTCTCCTGCTGGGCGGCCACGAAGCCCAGGGTCTGCAAGATGACCCCCTTGTCGTAGACCCGTTCGCCTGCGCCGGACAGCGCCTCCTGCAGCTTGGCATTGGCCTCGCCGTATTTCTTCTCGGTGATCAACGCCTGGGCCTTGTTGACCGCGCGGTAGGCGCGGTCAGACAGGGCGGGTTGTTCGGCGGCCCAGCTGGCGGTGCTGAGCAGCACCGCCATGGCCACCGGGGCGAGGATCAGGGTGTGTAACTTTTTCATCGCCACCTTCCTTAGTTGGTCGCAAACTCGATCTCTTGCTGCATGCGACTGGGCTGCGGCTTGCCGTCCACCATGGCCGGCTTGAAGGTCCACTTGGCTATGGTCTGGCGCGCCGCCTTGCCGAGGTCATAGCTGCGGGGCTCTTCCTTGACGATGCGGATGTTGCTCACGGTACCGCGCTCGGTGACGGTGAACTCCACCAGCACCTTGCCGGAGGCGAGGCCGGCCAGCGCCGCCTTGCGGGGCATCATGGGCTCGAAGGTCGCCATCGGGATGGCGCCGTTGTTGCCACCCATGCCGCCACCACCGCCGCCGGTGCTGTAGGCACCCAGGGCGTTGCCACCACCGATGTTGACCGGGATGTCGAGCTTGGGCATGTCCATGGGGGAGCTCTCCATCTGCGGCCTGTCCGTGCTCGCCACCTCCATCTCGGGAGGGGGAGGCGGGCGGTTCGGGGGCGGCGGCTTGGGCAGTTCCCGTTGCTTCTCTTGCAGGGTCTCCTGAGGCTTGAGGCGGATGAAGTCGGTCATGGTGACGTCCTCCCTCTCCGTCAGCTCCCGGTGATCCGGCGTGATGAGCTTGTTCATTCCCAGGAACAGGAAGAACACCACCACGCAGGAGACCGCCAACGATATCAGGTATCTCATAGGGCTCGCTCCGGCATCAGCTGCTCTTGCTTGCCGCGATGGAGATGTTCTGGACACCGGCCATGCGGATCTGATCCATGACCTGGACCACCAGCCCGGAACGGGACTCGGTATCGGCCTGGATCACCACGGCGCTCTCCGGGTTCTCCGCCCGCAGCCGCTCGATGTTGGCGCGCACCGCGCCCACCTCGACGACCCGTTTGTCGACCCAGACCTGACCGTTCTCGCGGACCGCGACCATGATGTTCCCCTTCTTCACCGTCTCGGCCGTGCTGGCGCTCGGGCGGTTGATTTCCACGCCGGACTCCTTGACGAACGAGGTGGTGACGATGAAGAAGATCAGCATGATGAACACTATGTCCAGCATGGGGGTCAAATCGATGGCCGCCTCGTCCGCACCGCTGTCGCTGTGACGTTTTCTCATGGCAAAAAACTCCTTGCTTGTTCTGTGCCCCGGCGGGCCAGAGCCTGCCGGGGATGTGCATCCTGCATCAGCCGTGTTTCAGGTTGTCTTCCAGCTTCTGCACCGCCAACTTGGCCTTGTGATCGAGCTGGTTGACAAAAAACAGGCCGGAAAGGGCGGCAATCATGCCCGCCATGGTCGGCACCGTCGCCTTGGAGATCCCCGAGGCCATGGCGCGCGGCGACCCGGTGCCTGTGATGGCCAGGGTGTCGAACACCTGCACCATGCCGACCACGGTTCCCAGCAGCCCCATCAGCGGGCAGAGGGCGATCAGCACCTTGATGACCGGCATCCCCTTGTCCACCGCCATGGCGACCCGGGAGACCAGCTCGCGGCGGATCTGTTTGGCGGACCAGGAGAGGTGATCGGTGCGGGCCAGCCAGGCGGCCTTGGTCTGCTTCACCTGCTTGGGGTAGACCGCCCTGAAGTAGAACCAGCGCTCCAGCAGCAGGGCCCACATCATCAGGGTCAGGAAGAACAGGGCGACCAGCACGTCGCCCCCCAATCCCAGAAACCGGCGGACCGACTCGACTTCTTCAATCAACCAGAACCACATGGGTGACTCCTTAGGCTGCGGCCTTGGCGGCGTGCAGGCGTTCCTGATAGCGGGCGACGAAGCCGGCGCTCTGCTCTTCCAGGACCTGGATGAGACGGCGGCTCTGGGTCTGCACTATGGTGTAGAGGAACAGCATGGGCACGGCCACGACCAGACCCTGCATGGTGGTGACCAGGGCCTCGGAGATGCCGCCCGCCATCAGCTTGGGATCGCCGGTACCAAACAGGGTGATGGCCTGGAAGGTGGCGATCATCCCCACCACGGTGCCCAGCAGACCCAGCAGCGGGGCGACCGAGGCGATCAGCTTGATGATGCTGATGCCCTTCTCGAACTTGGGCACGTTGCGCAGGATGATCTCGTCGAGCTTGGATTCCAGATCCTCGATGTTGTCACCGCGGTGCTCCTGGTAGGCCACCAGCATCTCGCCGATGGGGTTGCCCTTGATGACCTGCTCGGACTTCAGCTGCTTGCGCATGGCGCCGCCGATGAGGGAGAGGCGGGCACCGCAGAACAGGGCCAGCAGGGTCCCGAGTACGCCGAGCACCATGATGACGTAACCCACTTCACCCCCCTGGTCGATCCGTTCCTTCAGGGTCGGGGACTGCACCAGCAGGGAGAGGATCACGCCGCGGGACGGATCGATGAAGACGGGCTTGACGCTGCCGTCACCCTGCTCAAAGTCGGCCACGGGCTCCAGTACCGCCTTGTCGGGCTGGCGTGGCAGCTGTTCGAACTTGCCGGTCTCCGGCACGAAGGTGAGGTACTTGCCCTCGGAGACGGTGTTGAACTCGCCGATCTGGGTGACCGTCTTCTCGGCCTGGTTGCCCTCGCCGTAGACCACGGTCGCCGGGATCTGGCTCACCTTGCCACCGTCGACCATGCGGCTGAGGGTGGTAGTCCAAAAGGCGGTCAGGTCATCGCTGGAGGGGAGCTCCTTGCTCTCGGCCAGACGGGTCAGCAGGGCGGTCTGCTCAGGATGCTCGACCCGGCGGGCGGAGGCGTTGAAGATCCCCTTGAACTCACCGGCGAACTGGCGCAGCACGCCGAACATCTCGCCCATGTTGCCGGAGCGCTGGCGCAGGGTCTCGGTCAGCTCGGTGAGCTGCTTGTCGTTGGCATCGAAGGTGGCCTTGAGCTGTTCGCCCTTGGCAACCTCGGCGGCCAGCTCCGCCTTGGCCTTGGCCAGCAGGGCGGTCTGCTCGTTCTTGTCGGCCAGGAAGCGGGCTTCCCGCTCCTTGTTGAGCTGGGACTCGCTGGTGCTGGCGGCCTTGACCTGATTGAGCAGGGCATTGAGATCCACCGGCTTCTCGGCGGCGGTCACCGGCAGGGTGACCAGGGTGGCGCCCGCGATCAGCGAGGCGATGGCAAGTTTGATTCCTTTCATGATGCTTTCTCCGCAGTTTGAACCGGCAGCTTGATGAGGGCGGGAGGTGCCTGCTTCTTGGCGATGCGAAGGCCCTGTTCAACCGCGCTGCGATACTCCTGGGGCAGCTCCTCCCACTGGCGGGTCTTCTTGTTCCACATGCCGGTCTCATTGCCATCCGGGGACTGGTAGAGCAGGGCGATGCGACCCACGCGCAGGAACTCGTAGGTCTTCTCGCCGCCATCCTTGTCCAGGCTCGCCTTGTAGGCTTCGATGGTGCGGCTGAAGCCCTCTTCGATCTGGTAGGCCTCGAGGATCTTGCGGTACTTCTCGGAGATGGTGACGTCGGCCCGGTTCATGAGATCGGTCAGGGCCGCCACGCGGTCCTCCCGCTCGACCTTCTGGAACGGCAGGTCCAGGGCCACGAACTGATCGAGGGAGTCGATCATCTTGAGCATCAGGGGTACCACTTCGGTGCTGGTCTGGTCGATCTGGGCGATCTGCTTCTGCATGGAGGCGAGCTCGGCACTCTGGGACTCGACCATCTTGCCCACCTGCTCGTTGTAGGTGCGCAGGCTGTCGACCTGGCGCAGGGCGGCCTTGTACTGGGCCAGGGCTGACTCGGCAGAGTCGGCGTAGCTGTCGATCTTCTGCTGGGAAACTTTGGAGGCATTGTCGGTGGCGGCTTGAGCGTCCACGGCCTGACCGGCGGTGGCGGCACTCAGATTGAAGCTGGTCAGCAAGGCAGCCGAAACCAGGCTGCCGAGGAGCGCTTTCTTCATTGTAATTGTCCTTGTTTTCATAGGATTACCCTATCTCCGTAACTTCCTTGGGGCATGGGGCAAAGCCGGCCCGACCGGGCCGGCTTGTCATCTGCTGGTGGATTAGAACTTCTGGCTGTAGTCGAGGTAGTAGATGCGGCCGTCGATGCTGTAGAGATCCTCGTCATAGGTAAAGCCATCGCTCTCGAGGGACGGGCCCACGTTGAACATGTTCTTCACCCCGACCTGGATCTTGCCATCCCAGGGGGCATCCACGCCGACGTTCAGGTTCCAGGTGGTCTGGGACGCTATGTGACCCACTTCCTCACCGGTGTCGGCGATGTAGTCCTGGCTCTGGGAGTCGATGTAGTTCGCGCTCAGGTAGGTATCCATGTTCCACCACTGGGGAACGTTGACGCCCACGCCGGAGCTGAAGCGCAGCTGCGGCAGACCGTTCTGGCCGATCTTGTCGATGACGGGGCCACCGGCGTACAGACCTTCCTTGTACTCCAGGATGTAGGTACCGCCCAGGTCGTAGCGGATGGTGGCGGCGTTCAGGTCGTAACGGTAATCCAGCTTCAGATCCAGGCCGCTGGTGTTCAGGGTGCCGAGGTTGACCATGGGGGCGATGGCGCTGCTGATCTTGCCCTGGCTGTTGCGGACTATGTTGCTGGAGCCGCCGTTGTTCAGCTCGTCATAGATGACGGACTGCAGGGAGTTCAGCTGGATCACGTCCTCGATCTTGATGGTGTAGTAGTCCAGGGAGAGGTTCAGGTCGTCCAGCGGGCTGTAGGCCACCCCGAAGTTCCAGGTATCCGCGGTCTCTTCCTTCAGATTTTCGTTGGCGGTGCGGGTGGTGGTGTACTGGCGGTTCGGGCAGTCGGCGGCCGAGATGCCGTTCGCCTCGCAGTAGACATAGTCCTTGGCCCAGTCGGCGGACTCCGAATCTGCCGCGTAGAGATCGCTCAGGCTGGGGGCGCGGAACGAGCGGGACCAGGAGGTACGCAGCATCAGGTTGTCCAGCGGCTGGTAGCGCAGGCTCGCCTTGGGCGAGAAGGCGCTGCCGAAGTCGCTGTAATCATCGAAGCGGCCGGCCACGTTCAGCTCGACCTGCTCGGTGATGGGCACCAGGGACTCGATGTAGGCGGCGGTCACGTCGCGCACCCCACCGGAGGAGTTGCCGGCGGAGCCGATGATGTTGCCGGCCTCGGACTGGGCATCGTACTTGTCGCTGTAGACCCAGTCGTTGTACTCGGCGCCCGCGTACCAGCTGACCGGACCGGCCGGCAGCTCGCCCATGTCCCACTGGACACCAGCGTACCACTGGTAGAAGTCCATGGTGGAACGGCGGCTGGTGTCGGCGGCCATGGAGGCCGTGGTATTGGCGTCAAACTCGCCCCCCACGAACTTGCCGTCGGCAACCGCCTGCTGGGCGGCGGACTTCAGCACGTAGCCGGTGCCGTTCTCCTTGTTGTCGGTCTTGGAGTACATGTAGCCGGCGTTCCACTGCATGTCGCCGACACTTTCCGTGGTGACAGTGCCCTCGAAGCCGAGGTTCATGCTGCCGGTCACGTCAGTCACGTAGTTGTCGCGGGGACCGACGTTGCTGAAGCGGTAGTAGGCGTAGGCTGCCTCACCCAGACCCTGGGTGGCGGCGGCATCCAGGCCGTTGTCGGTGAAGAACTGGGCGTTCTTCGGGTTGGCCGGATCTATGGTGAAGGCGCCGGCGGCGGGGGCGAAGCGACCGAAGCTCTCGACCCGGGAACCGATGAGCTGCGGCACGAAGTCGACGGTGTCGTTGATGTGGTAGCGACCGTTCACGTAGAGGGTGTCACGACTGCGGGAGGCGGTGGTGGCCGCGACCTGGCCATAGTTGAAGTTGCAGCCGCCCTCGAACCCGATGAAGGGTTCTTTACAGGTGCCGTCGGCATTGGTGGCGCCGGCCAGGGGGCCGTATTTCCAGATGGGATCCCCGTTGGCATCGAGGCCGGTGATCCCTTCCACGTTGCGACCATAGGGGCTGGGGGCATCGTTGCCCTGCTTGGCGAGATAGTCGCGATCACGGCTGTAGATCACGTCCTTCTTGTCGTGCTCGTAGACCGCCATCAGCGAGCCCTTCTCGCCATTGATCCCCGCGACCATGGAGCCGCTCTTCTCGTCACCGCCCTCTTCGGTCGGGGAGCCGAGGCGACCCTGGAAGGTCAGGCCTTCGTAGCCCTCTTTGAGCACCACGTTGATGACGCCGCCGATGGCGTCGGAACCGTAGATGGCGGAGCCGCCGTCCAGGTTGACCTCGACCCGTTCAACGGCGGCCATGGGGATGGTGTTGAGGTTGATGGAGGTGCCACCCATGGTGGGGGAGCCCGCCACCCGCTTGCCGTTCAGCAGGACCAGGGTGCGCTCTGAACCCAGGCCGCGCAGGCCGACGGTGGATTGGGACTGGAAGGAGCTGCCGGAGGCCGGGGAGACGCCGCCAAAGGAGTTGTAGGAGGCTTGCTTGAGGTAATCGGCGACGGTCTGCTGACCTGACTGCTCGATCTTTGCCTTGGTCACGGAGACGACCGGGGTGGCCCCCTCCACGTCGACCCGGGAGATCCGCGAGCCGGTAACCTTGATTTTTTGCAGTTTTTCGACGTTCTGGCCCTCTTCGGCCAGGACAGGGGTGGCCACAACTGCCGCGCTCGCCAAGGCAAACGCTACGGCAGCAGAGAGTCTGCTTTTCCTAAGCATGGCTAGTATCCTTCCTGATTGTTTTTTGTTTGCTTCCATTACCGCCCTCGTTGGAGCGGTGCGTAAGGCTTATCAAGGTTTGATGACGGACGTCAAATGGAGCGGCGAGGATGGGGATGAAGCAGGGAATCAGATGACTATCTATGATTGATGGATTGTTTTTGGCGTTTTGTTCCGAAAATATCAATCAAGATTGTGTAAAGATGTTGTTAATTTCGATCTTTGCAATTTTATTTATTATTTTTGAACTTATCGATAACTCGCCTGTCTCGCCAGGCTCAATATCGTTAATCCATACTTTTTCAGTATATTCATCTGCCTTTCTGCGGGAGGCCGTTTTGAGCTGGTCTGATCTCCATGGATATATCCCTCTTCTTCTACAGGTAAAATAAAGAGAGCGGTGATTGGTTTTTATCTTGTTGTTTTTATTGTGTTTTGCAATTCTTTAAACGGATGTGTAATTAATTTTTTAATAATTAAAAACAAGTTAAAGAGGATGGCGTAGCAGTTTTTTATATTGAAGTTGGTTTTTTTGAAAAAAATCATCGGCGAGATATGCTGCGGGAGGGATGCCATGATCGCTGGCTTGGTTCTACTTGATTTTTGTTGCAGAGCTTTTACAGTGACCAGGCCGGATTGTCTGCCAATGCCAGTCAATTCAGTGAGTAATGCCAGGAAGGACAGGCCTGTCACCGGATGTGACTGGCCATAAAAGAACAACAAGGACGAGGTTCCACATGCTGTCGTATTTCTTACGTCGGATGCTTCTGATCATCCCGACGTTTCTCGGGATCACCCTGCTCGTCTTCACCATCACCCGTTTCGTGCCGGGTGGTCCGGTCGAGCGCATGCTGCTGCAGGCCCAGGTCTCGCAGAACGAGTCCGGCCGCTCCAGCGGCAGCAAGGGGGCGCAGGCGCTCTCCGACGAGCAGATCGAGGAGCTCAAGGCCTTCTACGGCCTCGACAAGCCCATGCTGATCGCCTATTGGGAGTGGCTGCAGAAGCTGGCGGTGCTGGATCTCGGCGAGTCGACCCGCTACTACGAGCCGGTGTGGGATCTCATCAAGGAGCGGCTGCCGGTGACCGCCTTCTTCGGGCTGGCGACCTTTCTGCTGAGCTATGCCGTCTCCATCCCGCTCGGGGTGGCCAAGGCGCTCAGGCACAACAGCCGCTTCGATTCGCTGAGCTCCATGCTCATCTACATGGCCTATGCGCTGCCCGCCTACGTGGTGGGGATCTTCCTCATCACCGTCTTCGCCTTCCATCTGGAGTGGCTGCCCATGGGGGGCTTCCCGGGGGACGACTTCGAGTACATGGAGAGCCGCTGGGATCAGATCCGCACCCTCTTCGCCCACGCCCTGCTGCCCCTCATCGCCTACGCCATCGGGGATTTTGCCATCCTCACCATGACCATGAAGAACAGCCTGATGGAGAACCTGTCGGCGGACTACGTGCGCACCGCCGTGGCCAAGGGGTTGCCGTTTCGCAAGGCGGTCACCGACCACGCCATGCGCAACAGCCTGATCCCCATCGCGAGCCACCTGGGGTCCGTGCTCACCGTCTTCTTCGGCGGCTCCTTCCTCATCGAGACCATCTTCAACATCGACGGCATCGGCCTGCTCGGCTACGAGGCCATCGTGGAGCGGGATTACCCCACCGTCATGGGCATACTGGCCATCACCTCCATGCTGATGCTGGTGGGCAACATCGTCTCCGACATCTGCGTGGCCCTGGTTGACCCCCGTGTCAGATTTGGAGACTGAGCATGAATCTGATCTCTCTTCTCATGCCGATGTCACGCCCTATCGTCTCCGATATCTGCGTTGCACCTCCTGTGGATCCCCGCGTGCGGTTTGGAGAATAACCATGCAGCTCAATCCGGTTACCTTGAAAAAACTCAAGCGCTTCAAGTCCATCAAGCGCGGTTACTACTCCTTTGTCATCTTCTCGGTCTTGGTGATCATCTCCCTGCTGGCGGAGCTCCTGGTCAACAGCCGGGCGCTGGCGGTGAGCTATCAGGGGGAGCTCTACTTCCCCACCTATGGCGACGTGATCCCGGGGCAGCACTTCGGGCTCGACTACGAGTACGAGACCAACTACCGCCAACTGCAAGCCAAGCTGGAGCAAGAGGACAAGGGAGACTGGGTGCTGCTGCCCCTGGTGCCCTGGAACCCCTATGAGCAGGACTTCAAGGAGGAGGCCTATCCGCCCTATGCGCCTAGCCTGGCGGAGCGCCACTTCCTCGGCACCGACACCAGCGGTCGCGACGTGCTGGCACGGCTGGTCTACGGCTTTCGCATCGCCATCGGCTTCGCCTTCATCGCGCTGGTGGCGAGCTATGTCATCGGGGTCAGCATCGGCTGCATGATGGGCTTCCTCGGCGGCCGCTTCGATCTCATCCTGCAGCGCTTTATCGAGATCTGGTCCCAGGTGCCCTTCCTCTACGTCATCATGATCCTGGTCTCCCTGGCCAAGCCGAATTTTGGCCTCTTCGTCGGCATCAACGTGCTGTTCGGCTGGATGGGGATCACCTGGTACATGCGCACCCTCACCTACAAGGAGCGGGCGCGGGACTACGTGATGGCGGCGCGGGCCCAGGGGGCGGGCACGGGGCGCATCATCTTCCACCACATTCTGCCCAACACCCTGATGATGATCGTCACCCTGGCGCCGTTTGCCGTGGTGGGCAACATCTCCACCCTGACGGCGCTGGACTATCTGGGCTTCGGCCTGGCGCCGCCGACCCCGAGCTGGGGGGAGCTGCTCTCCCAGGGGATCAACAACCTGGATGCCATCTGGATCGTGAGCTCGGTGGTGGCGGCGGTGAGCCTGGTGCTCATCATGGTCTCCTTCATCGGCGAGGCCATCCGGGAGGCGTTCGATCCGCGCAAATTTACCCGTTATCAGTGAGGCGCGGCGCCATGCCGGGCCGCGTTGACAGAACCCTTGATGAATAAGCCCCCAGTGCAGGGGCATGACCAGGAAGTCAAACATGAACAATAAAATCAAATGGATAGGTGCTATTTTTCTGCTGGTGAACGGGACCTGGGTGTGGGCGGCCAGCCTGCCTGCGGATCTCAAGTGGGAGACCAACGACACCGACCCCGTGTTCGCCTCGCCCAAGGCGCTGCCCGGCGGCACCCTCAACCTCTTCGTCGACAGCTTCCCGCTGACGTTTCGCACCGTGGGGCCCGACTCCAACGGCTCGTTCCGCTCCTTCATCCAGGACAACCAGCTGAGGCTCATCAGCTTTCACCCCAATACGGGCAACCCCATCCCCTCGCTCGCGAGTGCCTGGGCCATAGCGCCGGACAGCCAGACCGTCTACTTCAAGCTGGATCCCCGCGCCAAATGGTCGGACGGCAAGCCGGTCACCGCCGATGACTACACCTTCGGCTACGAGATGATGCGCTCCAAGGACATCAAGGGGCCCTGGTTCAACAACTACTACACCACCGAAGTGGTGGCGGTGGAGAAGATCGACGACCACACCATCCTGGTCAAGGCGGGCAGCCGCAAGGCCAAGCTGGATCTCCTCAACACCACGGAGCTGTGGCCCCAGCCCAAGCACTACTACAAGATGGGCCCGAACTGGGTGAAGCAGTACAACTGGGCCGTGGTGCCCACCACGGGCCCCTATGTGATGAGCGAGGTGAAGAAGGGCAAGTCCGTCACCTTCAGCAAGCAGAAGGAGTGGTGGGCAAAGGACGATCGCTACAACCAGCACAGGTTCAACATCGACACCATCAAGGTGCAGGTGATCCGCGACCACAACATCGCGTTCCGTCACTTCCTGAAGGGGGAGCTGGACACCTTCGAGATGATCCTGCCGAACTGGTGGCATGAGAAGGCGGTCACCCCGGAGTACAAGAAGGGCTATGTGCAGAAGGTGATGGCCATGACCGACACCAAGCAGGGGGGGCAGGGGATACACCTCAACGTCAGCCATCCCAAGCTGGCGGACATCAACGTGCGGCTCGGCATCCAGCACGCCATGAACCTCGACAAGATGATCGAGACGGTGCTGCGCGGCGACTACGACAGGGCCACCACCTTCGGATCGGGTTTTGGCGAGTTCACCGACATGACGCTGCCGGAGCGGGCCTACGACATCGCTAAGGCGCGGGAGTACTTCGCCAAGGGGGGCTACGGCAAGCCGGGGCCGGACGGCATACTGCAGAACGACAAGGGGGAGCGGCTGACCCTGGCGCTCACCTACACCAGCCAGGAGCACTCCAAGCGGCTGACCGTGCTGAAAGAAGAGGCCAAGAAGGCGGGCCTGGATCTGGAGCTCAACCTGGTGGACGGCGCCACCGGCTTCAAGGTGATGCTGGAGAAGAAGCACGAGGCGGCCTGGCTCGGCTGGGGCGGCGGCGGTCTCTACCCGCAATACTGGGAGTCCTTCCACTCGGACAACGCCAACAAGCCCCAGACCAACAACCTGTTCAACGTGGCGGACAAGGAGCTGGATACCCTGATCGACGCCTACAACGTCGAGTTCGACATGGCCAAGCGGGCCGGGATTTCCCGTCAGATCCAGCAGCGCATCTATGATCTCGCCATCTTCGTGCCCGGCGTCCAGCTCAACTATGTGCGGGCCAGCAGCTGGCGCCACGTGATGCTGCCAGAGGTGCCCGCCACCCGAAACACGCCGGATCTGCTCTACTGGCCCATGGATGGCTACCCCCACAGCAGCGGCGGCCTGCTCTGGATCGATCCCAAGGTGAAGGAAGAGACCCGGAAGGCCAAGGCCGAGGGGGAGGCGCTCGCCCCCGTCACGCTGATCGACAAGACCTATGCACGTCATTGATGTGGTTGAGAAGGGAGCAGCAGTCATGCCCAACACACAGGCCCCCATTTTCGGTGCCAGGCATCATGAGGATCCGCGCCAGGCCCCCATCCTGGAGGTGCGGGATCTCGAGGTGGAGTTCGCCGTCGACGACGGCAAGATAAAGGTGCTCGACGGGGTAAGTTTTTCCGTGGCGCCGGGCAGGACCCTGGGCATCGTCGGCGAGTCCGGCTGCGGCAAGAGCGTCACCTCGCTCGCCATCATGGGGCTGCTGCCCAGGCCCCATGGGCAGGTGGTGGCAGGCTCCATCCGCTTTCAGGGGGAGGAACTGCTCACGCTGGCACCGGATCAGATGTACAGGGTGCGCGGCAACCGCATCTCCATGATCTTCCAGGAGCCCATGACGGCGCTCAACCCGGTGCAGACGGTCGGGGATCAGCTGATGGAGGTGTTTCACCTGCACAGGCCGGACTACAGCAAGGCACAGCGCCGGGAGGCCGCCATCGCCATGCTGCAGAAGGTGGGGATCCCGGAGCCCGTCCAGCGCTTTTCGGCCTATCCCCACAACCTGTCGGGGGGCATGCGCCAGCGGGTGATGATCGCCATGGCGCTCGCCTGCGAGCCCGACTTGCTCATCTGCGACGAGCCGACCACGGCGCTGGACGTCACCATTCAGGCCCAGATCCTGGATCTGATGAAGGCGCTGCAGGCCCAGACCGGCATGGCCATCATCTTCATCACCCACGATCTCGGGGTGGTGGCGGAGCTGTGCGACGAGGTGGTGGTGATGTATGCGGGGAGGGCGGTGGAGCGGGCCGACATCTACGAGCTGTTTGACCATCCGCGGCATCCCTATACTCATGGTCTGATGGCCTCGATCCCGCGCCTCGAAGATGTGCCAAAGAGCCTGCTCAAGACCATCAAGGGCCAGGTGCCCGCCCTGCACGAGATGCCGGCGGGGTGCCGCTTCTCCAACCGTTGCCCCCATGCCACCGCACTGTGCGTGGAGACCATACCGGTGACCGAGCAGCTGAGCGATCGCCACGCCGTGGCCTGTCACCACTGGAAGGAGTTGAGCATATGAGTCGTGTGTTGCCGGTACGGGACGGGGCTCCGTCCTTCTGCGGGGCAGAGGCATCGCCACTGTGCCTCCCAAGCGGTGGGGGGAGAGCGTCATGAGCACCTTGTTGTCCATACGGGATCTGAAACAGCACTTCAAGATGGGCGGCGGCTTCCTGCGCAAGCAATACACCGTCTATGCGGTGGATGGCATCAGCTTCGATCTCCGGCAGGGGGAGACCCTCGGCCTGGTGGGGGAGTCGGGGTGCGGCAAGTCCACCCTGGGGCGCTCCCTGCTCAAGCTGTTCGAGCCGACCGCCGGCTCCATCACCTTCGAGGGGCGCGACATCACCCACCTCTCGCCCAGGGAGATGCGCTCCCTGCGCCAGGAGATGCAGGTCGTGTTCCAGGATCCTGCAGAATCCCTCAACGGCCGCCACACCGTGGGGCAGATCCTGGAGGAGCCCTTCATCATCCACGGCAAGGGCAACGCCGAACAGCGGCGTGCATGGGTGCAGGAGCTGCTGGACAAGGTGGGGCTGCCCGGCAGCGCGGCGGATCGCTATCCCCACGAGTTCTCGGGAGGCCAGCGCCAGCGCATCGGCATCGCACGGGCCATCGCCCTCAAGCCCAAGCTGCTGGTGTGCGACGAGGCGGTGTCGGCCCTCGACGTCTCGGTGCAGTCCCAGATAGTGAACCTGCTGCTCACCCTGCAGCGGGAGATGAACCTGGCCATCATCTTCATCGCCCACGACCTGTCGGTGGTCAAGCACATCTCCGACAGGATTGCGGTCATGTATCTGGGCCGGATCGTCGAGCTGGCAGAGGCCCAGCAGCTCTATCTGGCCCCCCGTCACCCCTATACCCAGGCGCTGATCTCCGCCATCCCGGTGCCGGATCCCCGCAGGCGCAGCCAGCGCATCCTGCTGACCGGGGACGTGCCATCCCCCATCTCGCCGCCGAGCGGCTGCCACTTCCATCAGCGCTGCCCCTATGCGACTGAGTTGTGCCGCACCACGTCACCCGATCTGGAGCCGTGCGGCGGTGCGGCTCATCAGGTGGCCTGCCATTTCCCCCTGGCCCCGGCGGAGGCGGTGCCGCTGGGAAAGGCGATATGATGCCGGTGCCCGCATCGCAGCAAGATGGCACGGGGGACAAGCAATAAAAAAATGGGGCCTGCTGGCCCCATCTTCATGGTTGGAGTTCAGGTTTGGCCGTGGAACATCTGGCCCGGGCAGGACAGCGCCCCGAAGGGGTGGCTGTTGTGTGGATTGCTGGATTGTTTTGTAGTTTTATTACGTTGCTAACTTCAACTTCCGGACGGACGACATCAGGCGCCATAGCGGAAGTAGTAGTTGCGGGTTGCAGGCGCATAAGTGTCTTTCTCTTCGACGCCTTTCTTGCTGGTTGCACCCTTCAGGTGGAACAGCACTGCCAGGTTCTCAAACATATATTCACCTCATCGGTTGGTGTTCATCGGTTGCGTGTGACCTGGGTCACGGTTTGATCCTATGGCCTTCTGTGACCTGGATCAACTTTTTGTGTTGTAAATTTACACAAATCATGGAAAAGGTTTTCAAAAGCAGGGTTGCTTATGGATACGATTTCAAGCCCGGGTCGCGGTTGGGAGGGCGAAGGCTGGGCAAAAACTGGCAGGCCGGGAGGGGCAGCCAAAAAGATGCCCCGCACGGGGCGGGGCATCTTTGTTGTCGAGGTGACGCGGCTGTTTACTTGGCGGGGATATGTTCCAGCACGTGGACCAGCAGTTGCCAGAAACGCTCGACCGCCGGGATGTGCACCTTCTCGCCCGGCGCGTGGGCACCGCGGATGGTCGGGCCGAAGGAGACCATGTCCCAGTCCGGATAGGCGCTCTTGAACAGGCCGCATTCCAGGCCGGCGTGGATCACCATGACGTTCGGCATCTCGCCAAACAGGGTCTGGTAGCTGCTGCGCACCAGTGCCATCACAGGGGAGTCCACGTTCGGTGCCCAGCCCGGGTAGGCGCCGGTAAACTCGCAGCTGGCGCCGGCCAGGGTGAACAGGGAGCGGGTCATCTGCTCGATGCTCTCGCGACCGGAATCGATGAGGGAGCGGATCAGACACTGCACGTACACCTCACCGTCGAGTGTCTTGATGACGCCCAGGTTGGTGGAAGTCTCGGTGACGCCCGGAATGGCGTCGCTCATGCGCATCACCCCGTTCGGGCAGGCCATCAGGGCGTCCAGCAGGCGGGACTGCAGGCTTTCGCTCATCAGCTGGGCCGGTTTGTCCCGGGCGGTGAGCAGCACGGTCAGGTTGGCTTCGGTAGCGGCCAGCTCGCTCTGATAGATGCCGGTGTAACGGTCGACCAGGGCCTTGAACTCGTTGACGCTGGCGGCGGGCACCAGCAGGCTGGCGCGGGCCTCGCGCGGGATGGCGTTGCGCAGGGTGCCACCGTGGATCTCGGCCAGACGCAGGCCGAGCGGCTCGGCGGCCTTGAGCAGGCGCACCAGCAGCTTGTTGGCGTTGCCGCGACCGCGGTGGATGTCGACCCCGGAGTGACCGCCGCGCAGCCCCTTGACCTGCAGCTCGAAGCCTTCGCCTTCAGCGGCGGCGACCCGCTCCAGGGGGAAGCGGATATTGGCATCCACCCCGCCGGCGCAGCCCATGTAGACCTCGCCATCCTCTTCGGAGTCGGTGTTGAGCAGGATCTCGCCCTCCAGCCAGCCCGCTTCCAGACCGAAGGCGCCGGTCATGCCGGTCTCTTCGTCCGTGGTCAGCAGCACTTCCAGCGGGCCGTGCTTGATGCTCTTGTCGGCCAGCACGGCCAGACAACCCGCCATGCCCATGCCGTTGTCGGCACCCAGGGTGGTGCCGCGGGCGGTGACCCATTCGCCATCGATGTAGGCATCGATGGGATCCTTGGTGAAGTCGTGCTGGGTGTCCGCGTTGGCCTGGGGCACCATGTCGATGTGGGCTTGCAGCACCACGGCCTTGCGGTTTTCCATCCCCGGCGTGGCCGGTTTCTTGATGATGATGTTGCCGACGGCGTCCTGTTTGACCGCCAGGCCTTCTCCCTGGGCCCACTGCACTATCCAGGCGCTGAGCTGGGCTTCGTGCTTGGAGGGGTGGGGGATGGAGCAGATCTGCTCGAAGAATTGCCAAATCAACTTGGGAGACAGAGAACTGAGCTGTGCCACGTCGGGACTCCTTACCAGCATGGAAATTGTCGGGGCCCCATCTGCGGGCCTGGGAAGAGGACAACGATAATACAGTCAATCACGCAAAAATGTGAGCGATCAGCGCAAATAGCGGTCTGCTTGTGCTGGCAAAGGGCGTCGACATGGCGCACTTCACTGTCCCGCCTCGTTGAATCAGCACAAGATGAGATTTGTGATGCGCATCACAAAAACATTGTCATTTCGGCGCCGAATGGTAAATTAGCCGCCGTGGCCAGCCCACTTGTCAGGATGACAATCAATGCCTCCAGGGAACCGAAGCAAAGCAAGTGCGCCTCCATGGAACCGAGTGTCCGTTCAAGGATTTGAACCCGCATTAAGGTACGTAACTTGTTAAGCAATCAGGAGTTCATGATGTCAGGCAGCAATTCAACCTATTGGTTTGCCCAATCCCTCTATACCCAGGGCTTCAACTACCCGAATCCCTACGCCAGTCGCCGCTGAGGCAGACAGGCAACCCAAGAGCAGCAGGAGTGAGGACCCCATCCTCCCCTGCTATTTTTTTGTCCGGCATTCGGAAATTAGCTGCTCGAATGGACACCCTGCTGGCGAAAACCTGTTCCCCGTGTAGCCTGAACGGCGGGAGATGGCCGACTTTTCCTGCTTTTCGCATACGTTTGCCACTCTTTTTATCGACAAAGGGTGCTATCATACCGGCCCAACAGCCGGCCCGAGTGCGGGATCCTGCCCGACATGGCCGCCAGCTACCTCCAATCCCTGCGTTCATTGCATCCGTGTCTGCCACCGAGGCGCCAGCCCTGAGGCGGCAGACGTGCAAGCAAAATTCGGGAAACGGAGCGCCAGAATTGACCGGATCCCCTGTGTCTGCCGGGGTCCTTGCCTCTTAAGTGATTGCTTTATAACTCGTTGAGATCGATAGCATGCCAAAAAAGTTCTACGTATCCTGGGATAACCTGCAACGTGAAGCGCGCCGTCTGGCCCGTCGTCAACTGCCTGTCAGCCAGTGGAAAGGGATCATCGCCGTCAGCCGCGGCGGTCTGGTACCTGCGGCCCTGATGGCCCGCGAACTTGGCATTCGCAACGTCGAAACCCTCTGCATCTCCAGCTATGACCACGACAACCAGCGTGAACTGGTGGTCGTCAAGGCGGCCACCACGGCCGGTGACGGCGAAGGTTGGCTGGTGGTGGACGATCTGGTGGACACCGGCGGTACCGCCAAGGCGATCCGCGAGCTCTATCCCAAGGCCAAGTTCATCACCATCTTCGCCAAACCCATGGGGGAGCCCCTGGTGGATGACTTCGAAGTCGCCATCCCGCAGGACACCTGGATCGAACAGCCCTGGGACATGGCGCTGGAATTCGCCAAGCCTATCTGCGACGAAGCCTGATCATTGCCCTGCCTCGACCGGTCGCCGCGTCTGGCTCCCTGAGGCATCAATGATCCACTCGGGCCCCTTTTGGGGCCCGATGCGTTTCAGGTGTGGCTGCCCGCCCTGAAAAGTGGTTAAGATGGAGCATTGTTTGCGACAGAAGAGCCGCCATCTTGGAACCAAACGACGATACCAACCTGACGGAAAAGCTGTTCACCCGGGTCAAAAAGGTATTGGAAACCTCCGAAATCTCCAATTCCAGCCCAGTTGACGAGCACGATGGCTCGCTGACCGAGAGCTTTATCGACGGTGCCCTCTCCCCCCGCTGGTATCGCCTGCTGCGTCGGCCGACCTGGGCCTGGCAGGGGGCGGATCCGGTGGAGGTGGAACAGACCCTGGCCCAGATCGCCATGGGGCAGGGGGAGCGCAGCCACGAGCGCTACCTGGATACCATCAAGGGCTATGTGCCCGGCAACTGGGTCTATGAGTGGAGCCAGCTGGCCGGTCGCTACTTCAACCGGGGGCGCGAGCTGGTGGCCCAGGGGGAATCGGCCAGCGCCCTGAAGCATCTGCTCAAGGCGGTGCGCTACTACTCCATCGCGAGCTACCCCCACCTCAAGCACGACGAGCTGGCGGATCAGGCCCAGTTGCTCGGCAACATGGCCTATCGCGAGGCCGGACGCCTGTTCAAGGTGCCGCTCAAGGAGCTGCAGGTCCCGTTCCGCGGCAAGACCATCCAGGGCTATCTGCACCTGCCCACCACCGACAAGCCGGTGCCCCTGGTCATCGTCAGCGGTGGCATCGACTCCCTTCAGGTCGACTTTCTCAACTTCTACTTCAAGTGCCTCGAGCCCCACGGCATCGGCATGCTGTCCCTGGACATGCCGGGGACCGGCTATGCCGAGCACTGGCCGCTGGTGCAGGACACCAGCCGCCTGCACCAGGCAGTGCTGGGCTACCTCGCCGAGGTGGCCTGGGTCGATCACCAGCGCATCGCCATGGTGGGTTTCCGCCTGGCCGGCAATGTGGCGGCCCGCCTCGCCTTCGTCGAGCCCTTCAAGCTCAGGACCGTGGTCTGCATCGGTGCCGGCATCAATCAGGTGTTCACCAACCAGGAGCTGTTTGCTCGCTGCCCCCGCATGATGCGCGACGGCCTGGCAAACCGGCTGGGGGCCGATGCTGGCCAGTGGGATCTGCTGCGCACCAAGTGCCAGGTCTTCTCCCTCAAGACCCAGGGGCTGCTGGGGAGCCGCACCTCTGTGCCCATCCTGAGCATCGGTCACAAGAAAGATTTCATCTGCCCCGAGCAGGATGTCCGGGCATTGGCCGCTGCGAGTCGCAACGGCAAGGCGGTGGTGTTTGACAAGCAGCCGCTGCTCGAGGTGTATGACGAGGCGCTGAAAGAGACGGTCGATTGGCTGAAAAAGCACTTATGTACATGATATAAAACTAAAAATGTAACATCACCATGTGATGGTATGGCTTGTTCAACAGGGAGGTTCAGCATGTCAGAGAGAGTGACCTACAAGCGATTGCTGCGGCAGTTCGCGGCCATTGGCCCCTATTTGCGTGAAGATCTGTGCGAGGAGGGGCGCTACCGCTTCGACTGCCTGTCCGTCTGCGTCAGCGCCAAGCCGGCGCCGGACAAGCGGGAGTTCTGGGGCTGGTGGCTGGTGCTGGAGCAGGAGGATCACCACTTCAGCTACCACTATCAGGTCGGCTTCTACAATGCGGAGGGGGTCTGGCTCGACAAACCGCTGCCCAAGAAGCACCAGGCCGAGGTGGAGCGCACTCTCCATCACTTCTACAAGCTCATCAGCGGCAAGCTGGCCCAGCTGGAGTGCACCCTGTCACCCGCCGACCAGGTGACCGCCGAGCTGAGCGTGACGGCGGCCTGATCTCCCGGCCCCCTGTCTGACTGGCGCGGGGCCGCTTCTCTCTTGCCCTTGCAACCCGGCAGGCTTAATTGCCTTGCAGGGCAACAGGGCCGTGGGTATAAAGGGATTCCTTACTTTTCTAACCCTTCGTTCCCATGGAAAACAGAACCATAGTCGTCAAACTGGGCACCAGCGTGCTCACCGGGGGATCTGCCCGGCTCAACCGTGCCCACATGGTGGAGCTGGTCAGGCAGTGTGCCGCCTTGCATCGACACGGACACCGTGTCGTCCTGGTCACCTCGGGGGCCATCGCCGCCGGTCGTGAACACCTGGGCCATCCTCCGCTGGCGCCTACCCTGCCGAACAAGCAGATGCTGGCGGCGGTCGGCCAGACCCAGCTCATCCGGGTGTGGCAGGACCTGTTCAATCTCTACGGGCTGCACATCGGCCAGATGCTGCTGACCCGCGCCGATCTGGAAGACAGGGAGCGCTACCTCAATGCCCGCGATACCCTGCGTACCCTGCTCGATCACCGCATCATTCCCGTCATCAACGAGAACGACGCCGTGGCCACCGCCGAGATCAAGGTGGGGGACAATGACAACCTCTCCGCCCGTGCCGCCATCCTGGCAGACGCCGATCTGCTGATCCTGCTGACCGATCAGAAGGGGCTCTTCACCGCCGATCCGCGCACCAACCCGGATGCCCAGCTCATCGAAGAGGTGCAGACCATAGATGACACCCTGCGCTCCCTCGCCGGTGACAGCGTCAGTGGCCTCGGGACCGGCGGCATGGCCACCAAGCTGCAGGCGGCCGACGTGGCCCGCCGGGCCGGGGTGGACGTGGTGATCGCCACCGGCCAGATCCCGGAAGTGATCGGCCGTCTCGCCGCAGGGGAGCGGGTGGGGACCCTGTTCCCGGCCCTGGCCTCACCGCTGGAAGGGCGCAAGAGCTGGATCCTGGCGGGCCCCCCTCCGCACGGAGAGGTGCAGGTGGATCAGGGGGCCGTGGCCGCCATGCAGGAGAAGGGCTCCAGCCTGCTGCCCAAGGGCATCACGGCGGTGAAGGGCGACTTCGCCAGGGGCGAGGTGGTGCGCATCCTGGATCCCAAGGGGAGCGAGCTGGCGCGCGGCATCTGCCGCTACGATCACGTCGAGCTGGAGAAACTGCGCGGGGTACACTCGGATCAGATCGAACAGGTGCTAGGGTACGGCTACGGGGCCGTGGCCATTCACAGAGACGATATGGTGCTGCTATGAGCAGTCCCAATGAAAGAAAAAGGGATAAGGCTATGAGTCTGGAGAAAATGGGGCTGGCGGCCCGCGAGGCCGCCTATCAGCTGGCGACCGTCAGCACGGCGCAGAAGAACCGGGCGCTGGCGGCCATCGCCGACGAGCTGGAGGCACGCAGTGCCCAGATCCTGGCGGCCAACGAGAAGGACATCGCCGCCGGGCGCGAGGCGGGGCTCACGGAGGCCATGCTGGATCGCCTGCTGCTGAACCCGGCGCGTCTGGCCGGGATCGTCGCGGACGTGCGCAAGGTGATCACCCTGGACGATCCGGTCGGCGCCGAGATCGACAGCCGGGTGCTTGAGAACGGCCTGTGCCTCTCTCGTCGCCGGGTGCCCATCGGCGTCATCGGCGTCATCTACGAGGCGCGTCCCAACGTCACCATCGACATCGCCAGCCTCTGCCTCAAGACCGGCAACGCCAGCATACTGCGCGGCGGCCGGGAGACCTTCCACTCCAACCTGGAGCTGGTGCGGGTGATCCAGCATGCGCTGGCGGCCTCCGGCCTGCCCGAGGCGGCGGTGCAATACATCGACAACCCGGACCGGGCTCTGGTGGGCGAGCTGCTGCGCCTCGACCGCTACGTGGACATGATCATCCCCCGCGGTGGCGCCGGCCTGCACAAGATGTGCAAGGAGAACAGCTCCATCCCGGTGATCATCGGCGGCTTCGGCATCAGCCACATCTTCGTGGACGAGAGCGCCGACCTGGTGCGTTCCCTGGCGGTCATCGACAACGCCAAGGTGCAGCGCCCCTCCGCCTGCAACGCCCTCGACACCCTGCTGGTGCACGAGAAGGTGGCCGCCACCTTCCTGCCGCAGCTGGTGGCGCTCATGAACGAGCGCAAGGTGACCCTGGTGGGGGCCCCCAATGCCATGGCGCTGCTGGCCGGTGGTGACAACCTGTGCGAGGCGGGCCCGGAAGATTTCGACACCGAGTGGCTGGGGCTGACCCTGGGGGTCAAGCTGGTGGCCGATGTCAACGAGGCGCTGGCCCATATGCGCGAGCACAACGCCGGCCACTCCGATGCCATCCTGACCAACTCCCTCGCCAACGCCGAACGCTTCGTCAACGGTGCCGGTTCGGCGGCGGTCTATGTCAACGCCTCCACCCGCTTTACCGACGGCGGCCAGTTCGGCCTCGGGGCCGAGGTGGCGGTCTCGACCCAGATGCTGCACGCCCGCGGCCCCATGGGGCTGACCGAGCTAACCAGCTACAAGTGGGTGGGGCAGGCGGATTATCTCAGCCGTGCCTGAGGCGGGTGTGCGCAACAATCCATGCAATGCCGACTCGGGTCGGCATTTTTGTGGTTTTTTATTGCTCGCAATCAAGGGCTTGCATATAACTATCCTGCAGGATGCGGTGTCACTCGGGGCGTCAGGTCACCGACAGCAAGGGGAGCGACTTCAAGGATGAAGGGACAGGATTGGAGGGCGTGGTGCGGCCGACTCTGGCTGAGCCTGCCACTGCTGCTGGGAGCGCTCTGGTTCAGCGGAGCCAGTCACGCCAGCTGGGATCAGGATCTCTATCGCCAGCTGGGCCTGGCGGGCAAGCTCGACAAGCAGGTATTTCGCCAGGCTCTGGACGGTTACCAGAAGGTACGCCACAAGCGCAAGCCCATCCTCACCATCATCGACTACAGCAAGCCCTCGACCATGCGCCGGCTGTTCGTCATCGACGTCAAGCGCCATAAGCTGCTCTACCACACCTGGGTGAGCCACGGCCGCAACTCCGGGGAGCTGGCCGCCCGCCAGTTCTCCAACCAGATGAATTCCCGGCAGAGCTCCCTCGGGGTCTATCGCACCGCCGAAACCTATCAGGGCAAGCACGGCTACTCCCTGCGCCTCGACGGGCTCAGCCCAGGCAAGAACAGCAATGCCCGCAAGCGGGCCATCGTGGTGCACGGGGCGGATTATGCGAGCCCGAAGCATCTGCGCAAATTTGACAAGCTGGGCAGAAGCTGGGGTTGCCCCGCCCTGCCGCGGGAGCAGTCCAGGGCCATCATCGACACCATCAAGGGGGGCAGCGTCATCTATGCCCACGGTTGAGAGGGCGCAGATGGCAAAAAGGCCAGCTCGTGCTGGCCTTCGCGCATCAGGCGGGGATTATTTGCGCACCACCAGCACCGGGCAGGGGGCGTGGCGCACTACGGATTCGGCCACGCTGCCCACCAGCAGATGGCTGATGCCGGAACGGCCGTGGCTGCCCATGACCACCAGATCCACCTTGTCCTCCTTCGCCTGGAGGACGATCTCGTCGGCGGCGCGGCCGAAGCGCACCTCGAACTTGGCAGGGATGGGCAGCAGCGCCACCAGCTCTTTCAGCTGGTTCTTGGCCTGGCGCTCCATCTCGTGGGTGATCTCGATGGCGGTCATGTGCAGGATCTTGTAGCTGTCGAAGCCGTGCAGTTGATCCACCACGTGGACCAGCTTGAGCTCGGCCTGGTGTGTATTGGCCATGAAGACGGCGTAGTCGAGCACGGCCCTGGACATGTCGGAGAAGTCGACGGGGCAGAGCAGGGATTTGATGGTTGGCATGAGAAACTCCCCTCTGGTTGGGCTACTAATGAATCTTGTTTCTCATGATACCTGAGGGGGTGGCAATAACCCTCGACCCGCTCGCAAAATCAGGAAAATGTCGGTTGGCACGGCAGTTTTCTATGCTATCTGTAAGCCTGAACGGGCCGTCTGCGGTGAGCACCGCCGATGGCCATACCACCGAGGAAACCCATGGTTCGTCTGCTCCTGTTGTGCTCCCTTCTGATCGTCTGGCCCCTGCGGGCCGACACCCTGCACGTCTACTGCGATGATTGGCCCGGCTTCTGCCAGAGGGATGGCAGCGGGATCTACCTGGACCTGGTGCGCGCCATCTATGAGCCAGAAGGCTATGTGGTGCAGCCTCACCTGGTGCCCTATAAACGGGCGCTGGCGGTGGTGCAGAAGGGGGGCGACATGGCGATGGGGGTCTATCGGGAGGAGGTGGACGGCGTCCATCAGCCGGATTATCCGGACTCGGCCGACGACGTGACCGTGGTGATGCAGAAGCGCTGGTTGCCGCTGTGGACGGGGGAGGCCAGCCTGAAGGAGCAGGAGGTGCTCTGGCTGCGGGGCTGGGCCTTCGACAAATTCATCCCGGTGCCGATGCGCTGGCACGAGATAGACAGCCATGAGATGGCGCTGCAACTGCTGGTCAAGGGGCGCTACCGCTACTACCTGACCGCCGGCGTCCTCTATCCCAAGGGCTCCCTCCCTCCGGAACTGGCCCAGGTCTTCCTGCGCTGGATCCCGACCTACCCCATCTTCGCCGATAACGAGCGGGGCAGGCAGTTGCACGGGCTCTGGGATCCCGGCATGCGCACCCTGGCAAGGCAGGGGAAGCTGGCACAGATCTATCGGAAACACCGGCTCTACGACTACTTCCGGGACTTTATCCGGGAGCAGGAGGCGAGGGCGCGCAAGCCGTTACCCTAGCGCCATGTTTGCCACGTAGCGCACCCTCTTGCTCAAGCCTCCGCCCTCAGCGTCTTGGCCAGCCGGTCGTAGAGGATTACGTTGACCGAGGCGGCCTGGTTCATGCTGCCGTGCTGTGGTCACGTAGATCACCTCCTTGTTCTGCCCTCAGCCTCCCGATCTCAGCGTCTTGGCCAGTCGGTCGTAGAGGATCACGTTGACCGAGGCGGCGAGGTTCATGCAACCCTGATGCTATGGTCACGTAGATCACCTCCTTGTTCTGTCCTCAGCCTCCCAATCTCAGCGTCTTGGCCAACCGGTCGTAGAGGATGACGTTGACCGAGGCGGTCAGGTTCATGCAGCCGTGCTGTGGCCACGTAGATCACCTCCTTGTTCTGCCCTCAGCCTCCCGATCTCAGCGTCTTGGCCAGCCGGTCGTAGAGGATCACGTTGACCGAGGCGGCCAGGTTCATGCAACCCTGAGTCGGCACATAGATGACCTCCTTCACCGCCGCGAAGCGGGCGGGCTCCAGGGTGCCATCCTCAGGGCCGAAGATGTAGAAGGCCCGCGCCGGGTGTACATAGTCCGGCAGGGGGGTGGCCCCCTCGATCAGATCCACCAGCACAGGGGTACAGCCCTCGGGGACGAACGCCAGCAGCTCCTCGACCCCGAGCAGGGGGATCTTCTCCACCATCTGCTTGGTGTCGGTGGCAAAGCGGCGCGCCAGCTCGAAGCGCTGCCCCGTGTAGTAGACCTCGTCTGCCCCATAGCAGCCGGCGGCCCGCATCACGGCCCCCACGTTCTCCGGTGACTTGGGGTTGACCAGCCCGATGGCGCAATACTCGGGGGCCGCATCCGGCCGCGCATCGACCCGCTCTGCGGCGCCGTAACCTGACACTTTCATCTCGTTCTCCTGTGTGGCGGCGCATTATACCCTCGGTGGACCCCTTGCCCAGCCCGTGGGGCGCATTCCCGTCCAGCGGGCCCAACAAGGGGGCGGCTGCACCGTGGCGGCGCAGCCCGGCACGCTGACGCGCAATGGCGGCGCCCCTTGCATCCTGGCGCGGGGTTTGCAGTTACTTTCCCATACAAGACGATGAGGCATCCGGACAATGGCGTCCGTCCCCGCAGGGGGGGCGGACGCTTTTTTATGGGCCCCTCGTCAGACACATGACAAGGAGCAAGGGAATGAAGACCACCTGTGCCTATTGCGGAGTGGGGTGCGGCATCCGGCTGAGCCGGGAGGGCGACAACTGGCAGTTGCAGGGGGATGAGCAGCATCCGGCCAACGGCGGCGCCCTGTGCGTCAAGGGGGCCAGCCTGCTGGAGAGCCTGGCCTTTCCCGATCGCCTGCTCTATCCGCGCTGGATGGGGCAGCGCATCGGCTGGGAGGAGGCCCTGGACACCCTAGCGGAACGCCTGGCCGCCATCATGGCAGAGTCCGGGCCTGAGGCTATCGGCATCTACCTGTCGGGCCAGCTCACCACCGAGGATTACTATGTCGCCAACAAGCTGATGAAGGGGTACCTCGGCAGTGCCAATGTGGACACCAACTCCCGGCTCTGCATGTCGTCGGCCGTGGTGGCTCACCAGCGCGCCTTCGGGGAGGATCTGGTGCCCGCCTGCTACGAGGATCTGGAGCTCGCCGATCTGGTGGTGCTGACCGGCGCCAACACAGCCTGGACCCATCCCGTGCTGTTCCGTCGCCTGCAGCAGGCGCGGGCGCGGCGCCCCGAGCTCAGGCTGGTGGTGCTGGATCCCCGCCGCACCATGACGGCGGAGCAGGGGGATCTGCACCTGGCGCTCAAGCCCGGCAGCGACGTGACGCTCTGGAACGGTCTGTGCCGCTACCTGCTCGACTGCGACGGCTGGGACAAGGCCTATGTGGCGCAGCATGTGAGCGGCTTCGAGGCGCTGGCGGCGGCGCTGGACGACCCCGCCTGGCAACTGGACGAGGTGGCCCGCAGCTGCGGTCTCTCCCGCAGCGATCTGCTCGGCTTCTACCAGCTGTTTGCCCGCACCCCCAAAACCGTCACCCTGTTCTGCCAGGGGATCAACCAGTCCAACCAGGGGGTGGACAAGGCCAACGCCATCCTCAACGCCCACCTGATGTGCGGCCGCATCGGCAAGCCGGGGGCGGCTCCCTTCTCCATGACGGGGCAACCGAACGCCATGGGCGGGCGCGAGGTGGGGGGGCTCGCGACCCAGCTCGCCGCCCACATGGGCTTTGGCGAGGCCGAGTGCGATCGGGTACAGCGCTTCTGGGGGAGCCCGACCATGGTGCGCGGGCCGGGGCACAAGGCCGTCGAGCTGTTCGAGGCGGTGCATCGGGGGGAGATCCGCGCGCTCTGGGTGCTCGGCACCAACCCGGCGGTCTCCCTGCCGGACGGCAACCGGGTGCGCGAGGCCCTGAGCCGCTGCGAGCTGCTGGTGGTCTCCGAGGTGACGGCCAACACCGACACGGCGCGCCTCGCCCACCTGCTGTTGCCTGCCGCCGCCTGGGGGGAGAAGAGCGGCACCGTCACCAACTCCGAGCGCACCATCAGTCGCCAGCGCGCCTTCCTGCCCCTGCCGGGGGAGGCCAGGCCCGACTGGTGGGCCCTGACCCGGCTCGCCCGCCGGCTCGGCTTTGGCGAGGGGTTCGCCTATGAACACGAGCACGAGATCTTCTGCGAGCATGCCGCCCTCTCCGGGTTTGAAAACGACGGATCCCGCCAGTTCGACATTTCGGGGCTGGCGGGTCTCACCCGTGCCGAATTCGAGGCCCTGGCCCCCCTGCGCTGGCCCGTCAATGCCCGCTGGCCCAAAGGGCGTGATCGCCTGTTCGAGGACGGGCGCTTTGCCACCCCGGATGGCCGGGCCCGCCTGCTGCCCCTGGCCCAGCGCTTCCCCGAGCAGCCAGAAACGCCCCCGCTTGCAGGGGCTGTCTCCCTGCTCCTCAACAGCGGGCGGCTGCGGGATCAGTGGCACACCATGACCCGCACCGGTCACGTGCCCAGGTTGCAGGAGGCCGAGCCCTGGCCCAGGGTGCGGGTGGGGGCCGCCAGCCTGCTGGCGCTCGGCGCCAGGGAGGGGGATCTGGTGCGCCTCTGCAACGCGCTCGGGGAGGCGCTGCTGCTGGTCGGGCTGGACGAGGGGCTCAGGGAGGGGGAGGCCTTCCTGCCCATGCACTGGACCGACAGCCAGTGCAGCCAGGGGGCGGTCAACCGTCTCATCGCCGCCGTGGTGGATCCCCTCTCGGGCCAGCCCATGTTCAAGCAGGGGCGAGTGCAGGCCAGGGCGCAGCCCACCCGCTGGCAGGGGCTCTGGTGCGGCCGCCATGACTGGCGCGAGGGGGTGGACTGGTGGGCCAGGCGCCCCCTGCCCGAGGGCAACTGCACCCTGCTGGCCTCCTGGTCAGAGAGCCCCGAGCGCCTGTGGCAACGGCTGGGGGCCGAGGGGCACTGGCTCAGGCTGCCCCTGAAAGAGGGCTGGCTCGCCGTGGCCCTGGCCGGGGATCGCATCGAAGGCATCCTGCTGATGGGGGAGCGGCGCCCGGACATCAAGGTCGATCTGCTGGCCAGCCTGCTCGGCACGCCGCTCCAGGCGGGGGCCCTGAGCCAGACCCTGAGTCAGGCCCTGGCCGGGGAGAGCCGGCTGGTCTGCTCCTGCCTGCGGGTATCGGAGCAGCGCATCGTCGATGCCATCACCCGGCAGGGGGTGAGCGAGCTGGCGGGGCTGCAGGCCCTGCTCGGCTGCGGCAGCAACTGCGGTACCTGCCTGCCCGAGATAGACAAGTTGTTGATCAAACATGTTTTCCTGGCATCCGCTTAGTGCGATGCCAGGACACAAGGAGCCTGAGATGAGCCAAATCAGTCTGGTGGGAGCGGGCCCCGGCCCCCTCGAATTGTTGACCCTGCGCGCCCTGCAACGCATCGAGGCGGCGGAGGTGGTGGTCTATGACCGCCTGGTGGGGAGCGAGATCCTGGCCCGCATTCCCCAGGGGGCGGCCCGCTTCGACGTGGGTAAGCGCTGCGGCGAGCCGAGCCCGACCCAGGAGGAGATCAACGCCCTGCTGCTGGCCCTGGCCCGCACCGGCAAGCGGGTGGTGCGCCTCAAGGGGGGGGATCCCCTGGTGTTCGGCCGTGGCGGCGAGGAGGCGCTGCACCTGGCCCGGCACGGCATCGCCGCCGAGCTGGTGCCGGGGATCACGGCGGCCCTGGGGTGCGCCGCCAGCACCTTCATCCCCCTGACCCACAGGGGACTGGCCCGCTCCCTGACCCTGGTGACGGGGCACCTGATGGACGAGCGCGACTATCAGGGCTGGCAGGGGCTGACCCGGGCCGGCCACACCCTGGTGTTCTACATGGGGCTGGAGCGGGCGGCCCAGATCCGGCAGGGGCTGCTGGCGGCGGGGGCCTCACTGGATGTGCCGGTGGCCCTGGTGGTGGCCGGGTGCAGCGCCCGCCAGCAGGTGCACGAGACCACGCTGGACGGGCTGGCGCAGGCCGCGCTGGCCCTGCTCGGCCAGAGCCCGGTGCTGATCATCGTGGGGGAGGTGGTGCGCCTGCGCGCCGAGCTGCAAGGTCTGCTGACGGAGGCGCTGGATCGGGTCGCCTGAGCCGATATCCACCCTCTACCCCCACTACCTCCTGATAGATAAAAAGGAGGTAGATTCAAAGAGTTGGCCTTCATGTTGCGGCATTGGCAGCAGACAAGTTGCGATAGCCGTTGGCAAGGAGCGCCATGACTACTCTTTCCACCCGGGGTCAGGACGGCCCCGCTTCCCGCCTGCTGATCCACGCCGATGATCCCGGTCAGGCCAATCGGCTGGCCCTGCTGGTCAGCCACTACGGTCATCAGCCCAGGATCCTCGATACCCGGCAGTTGCTGACCCCGATGGAGCAGGGGGACGCCCTGCTCGTCAGCTGCCGACAGTTCGGCGCCGAGGTGCGCCTCGGCCTCTCCCTCTGGCCCGGCCTGCCGCGCCTCTTGTTCTGCGAGCGGCTGGGGGGAGACACCCAGCTCGCCCTGTTGCGGCAGGGTGTGCTATTGGTGCCCCACCCTTGCGGCGAGCGGGAGCCGGTGGAGCAGTGGCTGCGCCTGGCCCGCAGCCAGCTCGCCATGGTGCAGGCCCTGATGCAGACCGAGAGCGAGCTGCGCCAGAAGCTGGAGGAGAGGCGGCTCGTCGAGCAGGCCAAGGGGCGGCTGATGCGCCATCAGGGGTTGGACGAGGAACAGGCCTATCGCCTGATGCGCAGCACCGCCATGAGCCGTCACCTGAGCCTGGGGGAGCTGGCGCGGCAGCTGTTGCTGGCATTGCCCGCCTGAGCGTCCTGGTGGCCAACCGTTTTGGTGCAACTGCGCCTAATTGAGGCAAATTGGGGGTGGCGAGGGCGGGATTGGAGGGGCGAAAGCCCGTCTGGCGGGCACTGGCAGAGCTGGCACGGAAAGTGAATAACCGAATACACGATAGCAAGTGAAGAGACAGCGGACAGGGAAGGGCCATCCGGCCATTCCTCCGCAACAGGGCAAAGAAGCCCCACCGATCCCGGATCGGTGGGGCTTTTTTTTGGTCGCGACTCGCCTTTCGGGTCGCAGCGCTGCAACGAGGTGGCGCTGCAACTCCCAGGAGCGTGGCGTGGCCGCCGGGAAGAGTGAACCGAGTGAGGGACTGGAATGAACGGACGACAAGGATGTGCGGGGCTGCTGCTGGCGGCGCTGTCGCTGCCGGTGCTGGCACTGGGAGCCCCGGAGCAGGAGGAGCTCAGGCTCGGCTTCATCAAGCTGACTGACATGGCACCGCTGGCGGTGGCCTACGAGCGGGGCTATTTCGAGGACGAGGGACTCTACGTCACCCTGGAGGCCCAGGCGAACTGGAAGATATTGCTGGACAGGGTGATAGACGGCGAGCTGGACGGCGCCCAGATGCTGGCGGGTCAGCCCCTGGCGGCCCACATCGGCATCGGCACCCAGGCCGAATTGGTGACGGCCTTCGCCATGGATCTCAACGGCAACGCCATCACGGTGGCCAACAGCGTCTGGGCCGCCATGGCGCCCCAGCTGCCCAGGCCGCAGGCGGGCCAGGTGCCGCCGCCGGTGAGCGCCGCCGCCCTCAAGCCCGTGGTGGCGGATTACCGCCAGGCGGGCAAGCCCTTCAACATGGGGATGGTGTTCCCCGTCTCCCCCCACAACTACGAGCTCAGGTACTGGCTGGCCGCAGGCGGCCTGCACCCCGGCTTCTATGCGCCCACACTCGGCGACAACTCGGGCCAGCGTCAGGCGGACGTGCTGCTCTCGGTGACACCGCCGCCCCAGATGCCCGCCACCCTGGAGGCGGGCACCATCGCCGGCTACAGCGTGGGTGAGCCCTGGAACCAGCAGGCGGTCGCCAGGGGCATAGGGGTGCCCGTCATCACGGATCACGAGATCTGGCGCAACAACCCGGAGAAGGTGTTCGGCGTCACCCGGCAGTGGGCCGAGCGCCACCCCAACACCCATGTCCGGCTGGTGAAGGCGCTGCTGCGGGCGGCCTGGTGGCTGGATGCAGACGACAACGGCAACCGGCGCGAGGCGGCCAGGATGCTGGCCAAACCCGAGTACGTGGGGGCCGACGAGGCGGTGATCGCGAGCTCCATGACCGGCACCTTCGAGTACGCCAGGGGGGACAAGCGCCAGGTGCCGGATTTCAACGTCTTCTTCCGCCACCACGCCACCTATCCCTACTACTCGGATGCCATCTGGTACCTGACCCAGATGCGGCGCTGGGGCCAGATCCCCGAGGCCAAGCCGGACGCCTGGTTCGAGCAGGTGGCCAAGGCGGTCTATCAACCGGGCGTCTATCGCCAGGCCGCCGAGGCCCTCATCGCCGAGGGCAAGCTCAAGGCGCAGGATTTCCCCGACTTTGCCAGCGAGCAGGGCTATCGCGGCCCCCAGGATGGCTTCATCGACGGCCTCATCTATGACGGCCGCCACCCCAACGCCTATCTGCAGCAGTTCGCCATCGGCCTCAAGGGCGATGAGCGGGTGCAATGAGCAAGGAGAACGCAATGAAACGACACACGTGGCCCCTCATCCATTTGAAAGCCGTCAACTGGAAAGTCATGGTGCAGCCCCTGCTCGGCGTGCTGCTCTTCCTCGGCCTCTGGCAGTGGGGGGCGAGCCAGGTGCAGACCAGTCTGGGCACCCTGCCCGGGCCGCTCGCCACCGCCAGCCAGCTCTGGTCCCTCGGGCAGGAGCATCTGCAGGAGCGGGAGAAGGCGGCGGCCTTCCTCGAGCGCCAGCAGGCGCGCAATGCGGCAAGGCTGGCGGAGGATCCGGCGGCCGAGGTGAAGCTGCGCCCCTACACAGGACGCCCCACCTTCTTCGATCAGATAGCCACCAGCCTGCTCACCGTGCTGTGCGGCTTTGGCCTCGCGACCCTGATCGCCATCCCGTGCGGGGTGCTGCTCGGCATGAACCAGGGGCTCTATCGCGCCGCCAACCCGGTGATCCAGCTGCTCAAGCCGGTGTCGCCGCTGGCCTGGCTGCCCCTCATCACGCTAGTGGTGAGCGCCCTCTACGCCAGCCCCACCCCCTGGCTCGCCAAGTCCTTCCTGACGTCGGCCCTGACGGTGACCCTCTGTTCCCTCTGGCCGACCCTGATCAACACGGCAGTCGGGGTGGCGGGGCTGGACCGGGATCTGCACAACGTCAGCCGGGTGCTGCGCCTGTCGTTCCTGACCCATGTGCGGCGCATCGTGCTGCCCGGCGCCCTGCCCATGATCTTCACCGGCCTGCGCCTGTCGCTGGGGGTGGCCTGGATGGTGCTGATCGCGGCGGAGATGCTGGCCCAGAACCCGGGGCTCGGCAAGTTCGTGTGGGACGAGTTCCAGAGCGGCGGTTCGTCCTCCCTGGCCCGTATCATGGTGGCGGTGATCACCATAGGCCTCATCGGCTGTGCCCTGGACAGGGGCATGCTGGCCCTGCAGCAGTGGTTGTCCTGGGACAAGCGCCAGGTATTGCGCTAGGAGCGCCCGCGGGCAACCGAGGCAGCACAGGCCCTGCAGCAGTGGTCCTGCTTCAGGACAAGCGCCAGGTGCTGCGTTAACCACATTTCTATTCAGGCAGGAGAAGAGCCAATGAAGAGTTATCTGGAGATAAGCGACCTCGGCATCTCGTTCGAGACGGAGCAGGGGCGCTTCGAGGCCTTGAGCCGGGTCAACCTGCGCATCGAGAAGGGGGAGTTTGTCTCCCTCATCGGTCACTCGGGCTGCGGCAAGAGCACGGTACTCAACCTGGTGGCCGGGCTGCTGGAGCCGACCCTGGGGGGCATCATCCTCGATGGCCGCGAGGTGGCGGGGCCGGGGCCCGAGCGGGCCATGGTGTTCCAGAACCATGCGCTGCTGCCCTGGCTCAGCGTCCAGCAGAACGTGGCGCTGGCGGTGGCCCAGGTGGAGTCTGACAAGCGGGCGGTGGCGGAGCGGGTGGACTACTACCTCTCACTGGTGCAGATGGATCACGCCAGCCGGAAGATGCCCCACGAGCTGTCGGGGGGCATGAAGCAGCGGGTCGGCATCGCCCGCGCCTTGTCACTCTCCCCCAAGGTGCTGCTGATGGACGAACCGTTCGGCGCCCTCGATGCCCTGACCCGGGCCCATCTGCAGGATGCCCTGATGGCGATCCAGGCGGAGCTTGGCAACACCGTCATCATGATCACCCACGACGTGGACGAGGCGGTGCTGCTCTCCGATCGCATCGTCATGATGACCAACGGCCCCAGCGCCACGGTCGGGGAGATCCTGACCGTGGACCTGCCAAGGCCCAGGGACAGGGTCGCCCTGGCGGATGACCCCCACTACCACAAGCTGCGCCAGCAGGTGCTGCGCTTCCTCTACGAGAAGCAGCGCAAGGTGACCCCCCTCAAGGCAGCCGGGCAGGTGCGCAGCAAGCTGCGCGCCTGAGCCCGCCGGATTCAAGGAAGAGAGACATGACTGACAAAGAGATACAGTGGATGACAGGGGACGGCAGGGATCTGATCGATTGCCAGAACAGCGGTTCCGCCGACAAGACCGAAAAGCAGCGGCTGCTGGTGGTGGGCAACGGCATGGTCGGGCATCACTTCGTCGAGCAGCTGGTGGCGGCCGGCGGGCTGACGCGCTTCCAGGTGACGGTGTTTGGCGCCGAGCCGGACGCCGCCTACGACAGGGTGCACCTGTCCGAGGTATTCGGCGGCAAGGCGCCCCAGGCCCTGCGCATGGCGGATCCCGCCTGGTATGAAGAGCACGGCATAACGCTGCGGCTGGGGGCCGAGGTGGAGGTGCTAGACCGGGCCGCCCGCACCCTGACGCTGGCCAACGGCGAGCAGTTCCCTTACGACCGCCTGGTGCTGGCGACCGGCTCGGTCCCCTTCGTGCCCCCCATCCCCGGCCATCAGCGGGAGGGCTGCTTCGTCTATCGCACCCTGGGAGATCTCGCTGCCATCCGCGATGCCTGCGCCCAGGCCCGCAGCGGCGTGGTCATCGGTGGCGGCCTGCTCGGGCTGGAGGCCGCCAACGCCCTGCGCCTGCTCGGGCTCAAGACCCAGGTGGTGGAGTTCGCCCCCAGGTTGATGCCGGTGCAGCTCGACGAGAGCGGCGGCGCCGTGCTGCGGGACAAGATCCAGGCCCTCGGGGTCGAGGTGCTGGTGGAGAAGGCCACCGAGTGCATAGAGCAGGGGGAGCAGGCCCGTCATCGCCTGCGTTTCAAGGACGGTTCCCACATTGAGACCGACGTGCTGCTGTTCTCCGCCGGTATTCGACCCGCCGACGCCCTGGCCCGGCAATCGGGGCTGGACGTCGGGGAGCGCGGCGGCATCTGCATCGACGACGGCTGCCACAGTTCGGATCCCGCCATCCTCGCCATCGGCGAGTGCGCGCTCTGGCAGGGGCGCATCTTCGGCCTGGTGGCTCCCGGCTACCAGATGGCCCGGGCCGCCGTGGCCAGTCTGTGCGGCGGCGAGACCCGCTTTATCGGGGCCGACATGTCCACCAAGCTCAAGCTGATGGGGGTGGACGTGGGCTCCATCGGCGATGCCCACGCCAGCACCGCCGGCGCCCAGGAGTTGCTGCTGCTGGACAGGGTCAAGGGCATCTACAAGAAGCTGGTGACCGACGGCGAGGGCAACCGCCTGCTCGGCGCCATCCTGGTGGGAGACGGGGCCGATTATGAGCGGCTGCTGCAGTACTACCAGAACGGGGTGGCGCTGCCCCAGCCGCCGCTCTCCCTGCTGGTGGGGGAGGCAGGGGCCGCTCCGGCGCCCCTGGTGCTGCCGGACAGCGCCATCCTCTGCTCCTGCCACAACGTCAGCAAGGGGGACGTGGTGGCCGCCGTTCGGGCGGGCAATCACGAGCTCTCGGCGGTGAAGAGCTGCACCAAAGCGGGCACCGGCTGCGGCGGCTGCGGCAACCTGCTCAAGCAGGTGGTGGATCAGACCTTGGCAGACCTTGGCGTCGAGGCGGACAAGGGGCTGTGCGAGCACTTCGCCTACGGCCGTCAGGAGCTCTATCACCTGGCCCGGGTGGGCGAGCTGAAGAGCTTCGAGGCGCTGCGCGACAAGCATGGCCAGGGGCTGGGCTGCGACATCTGCAAGCCGACGGTGGCCTCCATCCTGGCGTCCCTCTGGAACGAGCACGTGCTGGAGAAGCCGCACCGTGGCCTGCAGGATACCAACGACGCTTTCCTCGCGAACCTGCAAAAGGACGGCACCTATTCGGTGGTGCCGCGCATCCCGGGGGGGGAGATCACCCCGGAGGGCCTCATCACCATAGGGGAGGTGGCGCGCAAGTACGGCCTCTACACCAAGATCACCGGCGGCCAGCGCATCGATCTCTTCGGCGCCCGGGTCGACCAGCTGCCCGCCATCTGGGGCGAGTTGGTGGCAGCGGGCTTTGAGACCGGTCAGGCCTACGGCAAGTCGGTGCGCACCGTGAAGTCCTGCGTGGGCTCCACCTGGTGTCGCTACGGGGTGCAGGACTCCATGACCCTGACCCAGACCCTGGAGCATCGCTACAAGGGGCTGCGGGCCCCTCACAAGCTGAAGTTTGCGGTCTCCGGCTGCACCCGGGAGTGCGCCGAGGCCCAGAGCAAGGACATCGGCGTCATCGCCACCGAGCGGGGCTGGAACCTCTATGTGTGTGGTAACGGCGGCATGCGGCCGCGCCACGCGGACCTCTTTGCCACCGATCTGGACGAGCAGACCCTGATCCGCTACATCGATCGGCTGCTGATGTTCTATGTGCGCACCGGGGACAGGCTGCAACGTACCTCGGTCTGGATGGAGAACATGGAAGGGGGGCTCGACTACCTAAAGTCGGTGATCATCGAGGACAGGCTCGGCATCGGCGCCGAGCTGGAGGCCATGATGAGTGACATCGTCGGCACCTGGCAGTGCGAGTGGAAGAGCACATTGGCGGATCCGGACAAGCTCAAGCTGTTCGAGGCCTTCGTCAACCGACCCGAGGACGAGACGCCGCCGCGCCGTGAGGAGCGGGGGCAATGGGTGCCGGATATCGCTATCAAGGAGGTGGTATGAGCGGGGGCAACGGGTTGCACGCCCGCCATCAGCAGCAAGGAGGTGGTATGAGCGACATAAAAGAAGAGGCCTTGCAGTCAGCGACCGGGGCCTGGCATCGGGTATGCGAGCTGGCGGCGCTGCCGGAGCAGGCCGGGCGCAGCGCCTGGCTGGAGGGGCGGGTGCTGGCGCTGTTTCGCCTCGGGGAGCATGTCTATGCCCTGGACGGGGTGGACCCCCTGGCCGGCGTCGCCGTGCTGGGGCGCGGCCTGGTGGGGGATGCCGGTGGGGAGCCCGTGGTCGCCTCGCCCCTCTACAAGCAGCGCTACGCCCTGATGGACGGTCGCTGTCTGGACGATCCGGCCCTGAGCGTCGCCTGCTGGCCGGTGCGTCTGGAGGGGAGCGAGGTCTGGGTGCGGCTGGACTGAGCGGGCTGCGCATATCGACATCAGGGATCACCGGGCTTGCCCGGTGATTTTTTTGTGGCTGACCCGACATTTCTTGCACGCAATCGTGGCGGGAAAACGTTTCTCGATGATAATGGACAAACGTTTGTAACTGGATGTTTGTCTATGACGGAACGTGAGCAAGAGATCCTCGCCCTGCTGCGCCAGGACCCCATGATTGCCCAGCAGGAGCTGGCGGACAGGCTCGGCATCAGTCGCTCGGCGCTGGCGAGCCATATCTCCAGCCTGATGCGCCAGGGCTATGTGCAGGGGCGCGGCTATGTGCTGCGAGAAGGCCCCTACGCCGTGGTGATCGGCGGCGCCAACATGGATATCTGCGGCTGCAGCCACGACAACCTGCGCATCGGCGACTCCAACCCCGGCAAGGTGCGTACCTCGGCCGGCGGGGTGGGGCGCAACATCGCCGAGAACCTGGCGCGCCTCGGTACCGACACCCGGCTGCTGACCGCGGTGGGCAACGATCAATACGGCCACCACCTGCTGGAAGTGAGCCAGCGCGCCGGCGTCGACGTGCGCCAGGTGCTGGTGCTGGAGGGGCAGGCGACCTCCTGCTACCTCAGCCTGCACGATGGCAGCGGCGAGATGAGTTGCGCCGTCAACGACATGGGGATCATCGAGCAGCTCACCCCGGCCCGGCTTGCCCCCCTGAGCGGTTTTCTCGGTGCGGCCCGGCTCTGGGTGCTCGACACCAACCTCGCGACCCACACCCTTGACTGGCTGTTCGAGCGCCAGGGGGAGCACATCATCTTCGTGGACACAGTGTCGGTGGCCAAGGTGGAGAAGATCCGCCCCTGGCTGCACCGCATCCACACCCTCAAACCCAATCGCACCGAGGCGGAGCAGCTGTGCGGCTTCACCATCGGCGGGCCCGACACCTGGCCCATGGCGGCGGCCTGGTTCCACCGCGCCGGGGTGCAGCGGCTCTTCCTGAGCCTCGGCGATCAGGGGATCTTCTATAGCGACGGGGCGTGCCAGGGCCATCTGCCCGTGCTCGGCAGCCCGGTCGTCAACGTGACCGGCGGCGGCGATGCCTTCATGGCAGGGCTGGCCCACGCCTGGTTGCAGGAGCAGGACATAGTCGAGACGACCCGGTTCGCCCTCGGCTGCGCCGCCCTCACCGTCAATTGTTCCGATACCGTCTTTTCCGGCCTATCCAAGGCCGCCGTTGAACGCATGCTGGAGGAGTACCCATGTTGAACGCTTACCTCGATATCCAACCGGTCGTCGCCGAAGCTCTTGCCGCCGGCAAACCCGTCGTTGCCCTGGAGTCCACCATCATCTCCCACGGCATGCCCTATCCGCAGAACGTGGAGACGGCGCGCCAGGTGGAGCAGGTGGTGCGGGACAACGGCGCCGTGCCGGCCACCATCGCCATCATCGACGGCCGTCTCAAGGTAGGCCTGGATGCGGGGGCCCTGGAGGCGCTGGGCAAGGCCGGCCACGCCGCCATCAAGTGCAGCCGCCGTGACATCCCCTTCGTGCTGGCGAACAAGGGGATGGGGGCCACCACGGTGGCCTCCACCATGATAGTGGCCGCCATGGCCGGGATCCGGGTGTTTGCCACCGGCGGCATCGGCGGCGTGCACCGCGGCGCCCAGGAGAGCTTCGACATCTCCGCCGACTTGCAGGAGTTTGCCCAGACCCCGGTGGCCGTGGTCTGCGCCGGCGCCAAGTCCATCCTCGACATCGGTCTGACCCTGGAGTACCTGGAGACCCTGGGGGTGCCGGTCATCGGCTACCAGACCGAGGAGCTGCCCGCCTTCTACACCCGGGAGAGCGGCTTCAAGGTGGATTACCGCCTCGATACCCCGGCGGCGATCGCCGAGGCGCTGCGCCTGAAGTGGGAGCTGGGGCTGGCGGGCGGCGCCGTGGTGGCGAACCCCATCCCGGCCCAGTTTGCGATGCCGAAGGCGGACATAGACGCAGCCATTGCCCAGGCACTGAAGGAAGCGGACGAGCAGGGGGTCAAGGGCAAGGCCTCCACCCCCTTCCTGCTGGCCCGGGTGTGCGAGCTGACCGGTGGCAACTCCCTGGCCTCCAACATCCAGCTGGTGTTGAACAACGCCGCGCTGGGGGCACGCATCGCTGCCAGCTTGTAAACACCTTTGCGGAAGATGCAAAAGAGGGCCGATAGGCCCTCTTTTTATTGCGCAAATCGGTGACATACAACCTTATTGCAGCACCAGTCGCCCGTTGAGGGGCTGGACGGGTCTGTTGTTGGGATGGTGCATCACCGCCTTGAAGGCGTCGATCTGCGCCTGACTCACCTGCACCGGCTCCTTCATCACCAGCCAGCGCACCCCTTCCGAGCAGGGCGGGGTGGTCAGCGACCCGCTGAAGCGGTAGTAGTCGTGCTGGGCGGGCAGCAGTGCCTCTGCCGAGACCCCTTCCTTGAGCTCGTGACTCTCCCCCGCCTTGGCTGGCAGCGCCTGCCAGGCCTGGCTCAGGGCGGCATTGGCCCAGCCCGGTTCGAACATCACGGCGACCACCGCCAGCTCCCCCTTGGCGTTGGCGTGGACCAGGTGACCCTCCAGGGGGTAGGACCTGCCCTCGATGAGGTTTTCGCTGGGGGCGTGGAAGTGGAACTGCTTGAGCTCGAAGCGCATGCCGTCGAGTTCCAGGGCGCTCCCGGGGGCATAGTTGACCTGCACCGTGTGGCCGTTGTTGACCAGCGTCTTGCCACCCGTCCGGTAGTGGAACTGCAGGGGCGCCAGTTCGGCCTCCACCAGGCCTGCGAGGTTGACCGGCGACTGGTTGCTGCCCGCACACTGGCCATATTCCGGGGTCAGGCTGGCCCATTTCGCCGGACCGGCTTCACCGCTGTATCCCCAGTGCGTCGTGGCGGCGAAGGCGGCGGGGCAGAGCAGCAGGGCGGTGGCCAACAGGGACTTTCTCATCATGCATCCTTATCTTGATTGAAAAGCACGGCCATTTCTTGCCTTCACACAAGAAGGCATCATCAATGGCATTGTCTGAATACGGGGTACCAAGGATCAGACCCGGTTATTTGTTATGGAAGGCTGGTTGTTATGTTGCATTTTTGGCGTGAAATGAATGGGCTCAAATATTTCATCTGGCAAGGTGGCGTATTAATTCATGGGAAGTATGTCGATGAATTAATAACGCCTGCCCGTGGTGGTGAATCGCCTTTCATGCCGTTCCAAATAAATAACGGGCTGATTCTAGAGTCGTTCTGATTGACCCCTTTGATCTTGAACAAACAAGCACGCACTATTTCCCGGCGTCGACGATGCCACCCCCACACCTCTCCCGACGTAAGAAGCAGTCCTCTGTTGCCGGGGCAGGCATGCCCATCACAGCGATGGGCCGGGCCTGTCCCAGCAGAAGGTGTCGGCCAGCCGGCTGGCGGACTGCAGGGTGACGGTGGATGCGGTGGAGGAGCAGACCGGGCTCGACTTCTTCGCCACGCTGCCGGACGGACAGGAAGAGACCATGGAGTTCCGGCTGATGGCCATGTGGTGATTCCGAATCACAGATAACGCAACAGGGGCCTGGGCCCCTGTTGTCATTTGCTTATCTCGTCACCCACTTTCTTGACGGTATCCCGGGTACCATGGCCTATCTCTCGGGCCACATCCCGGGTGGTGTGGCCAATCTCGCGGGTCACGTCTCTGGTGGTATGGCCCACGGTTCTGCCCGCCTCCTTGATGTGGGTGCAGCCGGTCGTCACCGCCCCCAGGGCCAGCCCGAGCACCAGCCATATCCGGCCATTGCGCATCATGGGTCGCTCCTTTCCTGATGTATGCCATCCATTATCGATGGGCCATTATGGCCGCGCAGGCAGAGGTTGGGCAACCAGCAGGGTATGACCCGGGCCCGGGATCTCGTGCTCGGCCTCCACGTGGAAGCCGGCCTCACGCAGGCACTGGTACATCTGCTTGGAGTGATAGAAGCGGCTGTTGCCGTTGGCGATGGCGGTGAAGTAGAGGGAGGTGGCGTTGAGACAGAAACTGGCGGCCTCGAAACTCTGCCTGTCCCAGAAGAGCTCCAGAATGCAGACCCTGGCTCCCGGTTTCATGTGCTGACGAATGCGCTTGAGGATGGTGACGATTTGCTCGTGGCTGAAACAGTCGAGGAACTGGCTCATCCACCAGATGTCGGCCTCCCCGGGCAGGTGGCCTTCGGCCTCCAGCATGTTGACCCCGTGACCACGGACCCGGTCTGCCAGACCCGCAGCCTCTATCCTGGGCCGGGCCAGGGCGAGCTGCTCCGGCAGATCCAGAATGGTGACACTGAGCTCAGGATCCCTGGCCGCACAGGAGAGAGCCCACTTGCCCGTGTTGCCCCCGACGTCATAGAGGCAGCGTGGCGCGTAGTTCAGCACATGATCCTGCGCCTGCTGGAATGCCCAGTCGGAGTAGAAGTGATCGAAGGAGAACCAGCTGGCGCGGGCAGGTTCAGGCAACTCATCCAGATGGGGGTAGATGGTCTCCCAATCGGGGCTGAACACCTTGAGCCCCTCCGGCCTGCCCTCGCGAATGGCATCCAGCAGCTGGGCCAGCGGCTGGTAACAGACGTGCTGGGTGAAGTCCATGTTGACCCGGGTCATGGGGTCGTTTAGCAGGTACTTGCCCACCTTGCCGAGCACATAGTGCTCTCCGGCCAGATGACAGACACCGCCACCCAGCCCCATGTCCAGCAGCACCGCCACCGCATATTCGCTGAGCCCGCAGTGGCTGGCGATGTCGGCCGTGGTGGCCCCCGTCTTGCCTCGGCTCTCCAGATAGGCGAGCACCCCGGTTTCCCGCAGGCACCAGCTCGCCTGAAACAGCATGGGGGCGAAGGCGATGCGCTGAGCCTGGCTGATGGCATCGAGGGCGTTGTATTGCTCACACTGGTAGTGTTTCAATGGCGGTCCTGTCTCTGGTTATTGGGTGCCGGCGCGGGACAGTTCGATCTGGATGGCCTGATTCAGCCCCAGGATCCAGCGATTATAACTGCGGTGGATGGCACCTTTGCCATCGTCATCCAGATTGATGCTGCTGACATAATTGATAGAGTAATCACGAGCAGTATAAGGAATATTGATCACCGCCTGATGCTGGCGCACGTTCAATTGACCGCGAATAACACCTGGCTGTTCTTTTTTCATCACCCAGCCCTTGCTGATGCCACCGTTGATGATGGCATTACCAACCTGTTCTTCGCTCAAATTGAAATTCACCTGGTTGGCAGGAAGATTCTGTATCGGCTTGCTGGTGGAGCAGGCGACGAGCAGGAATGCGCCGAGTACCAACCCCGATTTTGTGATCCAATTCATTATTATTCTCCGGTGCTAAATGCAATAAGCCAGGCAATGAGACATCATTGTCATGATATTTTCAATAAAATATGGTCTGATGCAATAAGTGATATGTGAGGGGATCTACTTTTTTAAAAAATAATGTTACCATGCCAAAAAGTTAATACTGATAACAAGTTGGTTATTGTTTGCGGCATATTTTTATGCCGACATTGAACAACTCATTTATTATATCTAATGAATTCCCGCGCCAAAAAAGGACAGAACGCCGCTATCATGCTCTCATTTTCACTCCTTGATGCGCAGGCGCTCTCTCCTGGACTGGAGCAGGCCGGTCAATGGCAACAGTGGGCCAGAGAGGTACAGTGGCCCCAGGTCACTCCCGCGCTGCCCCTTACCCCCCTGATCCCCATGATGATGGCGCGCCGCCTCAGTGCGGGCGCCCGCCTCGCGGTACAACTCGGTCTGGATATGCTGGGTCGCCACCCCATCGACAGCGCCATCTTCGTCAGTCGTCATGGGGAGCTGGCGCGTTCCATGGCGCTGCTACAGGGCCTGGCGGCCGGCAAGCCGCTTTCCCCCACGGATTTCTCCATGTCGGTGCACAACACCGCGGCCGGGCTCTGTTCCATCCAGGGCAAGGCGGCCCTGCCCATGAGTTCCATTGCCGCAGGAGAAGGGGGCCTGATGGCCGGATTGACCGAGGCGATCGCCAACCTGCATGCCGGCGGTGAACGGGTGCTGCTGGTGGCGTTCGAGGGGGAGATCCCGGCGTTTCATCAAGCCTGGCTCCCTGCCACGGCGCCTTATGCGGTGGCGCTGGTGCTGGGGCGTGGCGAAGATGAACACGCAGTCGAACGCTGGCGCTGCGAGGGGCAACGGGAAGCCGGGCGGAACCCCGAGCTGGCCCAGCCCCTGGCATTCTGGCGCGCACATCTTTTGCAACAACCCGCATGCCTGCTGAGCGATGGGCGCCGGGAGTGGTCATGGCGACGCAGCTGAATCGGCTCTGGCGGCTGATGGGGACCGCCCTCGGCTTTACCCTGTTCGGTCTGGGTGGGCTCCTGCTCAGTCTGTGCTGGTTTCCGTTGCTGGCCATCTGCCTGCGCGGGGAGCGGCGTCGCATCCTGGCGCAGGCCAGCATCAAGCAGAGCTTCCGGCTGTTTATGGGCATGCTCAAGAGGTTGGGGGTGCTGGACTACAGGGTCAGCGGCATGCCCTCTGCCCTGCAGGGGGCCCTCATCGTCGCCAACCATCCCAGCCTGCTCGACTACGTGATCCTGGCGGCCGAGCTGCCGGTGTGCGACTGCATCGTCAAGCGGGCTTTGTGGCATAATGTTTTCCTCGGTGGCGTGGTGCGTGCCGCCGACTACATTCCCAACGGGGAAGCGGAACAACTGTTGCCACTGTGCATCGAACGGGTACGCCGCGGTGGCTTGCTGCTGATCTTTCCGGAAGGTACCCGCACTACGCCGGGCGAACCCATCCGGTTGCAGCGGGGTGCCGCCCAGCTTGCCTTGCGCGGCCAAGTGACACTGCAGCCCGTGCGCATTCACTGCAGCGAGCGCTTTCTCACCAAGCAGGACAAGTGGTTCCATGTCCCGCAGCGCAAGCCGATCTTTACCCTGGAGTTTTTGCCACAGATCGCGGCCACCGGGTGGGGCTACGGCGAACAGAGCAGTGGCCTGGCCGCCCGCCAGCTAACCCGATTTCTTACCCAGGTCCTGCAACCCGGGACCCCATGACAGCCTATGGAAGCGCAATGCAAAACCTGCAACGAGAGATAAAGCAACTCATCATCGACAGCCTCAATCTGGAGGGGCTGACCCCGGATGACATCGACGACCAGGCTCCCTTGTTTGGCGACGGACTGGGTCTGGATTCCATCGATGCGCTGGAGCTGGGACTGGCCATCAAGGGGCGTTACGGCATAGTGCTCTCCGCCGACGATGCGGACACCCGTCGCCATTTCGCCAGTGTCGAGGCCCTGGCTGCCCTGGTTCAGTCCCAGGCCTGATCCCGCCATCGAGGAGATATCGTGATGAATAGAGACGACATTTTTACCAAGGTGAAGGCGACCCTGGTCGAGCTGTTCGAGGTGGATGAAGACGCCGTGACCCTGGATGCCCAGCTTTACCAGGATCTGGAGCTCGACAGCATAGATGCCATCGATCTGGTGGTGCACCTGCAAAAACTCACCGGCAAGAAGATCAAGCCCGAAGAGTTCAAGTCGGTGCGCAGCGTGGCCGATGTGGTCGAGGCGGTCGATCGTCTGATGAACCATGGCTGATCTGCTGCCATGATGCGCCTGCTCTCCCTGCTGGCGGGCGGTCTGCTGCTGGTCTATCCCCTGGCGGTGTATTGGGGGCTGACCCATTGGGGTGGCTCCGCCTTGCTCGTGATCCTGATGGTCACCTTCGCCCTGCGCCTCCTGCCCGGGTCAGCCCCGCGGCGCGAGTGGTTGCTGCTCGGTCGCCTGCTGGCCTGCGTCGGCCTGCTGCTGACGAGCCTGAGCGCCCTCTTCTCGGCCCAGCACTGGCTGCTCTACTACCCCATCGCCGTCTCATTGGCACTGCTCTGTCTGTTTGGCTGGAGCCTGACCCAGCCCATGAGCCTGGTGGAGCGCCTCGCGCGCCTGCAAGAACCCGATTTGCCGCCGGCCGGGGTGCGCTATACCCGTACCGTGACCCAGGTCTGGTGCGGCTTCTTCGTGCTCAACGGTGGCCTGGCTGTCGCCACCGTCTGGTACGGGGATCTCGCCCTCTGGAGCCTCTATAACGGCCTCGTCAGCTATCTGCTGATGGGGTTGCTGATGGCGGGGGAGTACCTGGTGCGTCGCCGAGTCAAACGGTGTTTCGCAGCATGATGGCGCCAGCGAACCTGCTCGCCGCCATCTGGGCGCGAGCCGACGACGAGGTAGTGGCGTTTGGTCCGCAAGGGGATGCCGTTTTCGGTGCCCTCCGTCTGGGGGCCGAACGGCTGGCCACCCGGTTGGCGAGCCTGCCCGCCCGGCGCTGGGCGCTCTGCTTCGAGGACAGTCTGCTGTTTGCAGAGGCCCTGCTCGCCTGCGCCCTGACGGGACGGGAGGCCATCCTGCCCGGTCATCAGCGGCCGGCCGCCCTGGCCGAGCTCAGTGCCGGGTTCGATGGGGTGCTGACCGATAGCCAGACCCTGGGGGAGGGGAGTGCCGTCCCCTGGTTGCATCTGCCCCTGTCCACCGCGGCCGAGGCGCCGTCGACCGCACGCTGGCCTGCCCCCGTCTCCCTGCGACTGACCCTGTTCACCTCGGGCTCGACGGGGCAGCCCAAGGCGATCCCCAAGACCTGGCACCAGCTGGATGCCGAGCTGAGGGTGTTGATCGGACTCTGGGGCGAGCCGCTGGCGGGGGCCCGCCTGCTGGCGAGCGTCAGTCATCAACACATCTATGGCCTGCTGTTTCGCATCCTGCTGCCGCTCATCCTGCGCGTGCCCTTCGCCCGTACCCTGACGCTCTACCCCGAGCAACTGAGCGCACAGCCTGGCCTGTGGGCATTGATCGCCTCTCCGGCGCTTCTCAGCCGGCTCGACCCCGGACTCAAGGCGACGGGCTGTCGTCTCGTCGTCTCCTCCGGCGGCCCCCTGGCGCCGGCAGATGCGTCCCGGTGCGAGCAACTCCTCGGCCAACTGCCGGTGGAGGTGTTTGGCAGCAGCGAGACCGGCGGCATCGCCTGGCGCCAGAGTCAGGAGGCCGACACCCCCTGGCAACCCATGCCGGGCATAGCGATCGCGCTGGGAGAAGACGACCAGCTGCTGCTGAGATCCCCCTACCTGCCGGATGGCGCCCCCCTGCTCTGTGCCGATCGCATTCGTCTGTGCGAGTCCGGTTTTCATCTGATCGGGCGGGGGGACAGGGTGATCAAGCTCGAAGAGAAACGCATCTCCCTCGAGGAGGTGGAGGAGCGGCTGCGGGCACTGCCCTGGGTGCGGGAGGCGGCCGTGTTGCCTATGAACGTGGCGACTAGGCAGCAGCTCGGTGCCGTGCTGGTATTGACCGAGGCGGGACTGATCCAGTGGCAGGCGCTGGGGCCAGGTCGTTTCCTCATCGCCCTGCGGGAGCAACTTAGGCCCTGGCTTGAGCCGGTCGCCCTGCCGCGCCGGCTGCGCCTGCTGCCCGAGCTGCCCCTCAACAGCCAGGGGAAGCGCCCCTGGGGGCAGTTGAGAGCATTATTCGATAAGGCACCCATGGACATCAATGCCAAAGAGCCCGCCTTGGGCCAGATGGAACACTCAGCCAGCGGGCAGGCGCCATGCAGATAAGTGGGCTGCCCACCCTGCTCGAGCAGCATTGGCAGGGGCGCGATCTGGTGCTGCGCCTGCGTCTCGACCCCGAGCTGCCCTGGTTTCGCGGCCACTTCCCGGGCGCGCCCCTGTTGCCCGGTGTGGTGCAGGTGCACTGGGCCATGCACTATGGCCGCCAGTTGCCAGGCCTGGTGGGGAGCTTCGCCGGCATGAACCAGCTGAAATTCCAGAGGCCGTTGCGCCCGGGTCAGGAGTGCGAGTTGCACCTCTGCTGGCAGGCCGACAAGGGCCAGCTGCTGTTCAGTTACCGGCTCGGGGACGAGCATGCCAGCAGCGGTCGGGTGCGGCTATGTCCCTGAAGCCCTGCCTCATCATCCCCTGTTACAACCACTCTGCCCCCCTGGCCGGGGTGCTGGCCGAGCTGCACCCCCTGGGATTGCCCTGCCTGCTGATCGACGATGGCAGCGAGCCCGGTGCTGCCGCCGCCCTGGATGCCCTGGCCGAGGAACATGGGGCGTGGCTGACCCTGTTGCGCCACGATCGCAACCTCGGCAAGGGGGCCGCCGTGGCAACCGGGCTCATGGCCGCACGGGCCCTGGGCTTCAGCCACGGGGTGCAGATAGACGCGGATGGCCAGCACTGCCTCGCGGACGTGCCGCGCCTGCTGGCGGAGGCCGAACGCCAGCCGGATGCCCTGGTCTCGGGGAAACCCCTCTACGATGACTCCGTGCCCAGGGGACGTCTCTATGGCCGCTACATCACCCATGTTTGGGTCTGGATAGAGACCCTCTCCTTCACCATACAGGACAGCATGTGCGGCTTTCGGGTCTACCCCCTGGCAACCAGCTGCGCCCTGCTGGACGAGGTGCGCCTCGGCCGGCGCATGGATTTCGATACCGAGGTGATGGTGCGCCTCCATTGGCGCGGGGTGCCCATGCGCTTCGTGCCGACCCGGGTCATCTATCCTGAAGACGGCAGCTCGCACTTTCGGCTCTGGCGGGACAACGTGGACATCTCCTGGATGCACACCCGATTGGTGTGCCGCCTGCTCTGGGATGGGGTCCGCAAGCTGCCTGCCGTGCCGGTCCGGCTCTGGCAGCAGGGCAGGCGGCACTGGTCGCGCACGCCGAAAATGGGGGGGCTCTGCGCAAGGTCAGAAGGCTGGTTGGCCTGGGGTAAACGACATTGGTCACGTACCCCGGAGCGGGGCTCGCTGCTGGGCCTGCAGATCATGCTGGCCAGCTATCGGCTGCTGGGCCGGACGGGCTTCAAGGCGCTGCTCTACCCCGTCATCGGCTATTTCTGGCTGACCGGTCGCCGCCAGCGGGCGGCGTCCGAGCAGTATCTGAAGAGGCTGGAAGCCTTCGCGGCCAGCCAGCAGGTGGCCCTGCCCCCCGGGCCGAGAACGAGCTTCCGGCACTTCCTGCGCTTTGGCGAGGCGGCGCTGGACAAGCTGGCGGGCTGGCGCGGCGACATCCCCCGGGAGCGGGTCGAGCTGGTGGGGCGAGAGCACCACGAGGCGGCCTTGGCCAGCGGGCGCGGCTTGCTGCTGCTCGGTTCCCATCTCGGGGATCTGGAGCTGTGCCGGGCGCTCGGCACCCGGGACGGCCAGGTGCGCATCAATGCCCTGGTGTTCACCCGCCACGCGGCCCGCTTCAACGCCCTGCTCAGGCAGGTCAATCCGGATGCCGGCATCAATCTCATCCAGGTGCAGGAGATGGGGGCCGACACCGCCATCCTGCTCAAGGAGAAGATAGAGGCGGGGGAGTGGGTGGTGATCGTCGGGGACCGTACCTCGGTGACCCGGGAGAAGCGGGTGGTCTGGGCCGACTTCCTCGGCGCGCCCGCCCCCTTCCCGCTGGGGCCCTTCGCCCTGGCCAGCGTCCTGGCCTGCCCCGTCTATCTGATGTTCGGCCTCAAGGAGCAGGGGCGTTTTAGGGTCCATTTCGAGCCCTTCGCCGAGCGGCTGCTGTTGCCCCGCGCCGAACGGGAGGCGGCCCTGCGCCACTGGGTACAGGCCTATGCAGACCGCTTGCAGCACCACTGCCTGCACGCGCCGCTGGACTGGTTCAATTTCTTCGATTTTTGGCAGCTGACCCATGATGAACAGTGATACTCCCTCTCCCCAGGTCACCTTCGGGGCTGGACGGCTCACCATAGAGCAGGTGGTGGCCCTGGCTGAGCGCCGCGCCCGCCCGGCGTTGAACGCCGATCCCGCCTTTATGGCCCGCGTCCAGCGTGGCGCCGACTTCCTCGATCGCCTGCTGGCGGAGGAGGGAGTCATCTATGGGGTGACCACGGGCTACGGCGACTCCGTGACCCGGGCCGTGCCCCCCACCCTGGTGACCGAGCTGCCCCTGCACCTGACCCGCTTCCACGGCTGCGGCCTGGGGGAGGATCTCGGCGTCGCGGCCGGACGCGCCGTGCTGGCGACCCGCCTCTGCTCATTGGCCCAGGGGGTCTCCGGCGTCAGCCCGGCACTGCTGGAGCGGCTCTGCTGGCTGCTGGAGCAGGATCTGATCCCGCGCATCCCGCAGGAGGGGTCGGTGGGGGCCAGCGGCGATCTCACCCCGCTCTCCTACGTGGCCGCCGTGCTGGTGGGGGAGCGTGAGCTCTATCGGGACGGCCGGCTCGCCAGCTCCTCGGATGTCTATGGCGAACTGGGGGTGATGCCGCTGCGGCTGCGTCCGAAAGAGGGGCTGGCCCTGATGAACGGCACCTCGGTGATGACGGCGCTCGCCTGCCTCGCCTATGCCCGCACCGAGTACCTGATGCGGCTGGCGACCCGGATCACCGCCCTGGTCAGCGTCGCCATGGAGGGCAACGCCTTCCACTTCGACGAGCGGTTGTTCGCGGCCAAGCCGCACCCCGGCATGCAGAATATCGCCGCCTGGCTGCGGGCCGATCTGCGAAGCGGCGAGCTGCCGCGCCACAGCGACCGGCTGCAGGACAGATACTCCCTGCGCTGCGCGCCCCACGTCATCGGCGTGGTGGCCGACAGCCTGCCCTGGTGGCGCCAGCTCATCGAGAACGAGCTCAACAGCGCCAACGACAACCCGCTCATCGACGGCGACTTCGAGCACGTGATGCACGGCGGTCACTTCTACGGCGGCCACATCGCCATGGCCATGGACAGCATGAAGACGGCGGTGGCGAACCTCGCCGATCTGCTCGACCGCCAGCTGGCCCAGCTGGTGGACGTCAAGTTCAACGGCGGCCTGCCGAGCAATCTGTCCGGCGCCAGCGGCGAGCGGCGCATGATCAACCACGGCTTCAAGGCGGTGCAGATAGGGGTCTCCGCCTGGACAGCGGAGGCGCTCAAGCTGACCATGCCCGCCAGCGTCTTCTCCCGCTCCACCGAGTGCCACAACCAGGACAAGGTGAGCATGGGCACCATAGCGGCGCGGGATGCGCTGCGGGTGCTGACCCTGACCGAGCAGGTGGGGGCCGCCTGCCTGCTGGCGGCGGTGCAGGGGGTCGAGCTGCGCCTGGGCCTGCAGCACTCTGGGCTGGAGGCACTGAGCCAACCCCTGCGGGAGATGGTGCAGGCGGTGCGAGAAGATCACCCGGCGCTGGTGGAGGACAGGCCGCTGGAGCAGGAGCTCAGGGCCCTGATCGCCCGCCTGCAGGGGCGTCATTATCCGCTTTATGGAGAGCTGAAACATGTCAACTGAACCCTGGATGATCAGCCACAGCATAGAGGTGGAGATCCCGTTCCACGACGTGGACATGATGGCGGTGGCCTGGCACGGCCATTACGTGCGCTACATCGAGCTGGCCCGCTGCGCCCTGCTGGAGACTATCGATTACAACTATCCCCAGATGGAGGCCTCCGGCTACCACTGGCCCATCATAGACTTGCGCCTCAAGTACATGGCCCCCCTGCGCTTCGGTCAGAAGGTGCGGGTCGAGGCGCGGCTGTGCGAATACCAGAATCGCCTCAAGATCGAGTACCAACTGTTCGATGCGAAGACGGGCACTCGCACCAGCAAGGGCTACAGCATCCAGGTGGCGGTGAACAAGGAGAGCGGCGAGATGTGTCTCGCCTCTCCAAGGGTACTGCTCGACAAGCTGGGAGTGATCGAATGAGGCGCTGGCTCAGAGGAATAGGAGGCTGGATCTGTGCCTGCCTGTGGCTGATGATGCCGATGGTCGCATGGGCCTTGCCCATGACCCAGGCGGAGGTCCGCGAGCTGCTGAGTGCCGAGCCCGCCCAGCGAGCCCGCTTCGAGCAGGAGAAGCAGGTGGAAGGGCTGGCCCGGCCCCTGACATCCAGTGGCGAGCTGCTGCTGGTGCGGGGTCAGGGGCTCTGGTGGCATCAGCTGCAGCCCTTCGAGCTGGCCCTGAGCCTGACCGCCAAGCGCATGAGCCAGCAGGTGGGGCAGGGCCCTGTCCAGGTGATCGACAATCCCCAGCTGCTCCAGTTCAGCAGCATGATGCTGGCCCTGTTCGGTTCGGACGAGCAGACGCTGACCCGCTACTTCGCCCTCGCTTTCCAGTCCGGCGAGCAGGGCTGGAGCCTGGTGCTGACGCCGCAGGTGGCGCCGCTCGACAAGGTGTTTGCCAGCCTGACCCTGAGCGGCGGCAAGCAGCTGGAGCGGCTGGTGATCGCCGATCGCCAGGGAGACGAGACCCGCATCCGCTTCTCTCACTGGCAGAGGGTGACGCTGCCCCTATCTGCCGAGGAGCAGACCCATTTTGCTCCCTGAACAGCCCGCCGCATCTGCTGCCGAACGCACATCCTCTGTCCGGGGCTGGAGCGAGCCGACCTGGCGCCGCTTCTCCTGCTGCTGGCTGCTGCTCAGCCTGCTGGCCCTGGCGCTGCTCGGCTGGCAGCTCTCCCAGGGCCGGATCAACACCAGCCTGATGGACCTGTTGCCCCACGAGGAGCGCGCCACCCTGGATCCGGCCCTGCGTGAGGGCCTGCTGCGCCAGCTCGACAGGCAGCTGGTCTGGATGCTGAGCCTGCCGGCGGGGCAGGATGGCCGCGTCGCGGCGCAGGCGTGGGCCAAGACCCTGAACGCCTTGCCCGAGCTCAGTGCGGTGCGCGGTGCCCAGCCTGAACTGGCCTCGGTCTGGCAAGGGTTTCTCTATGACCATGCCTGGCAGCGCCTCGACGAGGGCAGCCGGGCCCGGCTGGCGGCGGGGCCGGAGGCCTGGAGCCAGTGGGTGCTCGGCCAGATCTACAGCCCCTTCGGCGGCGTCTCCCGCGCCGAGTGGCAGGCCGACCCCCTGCTGCTGGTCCGGGCCGGGGTGCAGGGCCAGGTTGCCAGCCCCCTGCGTCTCGACCATGGCTGGCTGCTGAGCGAGGATGGGGCCGGCAGGCAGTGGTTCCTGCTGCGGGCCGAGCTGGATCTGTCGGCCTTCGACCTCGCTCGCAATACCGAGCTGCTAAGCCGCCTCGACGCGGCGGAGCAGGGCCTCAAGAGCCAATATCCCGGCTTGGAGCTGCTGCGCCGAGGTACCCTCTTCTACAGTCAGCACGCCAGCGACCTGGCCCAGCAAGACATCTCCACCATAGGGCTGGGCTCCACGGTCGGGGTTCTGCTGCTGATGTGGCTGGCGTTTCGCTCGTACCGGGCGCTCTGGATCTCCCTGCTGCCCATCGCCATCGGCCTCGCCTGGGGGGTACTGGCCGTGGTGCTGTGGTTTGGCGAGGTGCACATCTTCACCCTGGTGATCAGCTCTAGCCTGGTGGGCATCATAGATTACGGCATCCACTTCCTGACCGAGCGGCGCCTGCACGGCCAGCAGGAGAGCCCGCACCAGACCCGCGCCCGCCTGCTGCCCAGCCTCTCGATGGCACTGTTTGCGACCCTGGTCGGTTATGGCCTGCTCTGGCTCGCCCCCTTCCCCGGCTTGCAGCAGATGGCGCTCTGCGCCCTGGTGGGGCTGACGGCCTCGTTCATTACCGTGCTCTGCCTGTTCCCGCTCTGGCTCGGTGACCTGCCCCGGCGGGAGGCGCGCGTGCTGGGGCCGATGGCGCTCTGGCTCAGCTGGTGGCGCGAGTGGCCCGCCTTGCGCCGGGGCGTGCCGCTGCTCTGCCTGATCCTGATCGGGGCGGGATTGAGCCGGCTGGAGGTCGACGACGACATCGCCCGACTGCAACCCCTGCCCACCGAGCTGCAGGTCCAGGAGCGGCAGATCCAGCAGCTCACCGGCCAGCAGGGGGGCATGACCGGCTTCCTGGTGACGGCGAAAGATGGGGAGACCGCCCTGCAGCGCCTCGAGGCCATGAGCCAGAAGCTGACCGAGGCCAGGGCCGCTGGCCAGCTGGCGGGATTCGTCTCGCTGGCCCAGTGGCTGCCCTCCCTGGCGCAGCAGCGGGCGGATCACGCCGCCCTCACCCGTCTGCTGCCCGAGGTGGTGGCGCGGCTCAACCGGGCCGGGGTGCCGGCCAGGGCCGAGCCTCGCCCCTGGCATCCCCTGACTCCGGCGCACTGGCTCGGGAGTCCCGTCAGCGAGGGGAGCCGGCTGCTCTGGCGCGGCTTGCCAGATGGTCGGGTCGCGCTCTGGCTGCCGGTCTACGGGGTGACGGACGGGGCGGCAGTGGCGGCCCTGGCCGAGGGGCAGGAGGGGGTCTTCTGGCAGGATCAGCGTGGCCAGTGGAGCCAGCTGTTTGCCCACTACCGCGTCAAGCTGACCGAACTGCTGCTGCTGGCCATCGCCCTGGTGGGCGTGCTGCTGTGGGTGAGGTTCGGCTGGCGCAAGAGCCTGCGGATCCTGCTGATCAGCGGCTTCTCGCTGGGGGCAGGCCTGGCCCTGCTGGCCGCCTGCGGTCAGCCGCTCACCCTGTTCGGGGTGCTGGCCATGAGCCTCATCTTCGGCATCGGCATCGACTACAGCCTCTTCTTCGCCTACAGCGGCGAAGATCCCCTGCGCCAGCGCTCGACCATGTTCGCCATCCTGCTGGCCAACCTGACCACCCAGCTGTCGTTCGGCCTGCTGGCCCTGAGCCATACCTCGGCCATTGCGGGCTTCGGCCTGGTGCTGAGCGGCGGCATCTTTATCGCGTTTCTGCTCTCGCCACTGGTGCTGGAGCGGCGATGACCACCATTCACCACAGCGCTGCAGGACTCATCATGAAGCAGCTCTTGCCCCTGTTGTTCGCCCTCTTGCTCGGCGCCTGCGCCAGCCAGCCCGTGCCCGAGAACCGCGCCTATCTGGCCCCGGGCACCAGTGTGCTGCTGCCGGCACCGGTACGCGCCCAGCCCCTCTATCGCCAGCAACTGCTGAGTGCCCACAGCAAGGGGGGAGATCATCAGCTGCTGACCGTGCTGGAGGCCGACGGCCACCGGCTCGCCCTGGCAGGCTTGACCCCGAGCGGGATCCGCCTGTTCCGGCTCAGCTATGACGGCGAGACCATTCACACCGAGCGGCTCGCCGCGCTGCTCGGCGGTACCGCCCTGCCGCCGGTGACCCAGGTGCTCGCCGACGTGATGCTGAGCTACTGGCCCATCGCCGCCTGGCAGCCCAGGTTGCCGGCAGGCTGGCGCCTCGAGGATGACGGCATGGTGCGGCGTCTGACCGACCCCAATGGCAAGCTGGTGAGCGAGATCCACTACCGCCTGATCGCCGGGGAGCGCGAGCCGGTGCGGCTCATCCAGCACGCCTTCGATTACCAGTTGCAGATGGAGAGGCTGGCCCCATGAATCTGAACGTGAAAGGCGCGGCTCCCGTTGCCCCCTGTTATATCCAGGGTTATGGCCTGATCTGCGCATTGGGGGAGGGCAAGGCGGCCGTGTCTGCGGCCCTGGCCCGCTGGCAGCAGGCCGGCATCACCCCCCTCGACGGTGAACGGGCCGTACTGAGCGATGGCCGGCTCACCCCGGTCGGCCGGGTGCACGCCGAACTGCCCGCCATCCCGGCGGCGCTCTGTGCCTATGAATCGCGCAACAACCGCCTGCTGCTGGCGGCCCTTGCCCAGATCCAGCCCGCCCTCGACGGGCTCAAGTGCCGGCTGGGCGCGGATCGCATCGCCATCGTGCTCGGCACCAGCACCTCGGGGATCGCCGAGGCCGAGGTCGCCGTCGCGGCCATGCACTCGGGCCAACCGCTGCCGGCGGGGTTTGACTACCGCCAGCAGGAGCTGGGCTCGCCGAGCGAGTTTCTGGCCCGTCATCTGGGCCTCACCGGCCCCGCCTACACCCTCTCCACCGCCTGTTCATCCAGCGCCCGCGCCTTCATCAGCGCTCAGCGGCTGTTGATGAGCGGGCTGGCGGATGCGGTCATCGTCGGGGGGGCGGACAGCCTGTGCGGGCTGACCCTCAACGGCTTCGACAGCCTGGAGTCTCTGAGCCTAGAGTGCTGTCGCCCCTTTGGCCGCGAGCGGCGGGGCATCAACATCGGGGAGGGGGCCGCCCTCTTCCTGCTGACCCGGGAGCACGCCGAACTGGCCCTGCTCGGTGCCGGTGAATCCTCCGATGCCTGGCACATCTCGGCCCCTCATCCGGAGGGGATCGGGGCCGAAGCCGCGATGGCCATGGCGCTGCGCCAGGCCGGGCTCGGCGCCGCCGACCTTGACTACATCAACCTGCACGGCACCGCGACCCGGCTCAACGACGAGATGGAGAGCCAGGCCCTGGCCCGTCTGTTTGGCGGAAAAGGGACGGCGCCCTGCAGCTCCACCAAGATGCTGACCGGCCACACCCTGGGAGCGGCGGGCGCCATCGAGGCGGCGCTCTGCTGCCTGCTGATGGAGCAGGGACTGGCCCTGCCTCATCAGGGGGGCGAGCGGGATCCCGCCCTGGCGCCCATCGCGCTGGTGCAGGCCGGCGTGGCTTCCGGTCGTGGCAGGCCAGTGGCCAGGGTGCTGTCCAACTCCTTCGCCTTCGGCGGCAATAACGCCAGCCTGCTGCTGGGGCGTACCGTGCCGATTGATCAGGGGAAAGAAGCATGAACGAGATCACCATCGCCGAGTTGCTGCCCCACCAGGCTCCCATGCTGCTGCTGGACCGGCTGCTGGACTACCAGGGAGCCAGAGTGCGCTGCGAGACCCGGATCGGTGAGCGCCACGGCCTGTTGCTGGACGAGCGGGGCAATCTGCCCGCCTGGGTGGGTCTTGAGCTGATGGCCCAGACCATAGCCGCCTGGGCCGGGATGCGGGCCAGGGCGCGGGGGGAGCCGGTGCGCATCGGCATGTTGCTCGGCAGCCGACAGTACCAGTGCCGGGTGCCGAGCTTCGCGGCCGGTGAGCGGCTCGTCATCGAGGCCGAATGCCTGCTGGAGGATGGCGGCATGGCGAGCTTCGAGTGCCGGATCCTGTGCGGGGATCTGCCCTGCGCCGAGGCCAGGCTCAGCACCTATCTGCCGGGCGATGAAGCGTTGTCGACCCTGCTTGGATAGCAGGACAGATGCGTTCCTGGCGGGGTTGATTGCATGCAACCGTCGAATTGTCTGTTTTTTTGAAGAGGGAGTGAGGATGAATTCCACCGTACTGGTGACCGGTGCCAGCAAGGGCATAGGTCGCGCCATCGCCCTGAGGCTGGCCGCCGATGGCTTTCATGTCGTGGTGCACTATCACAGCGATCGGGAAGGGGCCGAAGGTACCCTGAGTGAGCTGACGGCCGCGGGGGGGCAGGGGCGCCTCATCCAGTTCGATATCTCGGACAGGGAGCTGTGCCGCAGCCGGCTGGAGGGCGATATCGAGGCTCACGGCGCCTACTACGGGGTGGTCTGCAACGCCGGCGTCATACGTGACGGCGCCTTCCCGGCCCTGACCGACGAGGAGTGGGACGGGGTGGTGCACACCAACCTTGACGGCTTCTACAACCTGCTCAAACCCTGCATCATGCCCATGATAGGGCTGCGTCGGGGCGGTCGTATCGTCACCCTCTCTTCGGTCTCCGGCATCATGGGGAACCGGGGCCAGGTCAATTACAGCGCGGCCAAGGCGGGCATCATAGGGGCCAGCAAGGCCCTGGCCCTGGAGCTGGCCAAGCGCAGGATCACGGTGAACTGCGTGGCCCCCGGCCTCATCGACACCGGCATGGTGAATGCCGAGGTGGAGGCGGAAGCGCTGAAGATGATCCCCCTCAAGCGGATGGGGCAGGCCGACGAAGTGGCGGGGCTGGTCTCCTATCTGATGTCGGACATCGCAGGTTACGTCACCCGCCAGGTCATCTCGATCAACGGAGGCCTGGTATGAGGGGGGACATGAGACGGGTTGACCCGGTGAAGGGGAACGGATGGAGAGTAGCAGCATGAAGCGTGTCGTCGTCACCGGCATGGCCGGCGTGACCGCCTTTGGCAATGACTGGCAGAGCGTGGGGCCCCGCCTCAGGGAGGAGCGCAACGCCGTGCGCGCCATGCCGGAGTGGGCCGTCTATGAGGGTTTGAATACCCGGTTGGCGGCCCCCATCGCGGACTTTGTGCTGCCGGCCCGCTATCCGCGCAAGAAGACCCGGGCCATGGGGCGGGTCTCTGAGCTGGCGACCGTGGCCACCGAGCTGGCCCTGGCGCAGGCGGGGCTGCTCGACCATCCGGTGCTGACCAGCGGGCGCACCGGGATTGCCTATGGATCCTCCATCGGCAGCACGGCCCCCATCAGCGCCTTTGGCGCCATGCTCAATGACAAGACCACCGCCAGCATCACGGCCACCACCTATGTGCAGATGATGCCGCACACGGCGGCGGTCAATACCGGGCTCTTCTTCGGTCTGCGGGGGAGGGTCATTCCCACCTCCAGTGCCTGCACCTCGGGCAGCCAGGGCATAGGCTACGCCTATGAGGCGATCAAGCACGGCTATCAGGATGTGATGGTCGCCGGGGGGGCCGAAGAGTTGTGCCCGTCCGAGGCCGTGGTGTTCGATACCCTGTTCGCCACCAGCCAGATGAACGACACCCCGTCCCTCAGTCCCAGGCCGTTTGACCGGGACCGGGATGGCCTGGTGATCGGCGAGGGGGCGGGGACCCTGATCCTGGAGGAGCTGGAGCACGCCAGGGCGCGTGGTGCCCACATCATCGCCGAGCTGGTGGGCTTTGCCACCAACTGCGACGCGGCCCATGTGACCCAGCCCCAACAGGAGACCATGCAGCTCTGCATGGCGCTGGCGCTGGCGGATGCCGGCCTCGAACCCAAGGACATCGGTTACATCAGCGCCCATGGCACGGCCACCGAGCGCGGCGATATCGCCGAGAGTCATGCCACCGCCGCCCTGTTCGGCGACCGGACGCCCATCTCCTCCCTCAAGAGCTATTTCGGCCATACCCTGGGGGCCTGCGGCGCCATCGAGGCCTGGCTCTCCCTGGAGATGATGGCCGAGGGCTGGTTCGCCCCGACCCTCAACCTGAACGAACCGGATCCGGCCTGCGCCCCCCTGGACCATGTCCGCAGCGGTGGCCGGATGCTGGATGTGGAGTACCTGATGTCCAACAACTTCGCCTTTGGTGGCATCAACACCTCCCTCATCTTCAAGCGCTGGGCCTGACGGGGAGGCGCCCGTTCAGCCCTGGTCCAGTTTGGGTTCAGCTCCAGTACAGCCTGGGTTTAGGTTCGGCTCATTAAGATGCCTCCATTTTCAGGAGGCATCATGTCCATTTCACACCCTCGTCAAGCTCACGCGCCCGGCCTGGTCGCGCTCTCGTTCTCCCTGCTGATGCTGGCCACGCCGGCCCTGGCCGATGATGATATTCGCCTTGGCAAGACACTGCTGCTGGGCGTGGGGGATTATCCGGCCACTATCCCCATGGTCATCTGTCGACCCGTCAAGTCGCTCATGGTGAAGGCGAGGCGGGATCTGACCCTGGACAGGGTCAAGGTGATCTACGGCAACGACCGCAGCAAGACCCTGCACTTTGACAGGAACCTGAAAGAGGGTCAGGAGTCTGGGTGGAAGTCCCTCGGCAGCCGGCTCTGCATCAAGAAGATAGAGGTCTACGGCAACTCGTCAGGGAGCAAGGCCGGCGTCGAGGTCTATGGCAGGAAGTAGCGGGCAGGGCGCGGCGCGAGACCATAAAACAAGGTGGTCGGTTCTTTCGTCCACCTTGTTCATGTCATGGAGAGAGTGGCTTATTTCTTGGGACGGAACGGCTTGATGACCGCCTCGTCGCACTCGAGATAGGGCCCTTCCATCAGATCGATGCAGTAGGGGATGGCGGGGAAGACAGCGTCCAGGCACTCGCGGATGGACTTGGGCTTGCCCGGCAGGTTGACGATGAGGGAGCTGCCGCGCAGGCCGGCGGTCTGGCGCGACAAGATGGCGGTCGGCACGAACTTGAGGGACTCTGCCCGCATCAGTTCGCCAAAGCCCGGCATCATGCGATCGCAGACCGCTTCGGTCGCTTCCGGGGTCACATCCCGCCTGGCCGGCCCTGTGCCACCCGTGGTGACGACGAGGCAGCACTGCTCTTCGTCGACCAGCCGAGCCAGGGTTGCCTCGATCTGGTCCCGCTCGTCCGGGATCACCTGGTAGACGGGCTCCCACGCCGAGGTCAGATAGGCGTTCAGCGTGTCTATGATGGCCTTGCCGGAGAGATCTTCGTAGATGCCCGCGCTGGCGCGATCGCTGACGGTGACGATACCGATTCTTGCCTTGCTCATGGTCTGCTCTTGGTTGTCCTAATAAGTGGAAAATAAAATAACATAATCAGTGAGATATGTTAAACCACCGGGTGGAGGCGGGAGGTCGAGTCATTCAGGCCGAGATTCGAACGAAAAACTATTTATGTTGCACCGATGAATAGAGCATAAGAGTGGCTATAAACGACTTTAAATTTTATAAAAAAACTGACGCAGGCAGATTGAAAACAATTTCATGAATCATAAGGAATAAATGAATTCCTCCCCGGCAAGACGCCCCCTTCTCCGGAAAAAAGGACTCCTGTGGCTCGGAGCTGACTGACCCAAATTCATCGCCATCCTATATAACCTTTCCTATGGACAGTGAAGGAGTGATGCACCGGCGGTGCCGTGCCACCACCACAGGTCCAGCCAGGAGGAGACATGGAGCTGCCCGATTTCGACACCCTGAAGCACTGGGCCCTGGCCGACCCGAAACGGCTCGATGCGCTGCTGCACCAGCAGATAGATGCCCTGATCGCCCAGGTGGGACCGGAGCAGCAGCGGCGGTTGCGAGGCCTGCAATTTCGCATCGACTGTCAGCGCCGTCTCGCCAAGAACAATATGGACAGCTGCATCCGCATTGCCAATATGATGCACGAATCCGTCCATGCCATGCGCCACCATCTCATTCAGCTGCAGAACGAATCATCGGCCGAAACGCAGGATAACCCGTTGCCAAATAATGTTGTCCAGCTTGCGACCTACCGCAAAGAAAAATAACGCCTGGTCACCCGCCGGATATATATTCCCCTCCACTCTTTAATGAAGATCGCCCGGTGTTAAGCAACCTGGGCGATTTGTTTTTTATTTGCTGCAAATCCGCAGCGCCCATTGAATTAATACCCGCAAGGCCGGTGGTGCGGCAGATAGGGATGGAGAAATATCACGTTTGGGGTAATATCTCGGCATATTCCATCTTGCTAACACTCAAAGGGATCATGAGCAGCATCACACCAGGAAGGGAGCTGTCGCGGGAGCAGCAGACGGAGATCACCCGGATCATCGTCAAGGCGGGCCAGATGCTGGCCCAGTTTGGGGCCGAGAGCCGCATCATAGAGCAGACCACGGTCCGGCTCGGCATGGCGTTGGGGCTGGAGAGCGTCGAGATGGCCATCTCCTCCAGCGCCATCGTGCTCACCAGCCTCTATCGTGGCAGTTGCGTCACCACCACGCGCCGGGTGCGGGAGCACGGCATCAACATGCAGGTGGTGTGCGAGATCCAGCGCATCTGCATCATGACGGAAAAGGCGCTGATCGGCGCGCGGGAAGTGCGCCAGCGGCTGGAGGCCATCACGCCGTTCCATTACCACCCCTGGCTGGTGGTGCCCATGGTGGGCCTCTCCTGCGGCGCCTTCAGCCTGCTGTTCGGCGGTGACTGGCCCATCTTCCTGGTGACCTGCTTCTCGGCCTCGGTGGCGATGCGGGTGCGCCAGCTGATCGCCCGCCATCACCACAGCCCGCTCATCAACTTCGCCGCCACCGGCTTCATTGCGACACTGCTCTCCTCCAGCGCCACCTTCTTTGGCTGGGGCGAGCAACCCTATCTCGCCATGGCGGCCAGCGTGCTGCTGCTGGTGCCGGGGTTCCCGCTCATCAACGCGGTCTCCGACATGGTGAAGGGCTACTTCAACATGGGGCTGGCCCGCTGGGGCACGGCGACCCTGCTCACCATCAGTGCCGCCATCGGCATCATATTGGCCATGTCGGTCACCGGTATCTGGGGGTGGAAGGTATGAGGGGTTTGCATCAGGCGCCGAATATCACGCTGGCGACGTCGGTCGGCCGCATTCAAGGAGGAAAGGCATGATGGATCTGCTCTGGCTGCTGGCCAAGGATGCCTTCTGGTCGGCGATTCCGGCGGTGGGCTTTGCCATGCTGTTCAACGTGCCGCCACGGATGCTGAAATACTGCGCCATGGGGGGCGCGTTGGCCCACAGCCTGCGCACCCTGCTCATCCACTACGGCATGCCCATCGAGTGGGCCACCCTGGCGGCGGCGACCACGGTCGGCTTTGTCTGTGTCTACTGGTCGCGCCGTCTGCTGGCGCCACGCCCGGTGTTCAGCGTCGCCTCCATCATCCCCATGATCCCGGGCAGCTATGCGTTCAAGACCATGATCGCCATAGTGGAGCTCAACATCTCCGGGGTGACCATGGAACTGCTCCAGAGCGCGGTGGAGAACGGCTTGAAGGCTATCTTTATAGTAGGAGCATTGAGCTTCGGGCTGGCGATACCCTCCCTGGTCGTGTACCGTAATCGCCCCATTGTCTGAGTCAGGGTGCAAGAGACCGACACCATGAAAATTTCCATGATTGCCGCCATGGCCCACGATCGCGTGATCGGTCTGGACAACCAGATGCCCTGGCATATGCCGGCCGATCTGGCCCACTTCAAGCGGGTGACCCTGGGCAAGCCGGTGCTGATGGGGCGCAAGACCTTCGAGTCCATCGGCCGCCCGCTGCCCGGGCGTCGCAACCTGGTCATTAGCCGTAATCCGGGATTCAAAGCGCCCGGCATAGAGGTTTTTTCATCCATCGACGAGGTGTTGGCCACATTATCTGAGGCCGAGTCGCCAGAGGAGCTGATGGTGATAGGTGGTGGCCACCTCTATGGCCAGCTGCTGCCCCAGGCCGACAGGCTCTATCTGACCCGCATCGATCTGGCGGTGGCAGGGGACACCCGTTTCCCGGCGTTCGACGACGAGCAGTGGCTGCTCGTGGAGAGCGAGACCCATCCCGCTGACGAGAAGAACCCCCATCCCTATCGCTTCGAGACCTGGCAACGGTGCTGAGTGCGCCGGCCAGAGACGACAACGCCCGGCACTGGCCGGGCGTTTTTTTATGGACGAAGGTCGGGCTCAGATGCCGGAGCCGTCGTTCTCGCCGTTCTCTTCGTGCAGGCCGCACTCGCGCTTGAGGCCGAAGAAGCGGGTCTGCTCCTCGCTCATGCCGGGCTCCCACTTGGTGGTGGTGTGCACGTCGCCGACCGACAGGTAGCCCTGCTCCCACAGCGGGTGGTAGGGCAGGTCGAACTCCTTGAAGTAGTAGAAGACGTCCTTGTTGCTCCAGTCGATCACCGGCAGGAACTTGAAGCGGCCGCGCTGGATGGCCAGCACCGGCAGCTTGCCCCGGCTGCCGGACTGCTCCCGGCGCAGGCCCGAGAACCAGGTGCGGGCACCGAGCTCGTTCAGGGCGCGGTCCATGGGCTCCACCTTGTTGAGCTGGTTGTAGCGGGTGATCCCCTCCACCCCCTGCTCCCACAGGAGACCGAAGCGGGCCTCCTGCCAGGCCGGGCTGAGTTCGGCCCGATAGATCTTGAGGTTGAGGGCGAGACGCTCGGTCAGCTCGTCGATGAAACGGTAGGTCTCGGGAAAGAGATAACCGGTATCGGTCAGCACCACAGGCACGTCGGCCCGCTCGCGGCTCACCAGGTGCAGCATGAGCGCCGCCTGGATGCCGAAGCTCGACGACAGCACATGCTCCCCCGGCAGGTTGGCCAGGGCCCAGCGCACCCGCTCGGGGGCGCTCATGGCGTCCAGCTCCCGGTTGAGGGGGGCCAGCGCCTCGGTCTGCTCCTCGCGGCTCAGGGCCAGCAGGGCGTCAAGGTCGAGCCGGCCGTCGGCGGTGCGCGCCAGCCGGGCTGTACCAGTCTGCTCAGGCTGCATAGAAGTCCCTCGCGGAGTCGATGACCGGGGCTATGATGCCGGCGCGAATGACGAAATCGCCGAAGCACTCGCCCGGGTTGCGATCCTTGGCCCAGCGGCCGATCAGGGTGTCGAGCTCCGCCAGGATCTGCGGCTCCGTGATGTTCTCCAGATGCAGGCGCGGGATGCGGGTCCCCTCGAGGTTGCCCCCCAGGTGCAGGTTGTAGCGTCCCGGCGCCTTGCCCACCAGCCCCACTTCCGCCAGCATGGCGCGACCGCAGCCATTGGGGCAGCCGGTGACCCGGAAGATGATGGCGTCATCCGCCAGACCGTGCTTGGCCAGCAAGCCCTCGATGTCGGTGACGAAGGCGGGTAACATGCGCTCGGCCTCGGCCATCGCCAGCGGACAGGTGGGCAGGGCCACGCAGGCCATGGACTGCTTGCGCTGCTCGCTCACGCCGTCATCCAGCAGGCCGTACTGGCGCGCCAGGGCTTCGATGCGGGCCTTCTCACCGGCAGGCACGCCCGCGATGATGAGGTTCTGGTTGGCGGTCAGGCGGAAGTCACCCTGATGCACCTTGGCGATCTCCAGCATGCCGGTCTTGAGGGGCTTGCCCGGGAAGTCCAGCAGGCGGCCGTTCTCGATGAAGAGGGTGAGGTGGTGCTTGCCGTCGATCCCCTCCACCCAGCCGAAGCGATCGCCACGGCTGGTGAACTCATAGGGGCGAACCGGCCCGAACTGGATGCCGGCGCGGCTCTCCACCTCGGCCTTGAAAGCCTCGACGCCGACGCGCTCCAGGGTGTACTTGGTCTTGGCGTTCTTGCGGTTGACCCGGTTGCCCCAATCGCGCTGGGTGCTGACCACGGCGGCCGCCACTTCCAGCACGTGAGAGAGCGGGATGAAGCCAAAGTCGCTCGCCTTGCGCGGGTAGGTGCTGGTGTCGCCATGGGTCATGGCGAGACCCCCGCCCACCAGCACGTTGAAGCCCACCAGCTTGCCGTGATCGCTAATGGCCACGAAGTTGAGATCGTTGGCGTGGATATCCACGTCGTTGTGGGGCGGGATCACGACCGTCGTCTTGAACTTGCGCGGCAGGTAGGTGGAACCCAGGATCGGCTCCTCGTCACCCCCCAGCTTCTCGCCGTCCAGCCAGATCTCCACATAGGCGCGGGTCTTAGGCAGCAGGTGTTCGGAGATCTTCTTGGCCCACTCGTAGGCCTCCTGGTGCAGCTCGGACTCCACCGGGTTGCTGGTGCACAGCACGTTGCGGTTCACGTCGCCCGCGGTGGCTATGCTGTCGATGCCGGTGCTGTTGAGGGTCTGGTGCATCAGCTTGATGTCGCGCTTGAGTACGCCATGGAACTGGAAGGTCTGGCGGGTGGTCAGGCGGATGCTGCCGTAGAGGCTGTGCTCTTCGGCGAACTTGTCGATCACCTGCCACTGGGCCGGGGTGATGATGCCGCCCGGCAGGCGGGCGCGCAGCATGACGTTGTGCAGGGGCTCCAGCTTCTGGGCCGCGCGCTCCGGGCGGATGTCGCGGTCATCCTGCTGGTACATGCCGTGGAAGCGGATCAGCTGGAAGTTGTCGCCGTTGAAGCCACCGGTGAGGGGATCCTGCAGATCCTCGGCTATGGTGCCGCGCAGGAAGTTGCTCTCGCGCTTGAGGCGCTCGTTGTCGGAGAGCGGCCCTTCGACCGGTCCCGGAATCGTTTTTTTGCTCATCAGTAGACATCCCTTTGATAACGTTTGGCACGACGCAATTCGCTCAGATACTCTTCCGCCTCCTCACGGCTCTTGTGGCCGTGTTCGGCAATCACATCCAGCAGGGCCTCCTGCACATCCTTCGCCATGTGGTTGGCGTCGCCGCACACATAGAAGTGAGCGCCTGCTTCCAGCCACTGGTAGAGCTCGAGCCCGGCTTCGCGCAGTCTGTCCTGTACATAGATCTTGTGGCCCTGATCCCGGCTGAAGGCCAGGGAAATTTTCGACAGCAGGCCCGATTTCACATAACGCTGCCACTCCACCTGATAGAGGAAGTCCTGGGTGAAGTGGGGGTTGCCGAAGAAGAGCCAGTTCTTGCCCTCTGCCCCCTGGGCTTCCCGCTCCTGCATAAAGGCGCGGAAGGGGGCGATGCCGGTGCCCGGACCCACCATGATGACGGGGGTGTCGGGGTTTTGCGGCAGGCGGAAATTGTCGTTGTGCTCCACGAAGACCCGTACCTCGGCATTTTCCGGCAGACGGTCCGCCAGATAGGAGGAGGCGCCGCCTGAGCGCACAGTGCCATCTTCCTGCGGGTAGCGCACCACGCCGACGGTCAGGTGTACCTCCTCTTCCACCTCGCTCTGGGCGGAGGCGATGGAGTAGAGGCGGGGAGTGAGGGGGCGCAGCAGCGCGATCAGTTGATCGGCACTCAAGGAAGCCGGGAAGCGTTTCAGTACGTCCACCACCTGGGCGCTGGCCACCAGGGCGTTGATCTGGGCCTTGTCACCGGCCAGATCCTTCAGTGCCGCGTTGCCCGCGATCTCGGCGAGGCCCGTGATAAAGCCCCCGTGCAGCCGGGTCAGCTCGTAGTGGCGGGTCAGGGCGTCCTTCAGGTTGCCATGGGGGGTGGCCTCGTCACCGGTCAGACCGGCCAGGGCCAGCACTTCTCCCACGAGATCCGCGTCGTTGTCGAACCAGATACCGAGCGCATCTCCCGGTTGATAGGTGATGCCGGACTCTTCCAGGTTGATCTCGATATGGCGGATGTCCTTGGTGGAGTCGCGGCCGGTGATCTTCTGGTTCACCGAGAGCCGTGCCGGGAAGGGGTTCTCCTTGTGGTACTGGCTGTGGCCGACGGCGGCCTGCACCGCGCCCGCCACGCTGGCGGTCGCGGCGCCTGCGGACAGGGTGGCGGCGACCGCCGCAACGGCCTGTTCGCCCCAGGCCTTGGCGGCATCCTGATAATCCACATCCAGGCTCGCAAGCTCATAAATGCGCTCACCACCGGCTTTTGACAGGAAGCCGTCGAAATCCTTGCCGGTCTGGCAGAAGAACTCGTAGGAGCTGTCACCCAGCCCCAGCACGGCGAACCTGAGGCCGTCCAGCTTGCCGACCTTGCCCTTCTTGAGCTGCTCGAACAGATCGACGGCGCTCTCGGGGGGCTCCCCCTCCCCGTAAGTGCTCACTACCACCAGCAGGTGGGTCTCTTTCTTGAGTTGCTTGGGTTTGTAGTCCGCCATGGAGGTCAGGGTCACCGGCAGGCCGCGGGCCTCGGCCTGCGCCTTGATGGCGCTGGCCACGCCCTTGGCGTTGCCGGTCTGGGAGCCGTAGAGGATGGTCAGGCTGCCGCCGGGGGCCGCGGTTTCTGCGCCTGCGGCCGCCACGGGCTGGACGCCCGCCTGGGAGAGGCCGTAGAGATAACCGCTGACCCAGGCCAGTTGCTGGGTATTGAGGGTGGAGAGAACTTGGTTGAGCTGGCGCTGCTGCTCGTCAGAGAGCGGGCTCAGGGTGGGGGCTGTCAATGGCATCACACATGTCTTCCATGGTCTGATTTTTGGTCAGGGTAAGGGGTGTAATGAATAACAACAAAGAATAAAAATATCTTCTTTATGCGATTTATGAATTTATAAAGCCAAAATCCATCTCAGCCCCGGGGCGCCCGTGATATAAAAATGGCCTTGCCGAGCCCCCTCTCCCGGGGATAACTCATGCCCCAAGGAGCAACCATGTCCCGTCTCTATCATGTCAACGCCTTCAGCCATCACCCCTTCGGAGGCAACCCCGCCGTGGTGGTGCTGGGGGAGACACGGCCCGACGCCGAGCTGCAGGCCATGGCGGCGGAGTTCAACCTCTCTGAGAGCGCTTTTCTGACCCGGCTGGGAGAGGGGCACTATGGGTTGCGCTGGTTCACCCCGCAAGTGGAGGTGGACTTGTGCGGCCATGGCACCCTGGCGGCGGCCCACGTGCTGTGGCAGACGGGGGAGGTGCCCGGGGAGCTCCCCATCCGCTTCGCGACCCGCAGTGGCGAACTACTGGCCCGGCGGGAGGGGGAGTGGATCTGGCTCGATTTTCCCCGCATCTCCCTGGCGCCCCTCGAGCTGGATCCCGCCTATTGGGCGGCTCTTGGTTGCCAGCCTGTCCACAGTTTCGCTGCGGGGGCCAAGTTCCTGCTTGAGCTGGCCAGCGAGGAGGCGGTCCGCGCGCTCACACCGGATTTTCACGCCCTGCGGGCGCTGCCGGGGCGGGGGATCATGGTGACGGCGCCATCGAGCCGGAAGGAGGACGACTTTGTCTCCCGCTACTTCGCCCCCTGGGTCGGGGTGGACGAGGATCCGGTGACCGGCTCCAACCACTGCGCCCTGGTGCCCTTCTGGGCCGAGCGGCTCGGCAAGATGCGGCTCAAGGCGCGCCAGATCTCGGCCAGAGGCGGAGAGCTCAGGCTCATCCTGCAAGGGGAGCGGGTGCTGATGGCGGGCCGGGCGCTGACCCTGTGGCAGGGGGTGTGGTTGTTGCCGCCGGCGATATAAAGCCGGGGCAGCCCGCCCTGGATCATCGGAGATAAAAAAACGCCCCGCAGTGCGGGGCGTTTCCATTGTGATCGCGCTCGGGAGGGAGCCCGGCGGGGATCACACTTACTTCTGCGGACGCAGGGCCGGGAACAGGATGACGTCGCGGATGGTGTGGCTGTTGGTGAACAGCATCACCAGGCGGTCGATACCGATGCCCTGACCGGCGGTGGGCGGCAGACCGTGCTCCAGCGCGGTCACGAAGTCGGCGTCGTAGAACATGGCTTCGTCGTCCCCTGCGGCCTTCTGGTCAACCTGGGCCTGGAAGCGCTCGGCCTGATCTTCCGCATCGTTCAGCTCGGAGAAGCCGTTGGCCAGCTCGCGGCCGCCGATGAAGAACTCGAAGCGGTCGGTGACGTCCGGGTTCTGGTCGTTGCGGCGGGCCAGGGGAGAGACGGCGGCCGGGTACTCGGTGATGAAGGTCGGTTGCAGCAGCATGTGCTCCACGGTCTCTTCGAAGATCGCGGTGATCACGTGGCCCAGCTCCCAGCTCTTCATCAGCTCGATCTTCAGGCCCTTGGCGACGGCGGTGGCTTTCTCCAGGGTCGCCAGATCGTCACGGGTCACGCTCGGGTTGTACTTCAGGATGGAGTCCACCATGGAGAGGCGCTGGAACGGCTGACCGAAGTCGATGGTCAGGCCCTCTTCGCCTTCTTTGGCGTAACGGATCTTGGTGTCGCCCAGGATGTCCTGCGCCAGGGTGCGCAGCATCTCTTCGGTGAGATCCATCAGATCGATGTAGTCGGCGTAGGCCATATAGAACTCGAGCATGGTGAACTCGGGGTTATGGCGAACGGAGATGCCTTCGTTGCGGAAGTTGCGGTTGATCTCGTAGACACGCTCGAAACCACCGACCACCAGACGCTTCAGATAGAGCTCAGGCGCGATACGCAGGTACATGTCGATGTCCAGCGCGTTGTGGTGGGTGATGAAGGGGCGAGCGGAGGCGCCACCGGGGATGACCTGCATCATGGGGGTTTCCACTTCCATGAAGCGCTTGTCGTTCAGGAACTTGCGGATGCCGGCCACCACCTTGGTACGGGTCACGAAGGTCTTGCGGGACTCTTCGTTGGCGATCAGGTCCAGGTAGCGCTGGCGGCAGCGGGCTTCCTGGTCGGTCAGGCCCTTGTGCTTCTCGGGCAGGGGGCGCAGCGCCTTGGTCAGCAAGCGGATCTCGCCGACGTGGACGGAGAGCTCGCCGGTGTTGGTGCGGAACAGGGTGCCCTCGACGCCGACGATGTCCCCCAGATCCCACTTCTTGAACTGCTCGTTGTAGAAGCCTTCCGGCAGGTCGTCACGGGTCACGTAGACCTGGATCTTGCCAGCCATGTCCTGCAGGGTCGCGAAGGAAGCCTTGCCCATGATCCGGCGGGTCATGATGCGACCGGCAATCTTCACCCGTTTATTCAAGGCCGCCAGCTCGTCGGCGCTCTTGTCGCCGAACTCGGCGTGCAGATCGCCGGACAGGCTGTCACGACGGAAGTCGTTGGGGAAGGGGTTGCCCTGGGCGCGCAAGGCGGCCAGCTTGGAGCGACGCTCAGTCATCTCGTTGTTCAGTTCGAGAGTCTGGTCGACTTCCGGGGTGGTGGTTTGTTCAGACATGGTGATTCCTGCTGCTCTGTTTACAGGCCTGATTTCAGGCTGGCTTCGATAAACTTGTCCAAGTCGCCGTCGAGTACGGACTGGGTGTTGCGGGTCTCGACGCCGGTGCGCAGATCCTTGATACGGGAGTCATCCAGTACGTAGGAGCGGATCTGGCTGCCCCAGCCGATGTCGGACTTGGTCTCTTCGAGGGCTTGCTTCTCGGCGTTCTGCTTCTGAATCTCCAGCTCGTAGAGCTTGGCCTTCAGCTGCTTCATACACTGATCTTTGTTCTTGTGCTGGGAACGGTCGTTCTGGCACTGCACCACCACGCCGGTCGGGATGTGGGTGATACGCACCGCGGACTCGGTCCGGTTGACGTGCTGACCACCGGCACCGGAGGCGCGGTAGACGTCGATGCGCAGGTCGGCCGGGTTGATCTCGATCTCGATGTCGTCATCGATCTCGGGGTAGACGAACACGGAGCAGAACGAGGTGTGACGACGGCCACCGGAATCGAACGGTGACTTGCGGACCAGGCGATGGACGCCGGTCTCGGTGCGCAGCCAGCCGAAGGCATACTCGCCGGTGAACTTGATGGTGGCGGACTTGATGCCGGCCACGTCGCCCTCGGAGCATTCGATGAGCTCGGGCTTGTAGCCGTGGGCATCGCCCCAGCGCAGGTACATGCGCAGCACCATGTTGGCCCAGTCCTGGGCCTCGGTGCCGCCGGAACCGGACTGGATGTCGATGTAGCAGTCGGAGCCGTCGTGCTGACCGGAGAACATGCGGCGGAATTCGAGATCCACCAGCTTGGTTTCGAGCTCGTCGGCTTCGGCCACGGCCTCGTTGAAGGTCTCTTCGTCTTCCCCTTCGACCGCCAGGCTGACCAGCATCTCGACGTCCTCAACACCTTGTGTCAAGACGTCTATGGTGCTGACCACGTTCTCCAGGGAGACGCGCTCCTTGCCCAGCGCCTGTGCGCGCTCGGGTTCGTTCCAGACATCCGGCTGTTCCAGCTCGGCATTGACCTCTTCTAGACGCTCTTTCTTGGCGTCATAGTCAAAGGTACCCCCTAAGCAGCTCGGTCCTCTCAGACAGCTCCTTAAGCTTGTTTAATACAGGATTGACTTCAAACATCGTGAAAACTCTCGGGGTCGATGTGATTTAAAAACGGGATATTCTAGCCAATTGCAGAAGGAATAAACAGGGTTGGCTGGCCCCGGTCGCCTTCCGTCGCCGATTTCCCAGGCCATTTTCTTCATTTCCGGGCAAAATATCGTCCGTGGCGCCATTCTCAGCTTCAGTTTTGCTCTGACTGGCCGCTAACAACATATAGTGCCGTGCACTCGAGCAATCCTGTTCCTGACCCCACAAGAAGAAAACACGATGAAAAACCTATCACTCAAGCAGAAGATACTGTTGTCTGTGGTCATCGCCCTCTCCCTGGTGATCCTGCTGCTCTCCTGGCAGAGCTATACCAGTCAGAAGTCCCTGCTGCTGCAAGGCAGTCAGGAACAGGTGCAGCGTCTTGGCAGCCAGCAGGCGGCCAGCGTCAGCGACTGGCTCGCCGCGCGCCGTGACGTGATCCAGGCCCTTGGCAACAAGGCCGGCCCCGAGCCCCTCAACGCCCTGCAACAGGCCCAGGTTTCCGGCCGCTTCCAGCTCACCTATTTCGGCGAGGGCAGCGGCAAGATGCACGACTCCGACCCCTCCATCAACCGCGACGGTTACGATCCCCGCTCCCGTGGCTGGTATCAGGAAGCCATGGCCAAGGGCGGCATGATAGTCACCAAGCCCTACCTGGACGTGGCCTACAACATCCTGGTGGTGACCCTGGCCCAGCCGGCCCAGGGCGGCGTGGTGGGGGGCGACCTCTCCATCGCCTCCCTGGTGGAGGACGTCACCAAGATGGCCCTGCCGGCGGACGGCTTCGCCATCCTGATGCACAAGGACGGCACCGTCATCGCCTACAAGGACGCGGCCAAGGCGATGAAGCCGGCCAGCGAGATCGACAACGATCTGACCAACGCCCTGATCGAGCAGAGCAAGAGCGGCAACAGCCTGGTGCCGGCCTACTTCGACAACGAGGGCCGTGACAAGCTGCTGTGGGCGGTGGATATCCCCAACACCGACTGGGAGCTGGTGCTGGTGCTGGACAAGGCGACCCTGGAGGCGCCGCTCTCCTCCCTGCTGATGACCCAGCTCGGCCTGGCCCTGCTGGTGCTGGTGGGCAGTATCCTCGCCATCTCCTGGCTGGTCAGCCTGCTGCTCGGCCCCCTCACCAAGGTTTCCCAGGCCCTGGCCCGCATCGCCGACGGTAACGGCGATCTGACCCAGCGCATCAAGATCGACGCCAACGACGAGGTGGGCCAGCTCGCCAACAGCTTCAACCGCTTCGTGGGCAGCCAGCACCAGCTGATCGGCAACATCCGCCAGCTCGCCAACGAGCTGAACGCCGATGCGGAGCGCAGCCTGGTGACCAACCAGGCCGCGGTGGAAGAGCTGCAGCGCCAGCAGCAGGAGGTGACCATGGTCGCCACCGCCGTCACCGAGATGGCGAGCGCCACCATGGAGATCGCCGGCAACGCCGAGAACACCGCCGCCGCCGCCCAGCAATCCGCCCAGAGCAGCGAGCAGGGCAAGATGCTGGTGAACCAGACCCGCCACTCCATCAACAACCTGGCGGAGGAAGTGGGTCAGGCCACCGGCGTCATCGGCGAGCTGAGTCGCCACGCTCAGGCCATCTCCGGCATCCTCTCCACCATCCAGGGCATCGCCGAGCAGACCAACCTGCTGGCGCTGAACGCGGCCATCGAGGCGGCCCGTGCCGGTGAACAGGGTCGCGGCTTCGCCGTGGTGGCGGACGAGGTGCGGGTGCTGTCCCGCCGCACCCAGGACTCCACCCAGGAGATCCAGTCCACCATAGAGACGCTGCAACAGACCACGGCCCGCGCGGTGAGCCTGATGCAGACCAGCCAGGGGCTGGCGGACAACAGCGTGAAAGACGCCGATGCTGCCGCCGCCGCGCTCGAAGAGATCACCCAGGCCGTCTCGCTGATTTCCGACATGGCGGGCCAGATCGCCACCGCCGCCGAGGAGCAGACCCAGGTGACCGGCGAAATCACCCAGAACACCACCGCCATCAAGGACGTGAGCGACGAGATCACCGCCGCCGCCATGCGCGACCTGGATCAGGCGCACAACCTCAAGGGGCGGGCCACCGACCTGAACAAGCAGGTGTCGACCTTTATCCTGTAAGACGCCAGTCGCAGCCTGTTCGAGCTGACATAAACAAGCCCCGCACTCGAGAGAGCGCGGGGCTTGTTCGTCAGGGGCTGCGGGTATGTCGTCAACGCTGCTTGCGGCGAAACGCCAGTTGTGCCTGGCGTGCTCGCCTGGGGACGCCAGCGAGCGAAGGCATCCGCTGGGTGCAGGTCTCTGTCAATCAGGCGGGGGGCCTGCCAGCTTTTAGTTCAAGCCAATGAGTCAGATCGGTTTTGTTCATGGGATGCGCGAACAGGTAGCCTTGCATCAAATGGCACCCCAACTGGTAGAGTTGCACGCGCATCTCCTCGGTCTCGACGCCTTCCGCAATGACGGGCATCTCCAGTTCGCGTCCCAGTAAAAGCGCCGCCTTGACGAGCCTTTCATCCCCTTTCAGCAGCGTCTGGGTAAAGCTGTAGTCCAGTTTGATCGCATCGATAGGCAGGGACAGCAAGCGCTCCAGGGAGGAGTAACCGGTGCCAAAGTCATCAAGATGGATTTTGAATCCCGCTTGATTCAGTGCCAGCAGTTGATCTTCCAAGCGACCGTGATTCTCGGCAAAGAGACTCTCCGTGAGTTCAAAATGGATGGCGTTCCTCGGCAACTGATGACGATCGGCCAGCTCGGCGAGTTGTGTCACCAGCTCTGGCTCCATCAATTGCAGCACCGACAGATTGATGTTGATGTTCAGGTCGGGGTAGGCGCATCTCAGTTCACGCAGCGTTCCCATCGCCTGGTCGGCAATCCACTTACCCAGGGGGATGATCAGTCCGGCCTGTTCTGCCAGAGGGATAAATACACTGGGGGGACAGAACCCCGTTGGGGTGGGCCAGCGGCACAGGGCTTCCACCATGGCGACGCTGCCACCTTCCACATCCACTATGGGTTGATACCAGACCTCAAATTGCCGCAGTTGCAACGCTTCCCGCAATGCCTGTTCCAGCTGCATGCGCTGTGAAAGCTGCTGATGCAGTATATCCCGATAACAGCGGTAGCAATGTTTGCCCGCCTGCTTGGCATCGTACATGGCCAGGTCGGCGTTCCGGATGAGCTCATCTGCGCTCATGGCACCATCATCGTAAGCGATTCCGATGGAGGCTCCGACCTGGATTTTTCGCCCTCCCTACTCGATTTGCTGGCCGGATATAGTGAACATCAGACGCTCGGCGAGCGAAATGGCGCCCTCTTCCTCTCTGACCATCTTGGTGATGATGGCAAATTCGTCACCACCTATGCGAAACAGCATGTCTTCACCACGAATCACCTGCTTGAGGCGTTCTGCGATGGTTAGCAAGACCCGATCCCCTGTCTCGTGTCCCAGGCTGTCATTGAGGGTCTTGAAATCGTCCAGATCGATCATCAGCAAGGCAATGCGGCAACGGTCATGTTTGGTGAGCAGGCAGGGATGCTGATTGAGCTGCTCGCTCAAAAATTTCCGATTGCCCAATTGGGTCAGCCCATCGCGTCTGGCCTCATCGTAGAGGGCCTGCTCCGAGAGTCGGAGCTGCTCCACCATGCTATTGAGCGCCTTGGCCAGAGTATCGAACTCGGGGTTACCCGATAGAGGCCAATGTTTGCTTGTTGGCTGCAGGCTGCTGTATTGCTCGGCCAGGCGGATAAAAATGGTGAGCCGACGCATCACCATTCGTTCATAAATGGTAATAGTGCCCAGGCCGGCGGCGATCAGGAGCAGGGTTGAGTTGATGAGTAGCATGCGATTGCTGAGCCGCTGTTGCGTCAGCAATTGGTGATCTGGGGGGATGCGCAGTATGAGCCGATTGGTATTCTCGCTGTCTGGCAGAGCGCGCTGCTCGGCAAGGGGGGCCCCCCCTGTATCTCGGAGAAACTCGATGTCCAGCTTGGTCATGTCCCGGATCTGTTGCACGCCTGTCCCATCAAGTTGGCGGATCATGGCTATCCAGCCCTCCAGCTGCGGGTTGGTGGCATCAGGGTCGTGAACAGGATGAACCGCTAGCAGGATGGGGTGCTCTTGATACCAGCCGTTCAGTGTGTATCCCCGTGTGCCTGGTGATGACCAGTAGCGGGTGAGATAGTCCTGCGTTTTGGACCAGATGGGGTGGGTGTTGCCCAGCGTCACGTAGGTCGCTCCCCCTCTACCGATTACACGATAGAGCGAGTGATCCGGTCTGATGAACAGGACAAAGTGGGCATTGAGGTTATCCAGTGTTCCCGCGTTGAAGTTCTCGTCGAGATAAGTGGGCAAGTTGCCATGGATAAAGCGAATGGAGTCTCGCCATTCGGCATAGTCTCGTGTGCTGATCATGAGGCTCTTGTGCATGGATTCAATGTACAGCTGGGCACGATCCAGGGCTGCTTGCTGATTATGCTCGTTTAGAATCCGGGTATTGGCAGAGAGTACTGTCGTGCTGACGCCATAGCTGATGGCTGCTGCGCATGAGATCAGCAGCAGAAGATAGAGAGACACTTTATTGCGCAGACTGTTGAGTCTCACCACATCACCTCATATTGACTACGTCGTAAGCCAATAGTAGTGGAAGGTGATCAAGGCGGTCGCTGTCTGACTCCTATTACGCAAAAAGCCCCCTCTTCGCAAAAAGAGGGGGCCTCGGTCATCAGAATCCCCCGGGTTGAGGGTTCCTGTGCCTATTGCGTCTGAGAGGACGGGAATTACAGGAAGGGCAGAGCCAGGAACAGCTTGATCACCACGGCGTTGATGATGTCGATGAAGAAGGCCCCCACCATGGGCACCACCAGGAACGCCATGTGGGACGGGCCGAAGCGCTGGGTGATGGCCTGCATGTTGGCAATCGCCGTGGGGGTGGCGCCGAGGCCGAAGCCGCAGTGGCCCGCCGCCAGCACGGCCGCGTCGTAGTTGCTGCCCATGACCCTGAAGGTGATGAACACGGCGTAGAGCGCCATCGCCACCGTCTGGGCCGCCAGCAGCACGAAGATGGGCAGGGCCAGGCTCGCCAGATCCCACAGCTTCAGGCTCATCAGGGCCATGGCCAGGAAGAGCGACAGGCTGACGTTGCCGAGCAGGGAGACCTCCCGATCGCTCACCTCGTGCCAGTTCAGCAGGGTCAGGACGTTGCGCAGCAGCACGCCGACGAACAGCACGCAGACGAAGACCGGCAGCTCCAGGGCGCCGCCCTTGAGGTAGGCGGAGAGCATCTCGCCCCCCTTCAGGCTGATGGCGATGAGCGCCAGGGTCTCGATCACGCTGAAGGTGGTCAGCGGCCGCTCCATGTCCGGCATCTCGAAGCCCTGGGGAGCGTCGTCCCGGTTGTGCTCCTCGCCGGGCACCTGCACCTTCTTCACCAGATGACGGGCCACGGGGCCGCCGATCACCCCCCCCAGCACCAGACCGAAGGTGGCGCAGGCGATGGCGAGCTCGGCGGCGGACTGCACCCCGTACTTCTCGGTGAAGATGGAGCCCCAGGCGGCCCCGGTGCCGTGGCCGCCGGACAGCGTGATGGAACCGGCCAGCAACCCCATGTGGGGATCCAGACCCAGCAGGGTAGCCAGACCCACCCCCAGGCTGTTCTGCATCAGCAGCAGGCCGGTGACCACCAGCAGGAAGGTGAGCACCGCCTTGCCGCCGCGCTTGAGGCTGGCGAGATCGGCGGAGAGACCGATGGAGGCGAAGAAGGTCAGCATCAGCGGGGTCTGCAGGCTGGTGTCAAATTGCACCTCCAGTTGCAGGGTGGAGCGCAGCAGCAGCAGGATCAGGGCGACCACCAGGCCACCGGCCACGGGTTTGGGGATGTTGAAGGTGCGCAGCGGCCCGATCCGGTTGACCAGCAGACGGCCGAGCAGCAGCACCAGAGTGGCGGCGACCAGGGTGGTGTAAGAATCAAGTTGTAGCATTCGGTACTCCCATGTTGATCGGCTGTGTCTTTGGCGAGAAAGACGCACAGATCCAGCCGGGATGAAACAGAGTGGCGAAGGCGCCAATTACAGAGGGGGCCTGGGCCCCGTCCCACGCGAAAATGGGAACGATACGAGCCCGTCAGCGACGGGCGTTCAGATGAGATTCTTGAGAAATCCGGCGGATATTAGCAAAAAACATCGTTTATATCCATGTTCATCACATTAATGATTAAAACAAGACGTTAACATGGAATTTAACACTGCCATGCGGAGCCCGCTGCGAAGGGCGGTGATACAGTCTCGGCTGTCATTTGGGGCGACACTCTTTATAATTCGCCCGTTTCCAGCCCGCAGGGGGAAGCAGAAAGTGAAGGACGCGGCTGATGCCCCATATTTCCCCCTGTCCGCACCAGGATGCTGGGCGTGACGAGGGAACGTGTCGGTTGAGCCCCAACATGATTTGCCGGTTTCCAGTCCACAAAGAGGAGAGGGTGTGAAGAAGTCCATCTACATCGCCTACACAGGCGGCACCATAGGGATGCAGCGTTCCGACCACGGCTATGTGCCGATGGCGGGCTTCATGGAAGACTGTCTGGCGCGGATGCCCGAGTTCCATCGACCGGAAATGCCGGATTACCATATCCACGAATATGCTCCCCTCATCGACTCTTCCGACATGACGCCGGCGGATTGGCAGCGCATCGCCGAGGACATTAAAGGCAACTACGAGCAGTACGACGGTTTTGTCATCCTGCACGGCACCGATACCATGTCGTTCACCGCCTCGGCGCTTTCCTTCATGCTCGAGGATCTGCACAAGCCGGTGATCATCACCGGCTCCCAGATCCCGCTCGCCGAGCTGCGCTCCGACGGTCAGCAGAACCTGCTGAACGCCCTCTACATCGCGGCCAACTACCCGATCCACGAGGTGACGCTCTTCTTCAACAACCAGCTCTATCGCGGCAACCGCAGCAAGAAGGTGCACGCCGACGGCTTCCACGCCTTCGACTCGCCGAACTACCCGCCGCTGCTCAACGCCGGCATCGCCATCTCCCTGGAGGCCGGTGAGCTGGGGATGCCCTCCGATCGCCCCCTGGTGCTGCACGACATCACCCCCCAGCCCATCGGTGTGGTGACCCTCTACCCGGGGATCTCGGCGGAGGTGATAGCGAACATCCTGCAGCAGCCGGTGCGTGCGCTGATCCTGCTCTCCTTCGGGGTGGGCAATGCGCCGCAGAACCCGGCCATGCTGGCGCTGCTCTCCGAGGCCTCGGCCCGGGGCGTCATCATCGTCAACCTGAGCCAGTGCCTGCACGGCAAGGTCAACATGGGGGGCTATGCCACCGGCAACGCCCTCTCCCGGGCCGGGGTCATCTCGGGCTTTGACATGACCGCCGAGGCGGCGCTCACCAAGCTGCACTTCCTGCTGAGCCAGGATCTGCCGGCCCCGCGCATCCGCGAGCTGATGCAACAGTCGCTGCGTGGGGAGCTGACCCCCTGAAGGTAAAGCTTGCTGCACGGCGCAAAGAGAGAGGGGAGCCATGTTGGCTCCCCTCTGTAGTTGTTGCGGGCAGGTCAGGCTCTGTGACTGATCTCGATACGGACTATCTCTTCCTCGTCGCGATACTGGCGCTTGAGCTCGCTCTTGCTCTTCATCACTATCTCGCCGTCACGGCCAATGTTCATGTGCTCGGGGTTTTCAAGGTGCATCGCCTGCCAGGCCATCACGGCCTGCAGGGAGGTGGCCTTCTGCTCCTCGGTGAGGGGCTTGCCGTCCGGCCATTTGCCGAGCTCGACCGCGGTCTTGAGCCGCTCGTACACCTCTTCGGGCATCTGCCTGATTGCTTGCAAAAACTCACCCTGTTGAAACGACATCCGGCCTCTCCTTGAACTATTGAGCCATAAACTGCGGGATCAGACCGGCAGATCCTGGCGGACTACGCCGGCCATCTGCTCCATCACCCGCACTACCTGACAACTGTACCCGAACTCGTTGTCATACCACACGTAGAGCACGCAGTGATCCCCCTCGGCGATGGTGGCCTGGGAGTCGACAATGCCCGCGAAGCGGGATCCCACCATGTCGGAGGAGACCAGCTCTGTACTGGCGCTGAAGTCGATCTGGCGATGCAGGGCCGAGCTCAGCGCCATCTGTTGCAGATAGGCGTTGAGGCTCTCCCGGTCGGTCGCCTGCTCCAGGGACAGATTGATGATGGCCAGGGACACGTTGGGGGTCGGCACCCGGATGGCGTTGCCGGTCAGCTTGCCCTTGAGTTCCGGTAGCGCCTTGGCTACCGCCTTGGCGGCGCCGGTGCTGGTCATCACCATGTTGAGGGCGGCGCTGCGACCGCGGCGCTCGCCCTTGTGATAGTTGTCGATGAGGTTCTGATCGTTGGTGTAGGAGTGGACCGTCTCCACGTGGCCGTGGCGGATGCCGTACCTGTCCTGCATCACCTTGAGCACAGGGGTGATGGCGTTGGTGGTGCAGGAGGCGGCGGAGATGATCTTGTCATCCGGGCCTATCACCTCGTGGTTGACCCCGAACACCACGTTCTTCATCTCCCCCTTGCCGGGGGCGGTCAGCAGCACCCGGGCGGCGCCACGGGCCTTGAGGTGCTCGGACAGGCCCGCCTCGTCACGCCAGACGCCGGTGTTGTCGACGATCAGCGCGTTATCGATGCCGTAGGCGGTGTAGTCGATGTCGGCCGGGCTGTTTGCATAGATCACCTGGATGAAGGTGCCGTTGGCGATGATGGCGCTGCGCTCCACATCCACCTCGATGGAGCCGTTGAAGGGGCCGTGCACCGAGTCGCGGCGCAGCAGGCTGGCGCGCTTCTCCAGATCCCCGTCCCGGCCGCCGCGCACCACGATGGCGCGCAGGCGCAGGGAGTTGGCGGCGCCGGTGCGCTCGATCAGCAGCCGGGCCAGCAGGCGGCCGATGCGGCCGAAACCGTAGAGCACCACGTCGGTCGGAGCGGGCACGCCCGCCCGGTTCAGGGCCGGAGCCAGCTTGGCGCGCAGATAGTCCTCGATGCCCGCCTCGTCCTCATGATCCTGCCAGTAACCCACCGCCAGCTTGCCGAGATCGACTTCGGCGGCGGTCGGGTTCAGCGCGACCATGGCTTGCAGCAGGGGGAAGCTGTGCTGGATGGGGAGGGGGGTGCCCTGGTGGCGGCGAACGACCCGGTGGGCCTTGAGGATGTCGATGGTGGAGGCGTTTTGCAGGGGGCGGCCAAAGATGGTGATCTCTACCCCTTGCTGGCGGTAGAGGCGGCCTATCAAGGGTTGCATGGCTTCGGCGAGCTCCTGGCTCTCCTGCCACGCCTGCAAGTAGTGCTCGTGGGTCATTAACCAGATCCTTTATTTCACGTTGTTGAAGCAAGTTGCCTGGGCAAATTGAAATTCGTCGAATGCAGATCAGTGTAGGGCTGATGGTTTCGTTATATTATTCTGCAGTCGCGGCCTTATACGGCGCGCGCATTGTAATGGATATGTAGCCTGTTTGCTAGTTGGCGGTGGCCAGGGCGGGTTGCGATTGTTACCGACCAGACGTGAACCATGACCCTATTCCCACAGCGTCCGTTACTGCTCTCCCTCGCCTGCTGCCTGACGTTGACGGCCTGCGACGACGACAGGATCCACAACATCTGTTCCCAATCCCCGGCCCTGTGTGAGGATCTGGTGGACGACGGCTGGTGTCGCCACGAGCGCAGCGACGTCATCCGCGCCCGCTACCGCCTGCAGGAAGAGGGGACGGACAGGCGCCAGTACGAGTTGATGCGCGGACTGGAGCGCTACCTGCAGTGCGCCGAGCACTCCACCAACATCGAGTACAAGCGGGCCCGCGAGCAGAAGAGCCCCCGGGTGGAGGGCATGCTGGCCGCCGGCACCCAGCTGGAGCAGCTGGATGCCCAGACCCGCAATTCCCGGGATCCCTATCTGCTGCTCTGGCACTGGACCAACAATACCAATCCCCAGGCCCGGGCCGACTTCCTGGCGCTGGAAGGCACCCCCGCCCTCGAGGAGCCCGAACTGCAACTGGCCCTGGGAGGCATCTATGCCAAGAGCGAGCCACAGAAGGCCATCACGCTGATGCACCATGCGCTCTCCCTCTACGGGGAGGGGGACAGGGTCAACAGCCGGATCCTCACCGCCCTCAGCACCCTCTACATGGGGCAGAAGGCGTTTGACCAGGCCTACCTGTGGGGCAAGGTGAGCGAGTCCTTCCAGGAGAGCCCCGAGGTCTCCTCCACCCGGCTCGGCCTCTATCACGCCATCGGCAAGGCGCGGCAGGAGCAGCTGGACGAACAGGCCGCCGCCATCGTCGGCGCGCTCGAGCAGGGGAGCTACCAGGCCCCATGATCCCGCCCCTGTCAGAAGCCCGGGAGTGGGCCCACCCCTTCGACATTCGCCTCGTGCACGGCCGGATCCAGTGCGAGGGGCGGGTGCTCGAGCGGAGCACGGTGAGGGCCGTGGTGCTGCGCGGCGATCGGCTGCTGCTGGTGCACTCCAGCGTCAACGGCGATCTCATGTTCCCCGGTGGCGGCGTCGAGGCGGGGGAGTGCCACGGTGCCGCCCTGGCCCGTGAGCTGCGGGAAGAGTGCGGTGCCGAGCTGCTGGAGGTGGGGCCCCTGCTGGGAGAAACCCGGGAGTACCGCGCCGCCCGCGAGCCGGACTACGACGCCTACTGCATCCGATCGTCCTATTACCTCTGCCGGGTGGGGGAGGGGTGGAGCGAGCCCTGTCCCCAGCCTTACGAGATCCGCCTCGGCTTCGCCCCGGGCTGGTTCGCCCTGGCCGAGGCCCTGCAGACCAACAAGACCCAGCTGGCCGGCCCCTGTCCCCAGTGGACGGTGCGGGAGACCCGGGTGCTGGCCGAGCTGCACCGCTGGCATGAGTCCGGCCTGCTGGCCTGAGGCTTTCTTCTCTTCGCCCATAAAAAAACCGCCCGAGGGCGGTTTTTTTATGGGGAGTCATGTCACTGGACACAGACCGGGCAGAAGGCATAGGTGCCCTGCGGATCGTTGAAGCGGGTCAGGGGATCCAGGCCGCGGTTCATCTCCAGCAGCGCCTTGCCAAAGCCTGCGGGCAGCCAGCTCTGCAGGTGCGGGGCCAGGATGCGGGCGCTGCTGTCGAACAGCTCGCGCAGGAACTTGTCCCGGGCGGACTCTTCCGGTGCTATGGGGGTGACCTGCCAGCGCTTGAGATTGGCGAGCTCGGCGGCGGCCTTGAGGGCGTCGTCCAGATTGCCGAACTCGTCCACCAGTCCCAGATCCTTGGCATCCCGACCTGTCCAGACCCGGCCCTCGGCGGCTTTCTCCGCCTCCTCCGGGCTCAGGCCGCGGCCCTTGCCCACCAGGCCGACGAAGCGCTGATAGGTGTCTTCCACGCTGAGCTGGATGGCCTCGCCCACGTGCTCAGGCAGGGCCCGGGTCAACCCGATCCCCACGAAGTCCGTGGTGCCCACGCCGTCGGTATGCACCCCGTACTGGGAGAGCGCCTTGTCGATGGTGGCGAACATGCCGAACACCCCGATGGATCCGGTGAGGGTGGTGGGGGAGGCGAAGATCTTGTCCGCATCGGCGGAGATCCAGTAGCCACCGGAGGCGGCGTAGCTGCCCATGGAGATGACCACCGGCTTGCCCGCCTGTTTCAGGGCCAGCAGCTCGGCGCGGATCTGTTCGGCGGCGAAGGCGCTGCCCCCCGGGCTGTCGACCCGCAGCACCACGGCCTTCACCTGGTCGTCGCGGCGGGCCTCGGCCAGCAGATCGGCCAGGCTGTCGCCCCCTATGGTGCCGGCGGGTTGCACGCCGTCCATGATGGCGCCGCTGGCGGTGATGAGGCCCACCTCATCCTTGCCACTCTGGGGATACTGCTCCGGAATGGCGGCCAGGTACTCCTTGAGGCCCACCCCCTTCCAGCCGTGATCATCGCTCTCGCCCACCTCCTTGATCACCGCCTGGGTCATCTCGTCGCGGGTGGCGAGCTGATCCACCAGGCCGTTGTCGAGGGCGTAGCTGGCGGCGTTGCCACCGGCCTTGCGCAGCAGCTCGAGGAAGTGATCCTTGTTGGGTGCGACCGCATCGGGCTCGATCTCCCGCTGCTCGGCCACGTCCGCCACATAGGATTGCCACAGCTGATCCAGCCAGCGCTGGTTCGCCTCCTTGCTCTCGGGGGACATCTCGTCCCGGGTATAGGGTTCGACGAAGGACTTGTAGGTGCCGACCTTGAACACGTGGGGGGTGACGTTGAGCTTCTCCAGCGCCGACTTGAAATAGGTCTGGTAGACGCCGAGGCCCTCGATCAGCACGGCACCGCTCTGGTTGAGCAGCACGTGATCGGCGTGGGCGGCGAGCAGGTAGGCTCCCTGGCTGTAGTAGTCGGCCATGGCGATGACCGGCTTGCCGCTCTCCTTGAAGGTGTCGATGGCGGCTGCCACCTCCTGCAGCTTGGAGAGGCTGGCTCCCTGCAGTCCCTGGGGCTTGAGCACCAGCGCCTTGATGCGATCGTCATCCCCGGCGCTCTTGATGGCCCACAGCAGATCGGAGAGCACTATCTCGCTCGGCTGCTCGTCGCTGCTGTCCATCTGCCGCAGCAGTTGCACGGTCGGATCGGTTTGAGTGCGCTGCTCCACCAGCACGCCGGAGAGGTTGAGGGTGAGGGCACCCTCGATGGGGGTGTCCGGGGTCTCGCTCTGGCCGACGCTGAAGGCGATGACCAGCACGACGAGCAGAAACAGCAGGTTGACCAGCATCAACCGGGTAAAGTTGAGCAGACGCCAGAGGCTGCGAAATAGCCACCCCAGACCTTTGAAAATAGACATGGCTGCGTTGTCGCCCTGTTAATGGGTAGAGAAGGGCATTATTAACCAGTTGCACCGTTAATTGCCATTTCCCCTTGGCAACGATCGCCTGCCCCGCCTTCGGAACACGGCTGTTCGCTGAAAAAATGTCCAAACAATTGTTTGAAAAAGAATTTTTGATTCTTTACTCTAGCCCCAGTTTGATAACAAAAAATTAACTGGAGGCCCCGTGAGCCACACGCCCATCCTGCCGACGTCGCCCTGGCCTTGGGCGATGGCCGGATCAGGGCGGGGTGCCTCCAGCCCGGCCCCGACAAGGAGTTCATGATGAGCCGTTATCCCACGCTGCTGACCCCCCTCGACCTCGGCTTTACCCGGCTGCGCAACCGCGTATTGATGGGGTCCATGCACACCGGCCTCGAAGAGGAGAAGGGGGGCTTTGACAAGCTGGCCGCCTTCTATGGCGAGCGGGCTCGTGGCGGGGTCGGTCTCATCGTGACCGGCGGCATCGCCCCCAACCTGCGGGGGCGGTTGGTGCCCCATGGCACCCAGCTGAGCTTCCCCTGGCAGGTGGCCAAGCACAGGAAGGTGACCGAGGCGGTGCACCGGGAAGGGGGCAAGATAGCGCTGCAGATCCTCCATGCCGGCCGCTACGCCTATCATCCGTTCAGCCTGGCGCCGAGCGCACTCAAGGCGCCCATCTCCCCGTTCAAGCCCCGCGCCATGAGCGAGCGGCAGATCCGCGGCACCATCCGCGACTTCGCCACCACGGCAGCCCTGGCCAGGAGTGCGGGTTACGACGGCGTGGAGGTGATGGGGTCGGAAGGCTATCTCATCAACCAGTTCATCTGCGAGCGCACCAACAAGCGTACCGACGGCTGGGGCGGCAGCTTTGATAACCGGATGCGCTTCCCGGTGGAGATAGTGCGCGCCATCCGCGAGCGGGTCGGCCCGGATTTCATCATCATCTTCCGCCTCTCCATGCTGGATCTGGTGGAGCAGGGCTCGACCCTGGCAGAGGTGATTGCGCTGGGCAAGGCGCTGGAAGCTGTGGGGGTGACCCTGATCAACACCGGCATCGGCTGGCACGAGGCCCGCATCCCCACCATAGCCACCAGCGTGCCGCGCGGCGCCTTCAGCTGGGTGACCGCCGAGCTGAAGAAGCATCTCACCGTGCCCCTCATCACCACCAACCGCATCAACACGCCGGAGGTGGCGGAGCGCATCCTGGCGGGGGGCGAGGCGGATATGGTCTCCATGGCGCGCCCCTTCCTGGCGGATCCCGAGTTCGTCATCAAGGCGGCCGAAGACAGGGCGGACGAGATCAACACCTGCATCGCCTGCAACCAGGCCTGCCTGGATCACGTGTTCAAGCAGAAGCGTGCCTCCTGTCTGGTCAACCCGCGAGCCTGCTTCGAGACCGAGCTCACCTTCGGCCGGGTGCCCCAGCCCAAGAAGCTGGCTGTGGTGGGGGCGGGTCCGGCGGGGTTGGCATTCGCCTGCTACGCCGCCGAGCGCGGCCATCAGGTGAGCCTGTTCGATCAGGCGAGCGAGATCGGCGGCCAGTTCAACTTCGCCAAGCAGATCCCGGGCAAGGAGGAGTTCCACGAGACCCTGCGCTACTTCGCCAGGCGGCTGGAGAAGTGCGGTGTCGAGCTCTATCTGGGTCAGCGCCAGAGCGCCGAGAGCCTGCTCGGCGGCGGCTTTGACGAGGTGATCCTCGCCACCGGCATCCGCCCGCGCACCCCCAACATCCCGGGGATCGAGCATCCCAAGGTGCTGAGTTACCTGGACGTGCTGCGAGATCACAAGCCGGTGGGCGAGAAGGTGGCGGTGATCGGGGCCGGCGGTATCGGGTTCGACGTGGCGGAATATCTGGTGGAGAAGCGAGCCGAGGGTGAGGCGGTGCAGCAGCGGGATCACTGGCTCAAGGAGTGGGGCATCGACCGGCAGCTCGGCGAGCGCGGCGGTCTGATCAAACCCGAGATCGACGCCCCCGAGCGCCAGATCTGGCTGCTCCAGCGCAAGGAGAGCAAGGTGGGGGACGGCCTTGGCAAGACCACAGGCTGGATCCACCGCACCGTGCTCAAGAACCGCAGGGTGCAGATGCTCTCCGGGGTGCAGTACCTGCGCATCGACGACCAGGGGCTGCACATCCAGGTGGGTGAGGCCAAGCAGTGCCTGCCGGTGGATCAGGTGATCGTCTGCGCGGGGCAGGAGCCCCTCAAGGAGCTGCAGGCCGGCCTGCAGGCGGCGGGCAAGCCGGTACACATCATCGGCGGGGCGGACGTGGCCGCCGAGCTGGATGCCAAGAGAGCCATCCGGCAAGGGGCCGAGCTGGCAGCCGTCATTTGACCGCTCTCCACCCTGTCACCGGTGGCTGCACAACCCCATGGGATCGCGACAAACCCCTGAGACCCAGGGGTTTTCTTCATCCGGTGCTGTGCTAAGGTAGCGCCATCATCGCCTTTGACAAGGAACTGCCCATGGACGCCCTCCATCTGTTACTCAATCGCCACTCCTGTGGCCGCCTGACCGAGCCTGCCCCGAGCGGCGAGGTGCTCGACAACATCCTGAAGGCGGGGCTGCGGGCGCCGGATCACGGCACCTTGACCCCCTGGCAGTTCATCCTGTTCGAGGGAGAGGGACGGGAGCGACTGGGCTCTCTGCTGGCCGAGGCGGCCCGTGCCCGCGGCGAGGACGAGGATGGCATCGAGAAGAGCCGTGCCGCCCCCCTGCGCGCCCCCCTGGTGATCGCGGTGGCGACCCGCTATCAGGTGCACCCCAAGGTGCCGAAACTGGAGCAGGAGCTCTCCGCCGGCTGCGCCCTGATGGCGATGCAGATGGCGGCCCAGGCCCAGGGGTTCAACGGTATCTGGCGCTCGGGCTGGTTCATCTTCGATCAGCAGATCAACGCCGGACTGGGGCTGGCACCCGAGGACCAGCTGGTGGGCTTCCTCTACCTTGGCACCCCCATGCTGGAGGCCCGCAAGCTGCGCGAACTGCCGATGGCGGACTTCGTGCGCCGCTTCTGAGTCAGGATAAATGCAAAAAAGCCCTGATTATTCAGGGCTTTTTTGTTTCTTCGCATCGGCATCAGGCTGTACTGATAATTGGGCGCTTGCCAAGGGGGGAGAAGGGGGCCGGACGAACATTTTTTAAATAGTGAGAGGTTCTTCTCAATCCCGGTTGATTACGCTATGTAAAACGTTTGCGCCCCGCTATTATCCCAGTGCCAGTTTAGAAGGTGACCCCTTCTAATTTTCTGCGATGAGAGTCGCAATTCCGTAGCACCTTTTTACAGCCCAACGTCCCGGTGACATTGGGCTTCATTTTTATCCGCGCTTTTCAGGTGTCGGCTCCATTCGTCTCGTAGCCCCGGCAAGCAAGCCCTTTTACAAACCCGCTCGGTCTTGATGACATCGAGCTTTATTTTTATCTGCGCTTTTTGGCGGGCAACCCTTTTGACAGATGGCGCGGTCTTGAGATCAGCGTGATGGGGGTTACTGGGCGCTGTGCTTTGCCCTGGCTGTCAGCACCCGGGCCGGGTTGCCCACCACCCGGGCGCCGGGCGGTACGTCTCTGGTCACCACAGATCCGGCGCCGACGATGGCCTCCCGCCCCAGGGTGACTCCGGGCAGCAGGATGGCGCCGCCGCCTATCCAGACCCTGTCCTCTATGGTGACCGGCAGCGCCGTCTCCACTCCCTGGATGCGCTCATCGGCGTCCAGCGCGTGGGCGGCGGTATAGATCTGCACGTTCGGCCCGATCATGACGTTGGCGCCGATGCGTATGGGGGCGTTGTCCAGCAGGGTGGCGCCCATGTTGATGTAGGAGCCCTTGCCCAGGTGGATGTGGCGGCCATAGGTGCAGTAGAGGGGTGGGCAGATGAAGGCGTTCTCTGCCAGCTCGCCAACCAGATCCGCCAGCAGTGCCCGCTGTTCAGCCTCATCTTCCGCCTGATTGAAGCGGCGATACAGGCGCGCCGTCTCCCGGCGCAAGGCGTCCAGCTCCGGCGCCATGCAGTTGTAGGGTTGGCTGCTGATCATCTTCTGGTATTCGGTCATGACTGGGCCTCTATGATGGGGACGCTCGATGTTAATCCCTCAGCGGCCAGAGAGGCGTGAGCCATCCCCCAGAGTGGGCAAAGGGGAGATACAACAAGAGCACCGTCCGGTGCTCTTGTTTGATAAACATGCCCGCTTGCCGCCCTGATGGCGGGCGCCGCCCTTAGCCGTGCTTGCGGCCGGAGAGGCGGCACCACTCCTCCTTCACCGCGGTCGGGTCCATGTCGAACCACTGGCCGTAGATGAGCTCCAGCTCCTGGGCCTGGCTCTCCAGCACGCCGGAGAGCGCCATCAGGCTGCCGGGCTTGCCGTGGCCGGCGATGAGCGGGGCCAGTTCGCGCAGCGGGCCGGCCAAGATGTTGGCGACCACCACGTCTGCTTCGACATCTTGCGGCTGATCCGCCGGCAGATAGAGTTCGATCTGATCGGCGACGCCATTGCGCATCGCGTTGTCACGGCTCGCCTGGATGGCCTGCGGGTCGATGTCGATGCCGATGACCCGGGCTGCGCCGAGCTTCAGGGCGGCGATGCCGAGGATGCCGGAGCCGCAACCGAAGTCCACCACCGTCTTGCCCGCGAGATCCAGCCCGTCCAGCCACTGCAGGCAGAGCGCCGTGGTGGGGTGGGTGCCGGTACCGAAGGCCAGGCCCGGGTCCAGCATGACGTTGACCGCATCGGGGTTGGGCACGTCGCGCCAGCTCGGGCAGATCCAGAGCCGCTCGCCGAACTGCATGGGGTGGAAGTGATCCATCCATTCGCGCACCCAGTCCTTGTCCTCCAGCTGCTCGACCTTGTAGCCCACATCCTCACCGAAGATCTGCTGGAAGAAGGCGATGGTGGGGGCCGGGTCGGTTTCGGCGTCGAACAGCCCCATTACCTCGGTCTCGCCCCAGAGCGGGGTCTCGCCGGGCATGGGTTCATAGACGGGCACATCCTTGGCATCCATAAAGGTCACCGCCTGGGCTCCACGCCCCAGCAGCATGTTGCTCACCTTGTCCGCGGTCTTGGCGGTGGCGTTGATTCGAATTTGTATCCAGGGCATGGCGTCGACTCTTCATAAATGTGAAACCGCGGGATTCTACCATCATGGGCCTGTGCTGTCGTGGTCTGCCCGTGGCGGCATGGGGAAGGAGGGCACTTCTGCCAAGTTGGCACGATTAGTGTATTCCCTACTGGGTGACGGGAAGCAACTTGTTCCCGCTGAATGCTTTGCTCTATGAAGTTCCGTCATCTTTTTTCAGCCACCTTCGGGTGGCTTTTTTTATGGAAAGGCGGGGAATATCGGCGAATTGGCGGTAAAAATAAGGTATTGGCACGCTATCTGCAAAGATGGATATGTCCTGCATAAGGATATGTGTGTGATTGTTACCCCAACGTTCAGGTTTTTTAGGGCCATCCCAACGGGATGGCCCCTTTTTTTATGATTTTTGCCGGGAAAGCCCCGCTATCTGGGGGCAGGGCCTGCCGCAGCTGTGCACTCTTGGGGCTTGTCACTGGTGATTTCACCCCATGATGGTGCATTTTTTACCCATAAGGGAATAGAGGCTATCAAGCCCGGCCTTGCACTGCCTCAGCGATCGAAACCGCTCATGTCGATCACCAGCTTGCCCACCATGCGGCCGGCCTCCAGCTCGCGATGGGCCTGCGCCAGGGTGGCGGGGGTCAGCTCGGGCAGCGTCCTGGTGAGGGTGGTCTTGAGCACCCTCTCGTCGACCAGGGCCGCGACCCGGCCGAGCAGGTGGTGTTGCTCGATCATGTCCGGGGTCTGGAACAGGGAGCGGGTGAACATGAACTCCTGGCTGAAGGTGACGCTCTTGGGCTTGAGCCGGGCCAGGTCCCAGGGCTCGCTGGATTCGGCGATGGTGCAGATGTGACCGAAGGGGCGGATGAGGCTCGCCATGGCGTCCCAGTGCTGTTCGGTGGCATTGGTGCAGAAGATGGCGTCCACCTGGCTGATGCCAAGGGCGGCCAGCTCTGCCTGCAGCTTGTGATGACTCACTACCCGGTGGGCGCCCATGGCCAGGCACCACTCCCGGGTTTCAGGCCGCGAGGCGGTGGCGATCACCTCCATATTGGTGAGCTGGCGGGCCAGCTGGATGGCGATGGAACCGACCCCACCTGCGCCGCCGATGATGAGCAGGCGCCCCTGGCTCTCAAGATTCAGGCCGATGCGCTCGAACAGGGCCTCCCAGGCGGTGATGGCGGTGAGCGGCAGGGCGGCGGCCTGGGTGTCGCTCAGGGTCCGGGGTGCGAGGGCGGCGATGCGCTCGTCCACCAGTTGCAGGGCGCTGTTGCTGCCCGGGCGGCTGATGTCGCCCGCGTACCAGACCCGGTCGCCCGTCTTGAACAGGGTGACGTCGCTGCCGACGGCGATCACTTCCCCCACGGCGTCCCAGCCCAGGACGCGGGGGCTGCTTTCAACCTTGTCCTTGGGAGCGCGCACCTTGGTGTCGACCGGATTGATGGAGGTGGCGTTGACCCGTACCAGCAGATCCCGCGGGCCCGGTGTCGGGTCGGGCAGATCGCTCTCGATGAAGCAGTGGGGGTGGTCGCTTGGCAGATAGTGCGTGAGGGCGATGGCTTTCATGGCTTTTCCTTTCAAATAGCAGTGTTCGGGATTGCCACTCACTCTAGTCTGGATGATTATCAAGATTAAGATGGGTAATTAATAAAGACTGTTTGAATATATGAACAATAATGCCGAGCTGGAGCTGATGGGACTGTTCGCCACCGTGGTGGAGCAGGGGAGCTTTACCAGGGCGGCCGAGGTGCTCGGCATGCCCAAGTCCTCGGTGAGCCAGAAGATCTCGCGCCTCGAGTCCCGCCTCGGGGTCCGCCTGCTGCAGCGCACCACCCGCAGGCTGAGTCTGACGCCCCAGGGGGAGGTCTATGTGGAGCATTGCCAGGGGCTGCTGACCCTGGCGCGCAGCGCCAACCTGGCCATGGCCAGGCTGCGCTCGGCCCCGGCGGGCCGGGTGCGGATCACCGCGCCCGAGGCCACCGGCACCCTGCTGCTCGGCCGGATCCTGGCAGAGTTTCGCGCCCTCTATCCCGAGGTGGTGCTGGAGCTGACCCTCTGCGATGAACAGCTGGATCTGGTGGGGGAGGGCTACGATCTGGCGCTGCGGGCGGCGCCGCTGAAGGATTCCAGCCTCATCTGCCGGCGCATCGGCCAGGTGGCGCGCCATCTGGTGGCGGCCCCTGGCTACCTGGCGAGCCACGGCACGCCGCAGCAGCTCTCTGAACTGGAGTTGCATGCCTGCCTGGTACACGGCTCCTTGCCGGTGTGGCCGCTGCAGGAGGGGGGCTGGCGACCCCAGGGGGCCTGTCTTAGCAACAGCCTGCTGGCGCTGCGGGAGCTGGCGCTCCATGAAGGGGGGATAGCCCTGCTGCCGGCCCACGTCTGTCGTGACGATCTGGCGGCGGGGCGGCTGTGCAAGGTGCTGCCGGAGCTCCCCATTCCCCCCAATCCCTTCTACCTCATCTACCCGAGCCGGGAGCACCTGGCGCCCGCCCTGCGCAGCCTGATGGACTTCGTCGCCGAGCGTTTGCCCTTCGCCTGATCACTGGTGCTGGCCGAGGGGGGCCTGGGCGGGTTCGAGGCCGAGGGGGACCGACTGGCGCTCAGCCAGCATGCGGATCTGCCCCTCGATCAGGCCGGCATTGGGGCCGAGCACCAGCACCAGCTGATGTTCATTCAGCACTATCCAGGAGAGGCAGCCCAGCCTGGCCAGGCAGGATTGATCCACCAGCGCCATCTCCCGCACCCGCAGGCTGAGGCGGGTCAGGCAGACGCTCATGGCCTGCAGGTTGTCCATGCCCCCCAGCATCTTGAGGTACTGGATGGCCAGCATCTGGGGGTCCGTGGGGGCCACGGTGGCGAGCTGGGGCAACTCTTCGGCGATGGGCTTGCCCGGCAGGCTTAAGGGCGCGTGCTCCAGCAGCCGGGAGAAGAGCAGGGCGTAGATGACGAAGAACAGGATGCCGAGGGGGATGAGCCAGAAACTGTGCTCACCGTACTGGTAGCTCAGCACCAGATCCAGCAGCCCGGCGGAGAAGTAACTGCCCACCTGGATGCCGAGGCCGTTGCAGATGGCGAGCGACAGTCCGGTCAGCAGGGCGTGGGCCAGGAACAGCCAGGGGGCGGTGAAGGCGAACAGAAACTCGATGGGCTCGGTGATGCCCACGAGGGCAGAGGTGAGCGCCAGGGTGAGCAGCAGCCCCCCCTGCGGCAGCTGCCGCATCCGCTGGCGATGGAGCCAGATGGCGAAACAGGCACCGGGCAGGCCGAACATGATAACGGGGTAGAGCCCGGCTACGTAGCCTTCGTGCAGCGGCTGGGCGGTGGAGAGGGCCTGCAGGTTGCTCTCCCCCAGGCCGATGAGACTGCCCAGCACCTGGTGCAGGCCGAGGGGGATCAGCAGCCGATTCAGCACGCCGTAGCAGAAGGCGCCGAAGGGGGTGGTGAGCAGGTCCGAGGCGAGCAGGGTGATGCCATCTTCCAGCAGCGGCCAGAGGAGCGAGAGGGGGATCACCAGCAACAGACAGGCGAGCGCCGAGAGCAGCATGCCCGGCAGGTCCTCCTGCAAGGGGCGAAGCCAGCCCGGCAGGCGCAGGCTGCGGGCCCGGGAGCAGACCAGCGCCGTGACGAGGCCGGACAGCAGGCCGCAGATCATGTCCGCATGCAGCCCGGGCGCCAGGGTGCCGAGGGCCGAGCTCAGCAGCAGGAAGTTGACCGCACCTGCGAGGGCCTGGGCTCCCTGTCCCTGGCGGCTCAGTCCGAAGGCGATGGCCACGGCATAGATGAGCGGCATCTGGCTGAACAGGGCGCGACCGGCGAGGGAGAGCACGGCCAGATCCAGCACGTCAGGCTGACCAAGCCGGTACAGCAGGGCGGCCAGGGGCAGGATGGAGACGGGCAGCAGCAGGGCATAGCCGAGCCGTTGCAGGGACTGGGTCAGGATCTTTCTGGCGTTCGGAACTGGCATGGGGGCACGGTATTTGTGACGTGGCGCACATTTTACCCGTGGGCCCTCATTTGGGAATAGGCGAGGGGTCCTTTATTGATCCTTTTCTTAATTTTGATCAAACAATCGGCGTACCGCCTGATCCGGGGGCGGGGTGAGCAGGCTAACCAGCACGAAGGCGACGAGCCCGAGCCCCAGGCTGGGCACGATGGCGTGCAGGCCGGCCAGCTTGATCCCCCACTGGCTCAGGGCGGTGTAGCAGAGGATGCCGCTCGCCATGCTGGCCAGGGCCCCTGGCCCGTTGGCCCGCGACCAGTAGAGGCCGAGCACCAGCGGCCAGAGGAACACCGCCTGCAGGCCGCCGAAGGCGAGCAGGTTGAGCCAGATGATCATCTCGGGGGGCTGCAACGCCGCCAGCAGCACCAGGGTGCCGAGGATCAGGGTGCAGAGCAGGGAGAGCCTGGGTACCCGCACCTCCAGCCTCTCCTGGCGGGGGTTGAGGTAGTTGAGGTAGAGATCTTTCACCAGGGTCGCAGAGGCCTGGATCAGCTGGGAGTCGATGGTGGACATGATGGCCGCCATGGGCGCCGCCAGGAAGACCCCGGCCAGCCAGGGGGGCAGCACCTCCATCATGAGGGAGGGCATGATCTTGTCCGGGCTGTCCATGCCGGGCAGGATGGCGCGGCCCAGGGCCCCGGCCAGGTGCATGCCGAACATCAGCAGGGCGCAGACTATGGTGCCGATGAGGATGCCGCGGTGCAGCGCCTTGCTGTCGCGATAGCCGAAACAGCGCAGGGCGGAGTGGGGCAGCCCCACCACCCCGATGCAGACCAGCACCCAGAAGCTCAGCATGAAGGGCTGGGTCAGCATGTCGTCGGCCCCTTGCGGGCTCACCAGCTTGGGATCGATCTCCTTGAGCTGGTGGACAAGGTTCGGCAATCCGTCACCTGCGATGAGGATCCCCGCCAGCAGGGCCCCGGTGCCGATGAGCATGACGATGCCCTGCAGGGCATCCGTCATCACCACGGCGCGAAAGCCACCGATCACCGTGTAGAGCAGCACGCAGCTGGCAAACAGGAAGAGCCCCTGCTGGTAGGAGAGGCCGGTGGCCGCCTCCAGCAGACGGGCTCCGCCGATGAACTGCACCACCATTGTCGCGATAAAGGCCAGGATGATGGTGACGGAGCCCAGGATCACCACGGCCCGGCTCTGGTAGCGGGCCCAGAGCATGTCGTTGATGGTCACCGCATTGATCCGGCGGGCGATGATGGCAAACTTCTTGCCGAGCACTCCCAGGGTGAGCCAGACGGTGGGCAGCTGGATCATGGCCAGCAGCACCCAGCCGAGGCCGACCTTGTAGGCGGCGCCGGGGCCGCCGATAAAGGACGATGCAGACGTATAAGTGGCCACCAGCGTCATGGCGAGCACCAGGCCCCCCATGCTGCGGTTGCCGATGAAGTACTCCTGCACGAAGTCGCCGGCGATACGGTGACGACTGGCCCAGAATCCCACTCCCAGCACCAGCACCAGGTAGACCACCAACGGCAGCATCAGCTCAAGATTCATGGCGGTGCTCCTCGTGGGCGGGAGAGGGGGTGTCATGGAGGCGATGCTGGGTCATGGGGTCGCCCGCCTGTCCCGGCTCGGGGTCGGTGAGCGGCGCCTCGGTATCCAGGGGAATGTCGACGAACAGGCGATCCACCATGAGGGCACAGAGGCCGATGAACAGCAGCGGCATCAGGATGCAGCTGAGCAGAAACCAGAGCGGCATCTCCCAGAGCTCGAGATCCTCGGGGATGAAATAAGCCGAGCCATACCAGGCAAGGAAATAGAGCAGGGTGAGCAGCAGGCAGAGGGCTGCTTCCCGGCGGGCGAGTGCGAAGCGGTTCACTGTGGCCTCCGACGAGTGAGCGGGGCGCAAGAATAACAAAAAAGGGCCATGTCGCCATGGCCCTTTTCATTTGTCGATCCTGCCGGATCGGACACACATCGTGTTAGATGCCAGTCTGTTACAGACCCAGCTTCTTGTGCAGGTAGTGGATATTGGTCCCACCGTGCTGGAAGTTCTCGTCCTTCATGATCTCTTTTTGCAGGGCGATGTTGGTCTTGATCCCTTCCACCACCAGCTCGTCCAGAGAGTGACGCATGCGGGCGATGGCCACGTCGCGGTTCTCGCCGTAACAGATCAGCTTGCCGATCATGGAGTCGTAGTAGGGCGGCACCTTGTAACCCGCATAGATGTGGGATTCCCAACGCACCCCCAGACCGCCCGGCGCGTGGAAGCGCTGGATGAGACCGGGAGAGGGCAGGAAGGTGGCCGGATCCTCGGCATTGATCCGGCACTCGATGGCATGGCCACGGAGGCGGATGTCCTGCTGGGTGATCGACAGGGGCTGGCCGGCGGCGATGCGCAGCTGCTCCTTGATGAGGTCGACGCCGGTGACCATCTCGGTGACCGGGTGCTCCACCTGGATACGGGTGTTCATCTCGATGAAGTAGAACTCGCCGTTCTCGTACAGGAACTCGAAGGTGCCCGCACCGCGGTAGCCTATCTCGAGACAGGCGCGCACGCAGCGTTCGCCGATGAACTTGCGCATCTCTTCGGTGATGCCGGGAGCCGGCGCCTCTTCCACCACCTTCTGGTGGCGGCGCTGCATGGAGCAGTCCCGCTCACCCAGGTAGAGGGCGGTTCCCTGGCCGTCTGCCAGCACCTGGATCTCGATGTGGCGCGGGTTCTCCAGGTACTTCTCCATGTAGACCATGTCGTTCTTGAAGAACTGGCCCGCTTCGGATTTGGTCAGGGCGATGGCGGCGGCCAGCTCGGACTCGCTGCGCACCACGCGCATGCCGCGACCACCACCGCCACCGGCGGCCTTGATGATCACCGGATAGCCGATGCGCTTGGCGATGGCGGCGTTGCGCTTGGCATCGTTGTCCACCGGGCCGTCGGAGCCGGGTACGCAGGGCACGCCCGCCTTCTTCATCGCCTCGATGGCGGAGACCTTGTCACCCATCAGGCGAATGGTCTCGGCGCGCGGGCCGATGAAGATGAAGCCGGATTTCTCGACCACTTCGGCAAAGTCGGCGTTCTCGGAGAGGAAGCCGTAGCCCGGGTGGATGGCGACGGCACCGGTCACCTCGGCGGCGGCGATGATGGCCGGCACGTTGAGGTAGGACTCACCGCTGGCAGGTTTGCCGATGCAGATGGTTTCGTCGGCCAGGAGCACATGCTTGAGCTCCCGATCGGCAGTGGAGTGAACGGCCACTGTCTTGATCCCGAGCTCTTTGCAGGCGCGCAGGATCCGCAGGGCAATTTCACCGCGGTTGGCGATGACTACTTTGTCCAACATGGGTGGCATTTTCCCTTATTCGATGATGAACAGCGGCTCGTCAAACTCGACGGCCTGACCATTTTCAACCAGGATCGCTTTGATCACGCCGGCCTTGTCAGACTCGATTTGGTTCATCATTTTCATGGCTTCGACGATGCACAGGGTGTCGCCGACATTGACGTGCTGACCGACTTCCACGAACGGCTTGGCTTCCGGGCTGGAGGAGCGGTAGAAGGAGCCCACCATGGGGGAGCGCATCAGATGACCGCTCGGAGCGGCATCGGCAGCGGGCGCTGCGGCAGCGGCCGGGGCCGCGGCAACCGGAGCGGCGGCCTGTTGCACCGGTGCCGGCTGCATCATCATCTGCGGGGCAACGCTAACCTGGCCGGAGAAATTGCGGCTGATGCGAACGGACTCTTCCCCTTCGGAGATTTCCAGCTCGGCGATGCCGGACTCTTCAACCAGTTCAATCAGCTTCTTGATTTTGCGGATATCCATTAGCATTCTCTTTCTTCTTTATCTGATCAGTGATTATCAAGCCGCGCGCAACTGATGCACGGCCGCGGTTAAAGCGAAATGGTAGCCATCGGCACCCAACCCGCAGATCACCCCCTTGGCGACATCAGACAGATAGGAGTGATGACGGAAGGGCTCCCTGGCATGAACGTTTGACAGGTGAACCTCGATAAAGGGGATAGCCACACCCAGCAGGGCATCGCGCAGGGCAACGCTGGTGTGGGTGAAGGCGGCGGGATTGATGATGATGAAATCCACCTGGCCCATGGCCTGATGGATGCGGCCGATCAGCTCGTGTTCGGCGTTGGATTGCAGATGTTCCAGGGTGACACCGAGTTCGCTGGCGCGAGCGGCCAGATCGACGACGATCTCATCGAGCGTCTTGCTGCCGTAGATTCCCGGTTCCCGCTTGCCCAGCAGATTCAGATTGGGGCCGTTGAGCAGGAGGATTCGGTGATGTTGCGACATATTGAGTACATCCTCGATGATTATGCTGCTATCTATCAGCTATCTGTGGACTACCAGAAATCTAGCCAATTTTTGCACAAATCGGTGTGCCCTGACACACAGATTTCGCAATTATATTGATTTCGTGAAAATTAGCAGCATTTTACTGGTCTAATCTCTACATCTGGCTATTTATTGAACTCCTGCCTCCTGCCTCCTGCCTCCTGCCTCCTGCCTCCTGCCTCCTGCCTCCTGCCTCCTGCCTCCTGCCTCCTGCCTCCTGCCGTGTCGGGGTTCTCTGCCCTGTACGGGCTCCAGACGCAACAAAGCCGGCACGTGGCCGGCTCTGCGGTGGAAGGGGAAGAGACTCACGCCGCTTCCGACTTCTCGCGGATCAGCTTGTCCACGACGCCCGGATCCGCCAGGGTGGAGATATCCCCCAGGCTGTCGGTCTCGCCGGTGGCGATCTTGCGAAGGATACGGCGCATGATCTTGCCGGAGCGGGTCTTGGGCAGCCCCTCGGCCCAGTGGATCACGTCCGGGGTGGCGATGGCGCCTATCTCCTTGCGCACCCACTCTTTGACCTCTTTATGCAGCTCGCGGCTCGGCTCCTCCCCGGCGATCAGGGTGACATAGGCATAGATGCCCTGACCCTTGATCTCGTGGGGCACCCCCACCACGGCCGCCTCGGCGATTTTCGGATGGGCCACCAGGGCCGATTCGATCTCGGCGGTGCCCATGCGGTGGCCGGAGACGTTCAGTACATCATCCACCCGGCCGGTGATCCAGTAGTAGCCATCCTCGTCGCGACGGGCGCCGTCGCCGGTGAAGTAGCGACCCGGGAAGGTGGAGAAGTAAGTCTGCTCGAAGCGCTCGTGATCGCCGAACACGGTGCGCATCTGGCCGGGCCAGGAGTCGGTGATCACCAGGTTGCCCTCGGTGGCCCCCTCCAGCGGTTCGCCCAGGTTGTCCACCAGGGCCGGCTGTACCCCGAAGAAGGGGCGGGTGGCGGAGCCGGGCTTCAGCGCGGTGACGCCGGGCAGGGGGCTGATCAGGATGCCGCCGGTCTCGGTCTGCCACCAGGTGTCGACGATGGGGCAGCGCTCGTCCCCTATGGTGCGGTAGTACCACTCCCAGGCTTCCGGGTTGATGGGTTCACCCACCGACCCCATGATGCGCAGGCTGGTACGGGAGGTGCCTTCGACGGCCTCCTTGCCCTTGGCCATCAGGGCGCGGATCGCGGTCGGAGCGGTATAGAGGATGCTGACCTGATGCTTGTCCACCACCTGGCTCATGCGGTTGGTGGCCGGGTAATTCGGCACCCCTTCGAACATGAGCGTGGTGGCGCCGTTGGCGAGCGGCCCGTAGACCAGGTAGGAGTGGCCGGTGACCCAGCCCACGTCGGCGGTACACCAGTAGATGTCCTCCTCGTGGTAGTCGAACACGTACTTGAAGGTGAGGGCGGCATAGACCAGGTAGCCGCCCGTGGTGTGCAGCACCCCCTTGGGCTTGCCGGTGGAGCCGGAGGTGTAGAGCACGAACAGGGGATCTTCGGCCCCCATGGCCTCGGGCGGACAATCCGGGCTGGCGGCGGCGACGGCATCGTGCCACCAGATGTCCCTGTGACCATGCCAGGCGACGTTGCCGCCGGTGCGCTTGAGCACGATCACCTTGCTGACCCGGGTCTCCGGGTGGGTGAGCGCCTCGTCCACGTTCTTCTTGAGGGGGATGGGACGGCCGCCGCGCAGCCCCTCGTCGGCAGTGATGACGATGGTGGCCCCGGAGTCGATGATGCGACCCGAGAGCGCTTCCGGCGAGAAGCCGCCGAAGACGATGCTGTGCACTGCCCCGATGCGGGTACAGGCCAGCATGGCGATGGCCGCTTCTGGCACCATGGGCATGTAGAGACAGACCATGTCGCCGCGTTTGACCCCCTGGGCCTTGAGCACGTTGGCAAACTTGCACACCTCAAGGTGCAGCTCACGGTAGGTGATCTTGCGATCCTCGGCCGGGTTGTCCCCTTCCCAGATGATGGCGACCTTGTCGCCACGCTCGCTCAAGTGGCGATCCAGGCAGTTGGCCGATACGTTGAGCAGGCCGTCCTCGTACCACTTGATGGAGACGTGGCCCGGATCGTAGGAGGTGTTCTTGACGCGGGTGTAGGGGGTCATCCAGTCGAGGATCCTGCCCTGCTCCCCCCAGAAGGCGTCCGGATCCTGCACAGACGCCTGATACATGGCTTCATAACCTTCCTTGTCCAGCAGGGCGCCGCTGCCGATGTGGGCCTTGACCGGGTAGACCTTGCTCTCGCTCATCTCTCACTCCTGTGAATACATTTTTTTAATGATTGAGTAACAACTTATACCTTTGGTGCCGGAGGGCAATTAGACTTTTGGATAGCGACGAGGCGGGCCGGTCGACATGGCCCGAGGGGAGTACGAAGAAGGGAGCCTGGGGCTCCCTTCTGTCATTGGGCTGTCCGGGATCCTCAATGCCGTATGGCGAGCATGGAGGCCATGTGGGGCTCCGGCAGGGGGTGGCTGAACAGGTAGCCCTGGCCTTCCTCGCAGCGCAGGGATTGCAGGAACTGGCGTTGAGGCTGGGTTTCGATCCCCTCCGCCGTGACCACCATGTCAAGGGAGCTGGCCAGCTGGACTATGGTGCGACACAGCTCCCGGCTGTGCTTGTCGTCGGGCAGCGCCTGGACGAAGGCCCTGTCTATCTTGATGCGATCGATGGGCAGACTCTTGAGCAGGCTCAGGGAAGAGAAGCCGGTTCCGAAGTCGTCGATGGCGATCTGCACCCCCAGCGCCTTGAGGCGGGTGAAGAGGCGCAGGCTGTGATCCACGCTCTGAATGATGCTCTCTGTCACCTCGATCTCCAGCCGCTCGGCGGGGAAGCCGGTCTCGGCCAGGATGGCGGTGACCCGCTCCACGTAGTCGGGAGAGCGCATTTCCCTGACCGACACGTTGACCGACAGCCTGGGAACGCTGAAGCCCTCGGCCAGCCACTTCTGCCCCTGCTGACAGGCGGTGCGCATCACCCACTCCCCGAGCTGCTCGATGAGGCCGCACTCCTCCGCCACCGGGATGAACTTGGCGGGGGAAATCATGCCCAGGCTGGGATGCTGCCAGCGCACCAGGGCTTCGAGACCGCTGAGGTTGCCATGGGCGAGATCCGCCATGGGCTGGTAGAGCAGGCGAAACTGCTGCTGTTCCATGGCCTTGAGCAGCCCCTGCTCCAGCAGCATCCGTTCCCTGATCTGCGCCGTCATGTCCGGGGAGTGGAACAGATAGCCGTTGCGACCCCGGCGCTTGGCCTCGTGCATGGCATTGTCCGCCGCACTGATGAGACTGTCCGGGGTCTGGCCATGCTCCGGATAGAGGGAGACGCCTATGCTGGCCGAGAGTCTCACCCGCTCCTGCCCGATGTCGGCGGGATCGTGCAGCCTGCGTTGCAGCCGTTCGATCAGCCCCACCAGTTCCTGCGGCTCCCTGATGCCTGGGAGCAGCACCAGAAACTCGTCCGCCCCCAGCCGGATGGCGACATCCCCGGGGCGCAGGCAGTGGCGGATGCGATCCGCCGACAGCTTGAGCAGCTGATCGCCGGCGTTGTGCCCCAGGTTGTCGTTGATGAGCTTGAAGCCGTCGAGATCGATGAAGAGCAGCGCCAGGGCGTGCCGGTTCAGGCGGGCCGTCGCGATCTCCATGGCGAGTCGCTCCTGCAGCAGGTGGCGATTGCCGAGGTCGGTGAGGGGATCGTGATAGGAGAGGTGCTGCAGTCTGGCCTCCATCTGGTAGAGCCGCTGTACATGGTGATGGGTCATCTCCTGGATCCCGAGAGGACCGGGCACTCCGGGGGGGAGGCGGGGCACGGGGACGAGCTCGCGCATGATGAGAAAGAGGCCGTTGAAGATACCGTCGTCATCCAGCACCGGGCTGCAGCTCAGGTGCCACCGTCTCGGCGGCGCGGAATGAGTGGCCTCCATGTCGTCCAGCTCCACGTCGACCTGCACAGCGCCATGGCGCAGTTGCTGAAGCAAAGGGGCCAGCAGGGGGGCCTGGGCCGGACTGATTTCAAGCAGCGTCTTGCCGACGTGGTCCGCCTGGGGGAGGCCGCTTCGCTCGGCAAAGCTGGCGTTGACGCCACGGCATCTGAACTCTCGATCGAACACGCCAATGCCAAACGGGGCCTGCTCGAACAACCGTTGCAACTCGTGAAGGGAGAGCGGGCCTGACAGATGCGGTGTCGGAACCGATTCGGGTAGCACTTTTTCCATGGAGGCTCCTGAATTGATTTCTTTGTCATTTGGACGGCTGTGTCAGTATGGCATGAAGTTTCAGGAGAGAAAGAAAGTGTGGGGAGGAGTTAAATCAACGGGATGTCAGCCTTTCTGGCGACCAAAGGCCTGGATGCCCCGCACGAACACGAGCCAGCCTACCAGATGAAACGGCAGCGCCATGGCGTAGAGCAGCAGCCAGTGACTCTCCGTGCCGCTGCTGTTGATGAAGCCGATCCAGGTGGCCAGCAGGGCCAGCATGCCCGCGATCTGGAAGCGGCGGCGCAGTACCACTTCCACCCCGAGATTGGCGAGGTAGAGGGTCAGCAGTATGCCGGCAAAACCGGTGAGCTGGGCGGTGCCGTAGAGTGCCCGATCCGGATTGAACAGCAGGACGACGAGGGGGGTAATGCCCTGATCCAGCGGGATCAGGGCCAGCAGCCAGCAGGCGATCAGCAGCAGGGCTGTCTTCATGGCGGGCTCAGTCGGCGGATTTCGCCGGTTTGACCAGGGAGAGGTAGTTGGCATCCATCTTCAGGAATACCCCCAGCAGCCGGGCGCTGGCACCGTAGAAGCCAAACGGGTCGGCGGCGCGGCAGGCCTGCTCGAAGGGCTTGAACCAAGCCAGCAGATGGCCGTGCAGCAGCCCTTCCTGTTCGCCGAGCCACTCCTCGCGAAGGGCGGCGGTGGTCGCCTCGGCGGCGCGGATGATGAGGTTGCCCATCAGATCCAGTTCGATGGCCAGGTGGTCGACAGGCTGCTGGTATTTCTCGCTGACATCGATAGCGAGCCGGTTCAGGCGCTGTTCCATGCGGCTACGCGCCGTGTTGTCACCATGAGCGGATTCGTATGGTTGCACCGCTTTGGGGGAGAGAAATAGCGCGTTGAAGTCGGCAGCCAGTGCAGTGGCGCGCTCCTCGCGAACCAGCAGGCGGGCGATGGCGTCGTTGAGCTCGGCCACGGCTTCGCGCATGGGGTCGAGAGTAGAGAGGCTCTTCAAGAAGCTGCGCACGTCATAGGTGTCGTATTCAGCGATCTGTGCATCACTGAGTTCGGCAGCAAACAGGGTGGAAAACCACCAATAAAGCTCGGCCCGGCGTTCGCTGGTCGCCATGAATTCCTGCATTTTTCCTCCGTGGATGACAATCGGGAGCCTTGATGGCCCCCGATTCTAACGACTTTAAAAATAAAGGAAACTCATGGGGCCCTTTGGCCGGATAGCGCCAGGAGAGGGGGGCGCTATCGCGGGATCGCCGTGGGCGACGAGGAGGCCGACCTACTCCTCGACGCGATAGAGCGCCTGCTTGCAACGGGGGCAGATGTGCTGGCGGCGGTAATCCACCTGGTGCACCAGGCCGACCTCCCGCTGCTGATGGTGACCGCAATGGATGCAGAAGATGAGATCCCCGTCGGCGGCGCCGGGATGGGCCGCCAGGTACTGCTCCCGGGTGGGAAGTGTCTCCCAGTTGGCGGTGCAGGCACCCTTGCGGCTGGCGGTGTAGTAGACCCAGTAGAAGAGAGCGAAGACCGCGACAATCACGAACAGCATCAGATGATCCATCATGGCGTTTCCCCTTGTGTTCCGGGATGGCAGGGAGCGACACCCGCTCGTGCAGATGTCCCATGGCCTAAAGATGTTATCTGTTAGTAAATGCTATATCCATGATCTGGCTCTGGTTTCTATCGCCTTGCCCGGAAAACGGGGACGATGGCTGGAGCCGGATTGCGGGTGTGGGGAGGTCGGGGGGATGAGCGAAGCCAGGGGGCGGGATTCGAAATTTGCGACGTATTTTACATTTTATAAACAATTTTTTGGGTGGTTGGACTGTCTCTTTGATCCAGCTCACGTTACAATGCGCGGGCCCACTTCACCTATCGCGCAAACGATTTTCAGGAGATAAACGGATGTTGAAACGTGACATGACCATCGCCGGCTATGATCCAGAGCTGTGGCAGGCCATCACAGACGAGACCCGTCGTCAGGAAGAGCACATCGAGCTGATTGCGTCCGAGAACTACACCAGCCCCCGCGTCATGGAAGCCCAGGGCTCCCAGTTGACCAACAAGTACGCCGAAGGCTACCCGGCCAAGCGTTACTACGGCGGTTGCGAGTATGTGGATGTGGTTGAAACCCTGGCCATCGAGCGCGCCAAAGAGCTGTTCGGTGCCACCTACGCCAACGTGCAGCCGCACTCCGGCTCCCAGGCCAACAGCGCCGTCTACATGGCCCTGCTGCAACCGGGCGACACCGTGCTCGGCATGAACCTGGCCCACGGCGGTCACTTGACCCACGGCTCCCCCGTCAACTTCTCCGGCAAGCTGTACAACATCATCCCCTACGGCATCGACGAGTCCGGCAAGATCGACTACGACGAGATGGAGCGCCTGGCCGTTGAGCACAAGCCGAAGATGATGATCGGCGGCTTCTCCGCCTACTCCGGCATCGTCGACTGGGCCCGCATGCGCGAAATCGCCGACAAGATCGGTGCTTACCTGTTCGTGGACATGGCCCACGTAGCCGGTCTGATTGCCGCCGGCGTCTACCCGAACCCGGTGCCCCACGCTCACGTGGTCACCTCCACCACCCACAAGACCCTGGCCGGTCCGCGCGGTGGTCTGATCCTCTCCGCCGCCGACGACGAAGATCTGTACAAGAAGCTGAACTCCGCCGTCTTCCCGGGTGGTCAGGGCGGCCCGCTGATGCACGTCATCGCCGGCAAGGCCGTGGCCTTCAAGGAAGCGCTGGAGCCCGAGTTCAAGACCTACCAGGCCCAGGTCGTGAAGAACGCCAAGGCCATGGCGGCGACCTTTATCGAGCGCGGCTACAAGATCGTCTCCGGTGGTACCGACAACCATCTGATGCTGGTTGACCTGATCGGTCGCGAGCTGACCGGCAAAGATGCCGATGCAGCCCTCGGCAAGGCCAACATCACCGTCAACAAGAACTCCGTACCGAACGACCCGCGTTCCCCGTTCGTGACCTCCGGCGTGCGTATCGGCACCCCGGCCATCACCCGCCGCGGCTTCAAGGAGGCCGAGTCCATCCAGTTGGCCAACTGGATCTGCGACGTGCTGGACAGCCACGACAACGAAGAAGTGCTGGCGACCGTGCGCGAGAAGGTGCTGGACATCTGCCGCCGCTTCCCGGTCTATGCCTGATAACGGCCTATGCCCGGTTTGAGACCAATGCCACCCAATGGGTGGCATTGTTTTTTCTGGGCTTTTACCGGTTTTCCATGGCCGTGTTACACTGACCGGCCTAGCGCCAGCCCCCGGGGCCCGCGCCCTTTTTCATCCACGCCGGAGGTCCGATGCATTGCCCTTTCTGTAGTGCCGTTGATACCAAGGTGATCGATTCCCGTCTGGTGGCCGAGGGCCATCAGGTGCGCCGCCGTCGCGAATGCCTGCTCTGCCACGAGCGTTTCACCACCTTCGAGATGGCCGAACTGGTGATGCCCCGCGTCATCAAGTCCAACGGCTCGCGCGAGCCGTTCAACGAAGACAAGCTGCGTGCCGGCATATTGCGGGCGCTGGAGAAGCGACCGGTGAGCATGGAGGCCATCGAGAAGGCGGTCAACCACATCAAGTCCCGCCTGCGCGCCACCGGCGAGCGCGAGGTCGCCTCCGAGCTGGTGGGCAACCTGGTGATGGACGAGCTCAAGAGCCTGGACAAGGTGGCCTATATCCGGTTCGCCTCTGTCTACCGCAGCTTCGAGGACATCCGCGAATTCGGCGAAGAGATCGCCAAGCTGGAGAAGTGAGTTTTCCGTCCACCCAGACTGCGTTCGGCGGCGCGGCAACCGATGAGCCCGACGCCGGGAGAGGGGGATGTTTTGTCAGAGGAGCCCAGATGTTTAGTCAAGACGATTACCAATGGATGAGCCGGGCCCTCGAACTGGCCCGCCGCGGCCGTTACACCACGGCCCCCAACCCCTGCGTCGGCGCCGTGCTGGTGAAGGCCGGCGTGGTGGTGGGGGAAGGCTGGCACCAGCGGGCCGGCGAGCCCCATGCCGAGGTCTATGCCCTGCACGCGGCAGGGGAAGAGGCCCGCGGTGCCACCGCCTACGTGACCCTGGAGCCCTGCTCCCATCACGGCCGCACGCCCCCCTGCGCCGAGGCGCTCATCAAGGCCGGGGTGACCAGGGTGGTGGCCGCCATGGTGGATCCCAATCCCCAGGTGGGCGGGCGCGGCCTGCGCATGCTCTCCGAGGCGGGCATCAAGACCGATTTCGGCCTGCTGGCCGCGGAAGCCGAGGCCCTCAACCCCGGTTTCTTCAAGCGGATGCGCACCGCCTTCCCGCAGGTGACGGTCAAGCTCGGCGCCAGCCTGGATGGTCGCACCGCCATGGCGAGCGGCGAGAGCCAGTGGATAACCTCCCCCGAGGCGCGCCGCGACGTGCAGCGGCTGCGGGCGCGCCACGATGCGGTGCTCTCCAGCGCCGAGACCGTGCTGGCGGACAACGCCTCCCTGACCGTGCGCTGGCACGAGCTGCCCCCCTCGGTCAAGGCGGTCTATCCCAAAGAGACCCTGCGCCAGCCGCTGCGGGTCATCGTCGACTCGCAAAACCGGCTCACTCCGGATCTGCCCCTGTTCCAGAGCGAGAGCCCTGTGCTGCTGGCCCGCCACAAGGCGGACGGCGACTGGCCCGCTTGGGTGCAGCAGCTGGAGGTGCCGCTGCTGGATGGCAAGCTGGATCTGGTCAGCCTCTTCATGCTGCTGGCCAAGCAGCACAGCATCAACTCTGTGCTGGTGGAGGCGGGGCCGCGCCTCTGCGGCGCCCTGCTGGAGAAAGGGCTGGTGGATGAGCTGGTGCTCTATCAGGCGCCCAAACTGATGGGGGACGAGGGGCGCGGCCTGTTCCATCTGCCGGGGCTGACCCGCCTGTTCCAGGCCCCCAGGCTCAACCTCAAGGATGTGCGCATGCTTGGCCAGGATATTCGCATCACTGCGAAAATAGCCTGATTTTTCAATGTTCACGGGGGCATCCGTCGCCCCCGTCATCAGCAAGGTGATCTGCATGTTTACCGGAATTATCGAAGCGGTGGGAACCCTGGTAGAGCTGCGCCGCCAGGGGGAGGACATGGCCCTCACCGTGCACGCGCCGACCCTGGACTTCAGCGACGTCAAGCTGGGAGATTCCATCGCCACCAATGGTGTCTGCCTCACCGTGGTCGCCCTGGGTGACCAGCGCTATACCGCAGACGTCTCGCTGGAGACCCTGTCGCGCACCGGTTTTGCGGCGGCCAAGGTGGGGGACCCCGTCAACCTCGAGAAGGCGCTGATGCCCACCTCCCGCCTCGGTGGCCACCTGGTCTCCGGCCACGTGGACGGCATGGGCGAGGTGAAGAGCAAGTCCGCCAGCGGCCGTGCCATCGAATACTGGATAGAGGCGCCAGGCGAGCTCTCCCGCTACATTGCCGAGAAGGGGTCGATTGCGGTGGATGGCATCAGCCTCACGGTCAACGCCGTCCAGGGGGATCTCTTCCGGTTGACCATAGTGCCCCACACCGCCCAGGAGACCACCATCGCCCGCTGGAAACCTGGCTACAGGGTCAACCTCGAGGTGGATCAAATCGCCCGCTATCTGGAGCGGCTGATGACGGGCAAGCGCGAGGAGAGCAGCGGCAGCACCCTGACCCTGGATAAGCTGGCCCAGTCCGGATTCTTGTGAGCCGTTTTGCGGGAAAAACGCTTTTCTGTGATCCCGCTCCGATTGAAACGGGGCCGCGTGCCCCAATCTAGAGCGGAATGAACCCAGTTCGAACCGAGCCCGCGGGCTCATTTCCCAAGCACATTGATGGAGTAGCCCATGGCGCTGAGCACGACCCAGGAAATCATTGCCGATATCAAGGCTGGCAAGATGGTGATCCTGATGGATGACGAAGACAGGGAGAACGAAGGGGACCTCATCATGGCTGCCTCCTGTGTCCGCCCGGAAGACATCAACTTCATGGCGCGCTACGGTCGCGGCCTCATCTGCCTCACCCTGACCCGGGATCGCTGCAAACAGCTGGCGCTGCCGCTGATGGTGGACAGAAACAACGCCCAGTTCTCCACCGCCTTCACCGTGACCATAGAAGCGGCCGAGGGGGTGACCACCGGCATCTCCGCCGCCGATCGCGCCGTCACCGTGCAGGCGGCGGTCGCGCCCAATGCCAAGGCCTCGGATCTGGTGCAGCCCGGCCACATCTTCCCGCTGATGGCGCAGGATGGTGGCGTGCTGACCCGCGCCGGCCACACCGAGGCCGGCTGCGATCTGGCCCGGCTGGCGGGGTATGAGCCTGCCTCCGTCATCGTCGAGATCCTCAACGAGGACGGCTCCATGGCGCGTCGCCCGGATCTCGAGATCTTCGCCGAGCAGCACGGCATCAAGCTCGGCACCATCGCGGATCTTATCGAATACCGCAACCAGCACGAGACCACGGTAGAGAAAGTGGCCGAGTGCAAGCTGCCCACCGAATACGGCGAGTTCGACCTCGTCACCTTCCGTGACACCATCGACAACCAGGTACACTTCGCCCTGAAGAAAGGCGAGGTGAAGGCCGACCAGCCGACTCTGGTGCGGGTCCACCTGCACGACGTGCTGAGCGATCTGCTGCTGACCGACCGCCATAGCGCCCGCAGCTGGCCGCTGCCCAAGTCCATGGCCCGCATCGCCGATGAAGGGGGCGTGCTGGTGATCCTGGGGGCGGAAGCCCATGGTGCCGAGCTGCTGGCCAGGGTCAAGGGATTCGAGGCCGCCGACAAGGGGCTGGCGCCGGAAGGGGCCAAGTGGCAGGGCACCTCGCGCCGGGTCGGCGTGGGTTCCCAGATCCTCAAGGCGCTGGGGGTGGGTAAGATGCGCCTGTTGAGCTCGCCGAAGAAGTACCACGCCCTCGGCGGTTTCGGCCTGGAAGTGGTGGAATACGTCGGTGAGTAAGCGATCCCGTGGCGGGATGGAGAACGTTCGCCACTGGATGTTGCCGGAGAAGTACCATCTCCTGCCGGGCGGCTTCGGCCTGGAAGTGGTGGAGTACGTCGGCGAGTAAGCGCTGCATACGGTTGAAATTATCACCATGGCCGCCCGTTGCGGCCATGGTTTTTTGTCGCGGCTCTGTTGTGCTAGAATGCGTGCACTTTTGGCCGCGGCCCCATTGATGGCCCTACTGATTGCACAGAGACAGGATTTCCAATGAAGATTATCGAAGGAAATATCGCCGCTCCCGAGGCGCGTGTTGCTATTGTCGTTGCCCGTTTCAACAGCTTCATCAATGACAGCCTGGTGAACGGTGCGCTGGACGTGCTGAAGCGTCAAGGCCAGATCCAGGAGAGCAACCTGACCCTGGTGCGCGTGCCGGGCGCCGTCGAGATCCCCCTGGCGGCCAAGAAGCTGGCCAAGAGCGGTCAATACGACGCCATCGTCGCGCTGGGCACCGTCATCCGTGGCGGTACCTACCACTTCGAACTGGTGGCGAGCGAGAACGGCAAGGGGCTGGCCCAGGTGATGATGGAGTATGAGATTCCCGTTGCCTTCGGCGTGCTGACCACCGAAAACATCGAACAAGCCATCGAGCGCGCCGGTACCAAGGCGGGTAACAAGGGTGCAGAGGCTGCACTGAGCGCGCTCGAAATGATCAACGTCCTGAAACAACTGGACGTGTAACGAGGAGAAATGCATTGAAACCGTCCGAGCGCCGTAAGGCCCGTCATTGCGCCACCCAGGCCATCTACCAGTGGCAGATGACCCAGGCCAATGTGGGCGACATCGAAGAGCAGTTCAAGATCGATCAGGACACCAAGGGTGTGGACCTGAACTATTTCCGCGATCTGCTGTTCGGGGTTGCGGTCCACTGCAACGAGCTGGACAAGGTGTTCGCACCTTTCCTCTCCCGTCCGCTGGAAGAAGTGGACATGGTGGACAAGGCGATCCTGCGTCTGGCGACCTACGAGCTGACCCGTCGTGAAGATGTGCCGCCGCGCGTGGTGATCAACGAAGCGATCGAACTGGCCAAAGCCTTCGCCGCCGATGACAGCCACAAGTTTGTTAACGGCGTACTGGACAAGGTGATCAAGACGCTGCCCAAGCGTTGATCCCGCCGTCCGTCAGCATTTAAGAGAGGAGCCAGCTTATTGCTGGCTTTTTACTGTATGGGTGAATTTGAGCTGATTGAGAAGTACTTCAAGGCCCCCCACGCCCGCAAGGACGTGGTGATGGGACCTGGGGATGACTGTGCCCTGCTGACCCTGCCCCCCGACGTCCAGTTGGCGGTGAGCACGGATACCCTGGTAAGCGGTGTGCACTTCTTCCCCGACATGGATCCGGTGGATCTCGGCTACAAGGCGCTGGCGGTCAACCTGTCCGATCTCGCCGCCATGGGGGCGGAGCCGCGCTGGGTCTCCCTGGCCCTGACCCTGCCCGCCGTCAACGAGAGCTGGGTCGCCGGTTTCGCCGAGGGCTTCCTCGAGCTTGCCGAATACTACAACGTGGCCCTGGTGGGCGGTGACATGACCCGGGGCCCGCTCTCCATCACCGTTTCGGTGAAGGGATCGGTGCCTGCCGGCCGCGCCCTGCTGCGCAGCGGTGCCAAGGCGGGGGACGGCATCTATGTGACCGGCACCCTGGGGGATGCGGCCCTGGCCCTCTCCCACCTGCTGGGCAAGCGCACCCTCAACGAGAACCAGCTGGCGGCCGCGCTGCCCAGGCTCGACCATCCCCATCCCCGCATCCTGGCGGGCCAGGCCCTGCGCGGGCTGGCCAGCAGCGCCCTGGATCTCTCCGACGGCCTGGCCTCGGATCTCGGCCACATCCTCAAGGCCTCCGGGGTACGGGCCCAGATCGATCTCAACCTGCTGCCCCTCTCTCCCGTGTTGCAGGATGCAGTGCCCGCCAAGGATGCCTGGCAACTGGCGCTGGCCGGTGGCGATGACTACGAGCTCTGCTTCACCGTGCCCCAGGAACATCACGGTGCCTTGGACACGGCACTGGCCAATTGCGGCGTCAAGTTCACCCGCATCGGCCGTATCCTGGCCGGGGAACCCGGCATCGACTATATGCAGGATGAGCAGCCGGTCGAGCTCCATCTCAAGGGGTGGGATCATTTCGCATGAAGATCAAACCTGAGCTCAAGCAACTTAACCTGAGGAACCCGCTCCACCTGCTGGCGGTGGGGTTTGGCTCCGGCCTCTCTCCCAGGGCGCCGGGCACCATGGGGACGCTTGCCGCCATCCCGCTCTACCTGCTGGTGAGCGGCCTCTCCACCCCCTGGTTCATCGCCCTGCTGGTGGTGGGCTTCGTGGCGGGCATCCGCATCTGCCAGAGCGCCACCGACGCCATCGGCATGCCGGATCACGGGGCCATCGTCTGGGACGAGGTGATAGGCTTCGGCGTCACCATGATAGCGGCGCCCGCCGGCTGGGAGTGGGTGCTGGCCGGCTTCGTGCTGTTTCGCCTGTTCGACGTGCTCAAGCCCTGGCCCATCTCCTGGTTCGATCGCCGCATCCACGGCGGACTCGGCATCATGCTGGACGATCTCATCGCCGGTCTGTTCGCCCTGCTGTGCATGCAGCTGCTGGCCCGCTGGTAAGGGAGCCGGGGCAGGTCCGCCTGTCCCGTCTCATCTGCCTGCCAGCCCGGGTGGCAGGCAGCCTCCGATCCTGCGGCTCCCACCCCTCTCATCCCTCGTCGTGAATGGCCTTGTCGACCAGCGAGGGCCGCCATCTCTGGCTGGTCCTCTCGCCGCCCGTTGCCGTCCCATGCCAATGCTCGCCGGGACGAGGCCAGGCGTCTGGGCAGGGGCTTCCCGGCCCTGGGCCGTTTTGTATGCAATCCCTCCCGATCCACGCCGCCAACCGGCAAGGGCCTCTGGTTGAACATTCTGGATGGCCACTATTTATCTCTGCTTAGTTTTCCTTCTCCAAGATATGCTGTCGTCAAAAAAACATTTCACATAAATATTCACTACTCATTCGAGACTTGCCAGTTTATGTGGGGCAGTGGAAGTGGTGGTTTGTTATCATTTTGTTGAAACATAAATAGCAAATCTGCTCGTATTGCCAATGCAATATCTGGTAATGTGACTTTTACCAACATTTTACGCCCATGGTTCCAGCTTTATCTGGGCATAGTATTGCGAAATTGTATAACTGGATCATTTACACCCGCGGGCAAACCGACTAACTTACTCGCGGGTTATTCCAAAAAAATGCAAAAAACCCGCCCGGATCGCTGGTTTGGCTGCCTCATGGATTGAGCGTTTATTACACGACAACGGCTCTCGAGCAGTACCCAAGGCACAACCAGCATCTGCGGCTGATTTACGGACGAATTATTTGGGACGGATGTCCCCCGCAGAGGTAACCATGTCCTTGCTTGAAGTAAAAAACTTGCGGATCGAGTACCCCTCCCGCTACGGGGTGCTGGCCGCGGTCAAGGATCTCTCTTTTTCTGTTGAAAAGGGCGAGATCGTCGGCGTCGTCGGTGAGTCCGGCGCCGGCAAGTCCACCATCGGCAACGCCGTCATCGATCTGTTGAGCCCGCCCGGTCGCATCGCCCGCGGCGATATCTACCTCAACGGCGAGCTCATCTCCGGCAAGAGCCAGAACGAGATGCGAGCCATTCGTGGCTCCCGCATCGGCTTCATCTTCCAGGATCCCATGACCTCCCTGAACCCGCTGTTCACCGTGGAGCAGCAGTTGGTGGAGACCATCCTCGCCAACACCGACCTGTCCCGCGAGGCGGCCTTTGCCAAGGCCCTCGAGCTGATGGGCGCGGTGGGGATCCCGAACCCGGATGTGCGCATCAAGCAGTATCCCCACCAGTTCTCCGGCGGCATGCGCCAGCGGGTGGTGATCGCCATCGCCCTCTCCGGGGATCCCGAGCTCATCATCGCCGACGAACCCACCACGGCGCTGGACGTCTCCATCCAGGATCAGATCCTCCAGCTCATTCGCTCCCTGTGCAAGGAGCGCCAGGTAGGCTGCATGCTGGTGACCCACGACATGGGCGTGGTCTCCAACGTCACCGACAAGGTGGCGGTCATGTATCGCGGCGATCTGGTGGAGTTCGGCACCACCGAGCAGGTGCTGGGCCGCCCCAATCATCCCTATACCCGCAGCCTCATCTCGGCGGTGCCCCGCTCGGACGTCAAGCTGGTACGCTTCCCCCTGGTCTCCTACATCGAGGATGCCGGTGCACCGGATACCAGCATCGATCTGAAGACCCACTGGCTCGGCCAGAGTCAGGACGAGCGCGCCTATGAAGGAGCGCTGCTGCGGGTGGAGAACGTGGATCTGAAGTTCGTCACCAAGGACTCCATTTTCCCGAGCCGCCGCCAGTACGTGCGGGCCTGCAACAACATCAGCTTCGAGATCTTCGAGGGGGAGACCTTCGGCCTGGTGGGAGAGTCCGGCTCCGGCAAGTCCACCATAGCCCGGGCCATCACCGGCCTCTATCCGCCCGATGCCGGCAAGATCATCTTCGAGGGGATCGACCTCACCGCCCTGAAAGGGGAGCATGAGCGTCGCCCCCTGCGCCGCCAGATGCAGATGGTGTTCCAGAACCCCTACTCGTCCATGAACCCGCGCATGAAGGTGCGCGACATCATCGCCGAGCCGATCCGCTTCCACCGCCTGGCCGAGAGCGAGCGGCAGATCGAGCAGATCGTGGGGGATCTCCTGGATCACGTCGGCCTGGGCAGCGGGGCAGGGGTCAAGTATCCCCACGAGTTTTCCGGCGGTCAGCGCCAGCGCATCTCCATCGCCCGTGCCCTGGCGACCCGGCCGCGCTTCCTCATCTGCGACGAGCCCACCTCGGCGCTTGATGTCTCGGTGCAGGCCCAGATCCTCAACCTGCTCAAAGACTTGCAGCAGGAGCTCGGGCTCACCATGCTGTTCATCAGCCACGATCTGCCGGTCATCCGCCAGATGTGCGATCGCATCGGCGTGATGCAGCACGGCAACCTGGTGGAGGTGGCCGAGACCGAGAAGCTCTTTACCAATGCCGCGCATGAGTACAGCCGCAAGCTGATCTCCCTCATGCCGGAGTTCAAGGGAATGTCCCGCGAGGGGCTGGAAATCGCAAGCTAGGAAAGAGCCGGCTCGCCGGTCTGCTTGTCAAAAAAAGTGTCAATAAAAAGCCAAAAGCATGGAGAAAGACATGAAGAAAGGATTATCCAAGATCGCCATGGCGCTGTTCGCCGCTGGTCTCGCGTTTAACGTCTCTGCCGCCGACATCAAGGTCGCCGTCGCTTCCGACGCCACCTCGCTGGACCCGCAGGAGCAGCTCTCCGGCCAGACGCTGGAGATGTCTCACCTGGTATTCGATCCCCTGATGCGTTACACCCAGGATCTGCAGTTCGAGCCGCGCCTGGCCGAGAAGTATGAGCGCATCGACGACAAGACCGTCCGCTTCCACCTGCGCAAGGGCGTCAAGTTCCACTCCGGCAACGACTTCACCGCCGACGACGTGGTGTGGACCGTCAACCGTCTGAAGGCCTCCCCGGACTTCAAGGCGATCTTCGACCCCATCGCCGAAGCCAAGAAGGTGGATGATTTCACCGTGGATCTCGTCACCGCCAAGCCCTTCCCGCTGGTGCTGCAGACCGTGACCTACATCTTCCCGATGGACTCCAAGTTCTATACCGGCAAGACAGACGCCGGCAAGGACAAGGCCGAGATCGTCAAGAACGGCGACTCCTACGCCTCGACCAATGTCTCCGGTACCGGCCCGTTCACCGTCAAGTTCCGCGAGCAGGGCGTGAAGCTGGATTATGCCCGCAACGCCAACTACTGGGACAAGGCCTCCAAGGGCAACGTCGACAACCTGACCGTGGTGCCCATCAAGGAAGATGCCACCCGCGTGGCCGCCCTGCTGGGTGGGGACGTGGACATGATCTACCCGGTCGCCCCGAACGATCTGGAGCGCGTGAAGAACGGCAAGGATTCCCAGCTGGTCACCCTGTCCGGTACCCGCGCCATCATCATCGAGCTGAACCAGAACACCAACCCGGCGCTGAAAGACAAGCGCGTGCGTCAGGCGATCAACTACGCCATCAACCAGGTGGGCATCGTCGACAAGATCAACAAGGGCTTCGGCACCCCGGCCGGCCAGCTGAGCCCGAAAGGCTATGCCGGTCACAACGAGGCGCTCAAGCCCCAGTATGATCTGGCCAAGGCCAAGGAGCTGATGAAGGAAGCCGGTTACGAGAAGGGCTTCAAGATGACCTTCATCTCCCCGGCTGCCCGCTACGTCAACGACGTCAAGATCGCCCAGGCGGTCTCCGCCATGCTGTCCAAGATCAACATCAAGGTGGATCTGAAGACCATGCCGGTAGCCCAGTACTGGCCGGAGTTTGACAAGTGCGCCGCAGACATGCAGCTGATCGGCTGGCACTCCGACACCGAAGACAGTGCGAACTTCTTCGAGTTCCTGACCTTCACCAAGGATGCCAAAACCGGCATGGGCCAGTACAACTGCGGCGGTTATGCCAACGCAGAGGCTGACAAGATGGTGATGGAAGCGAACACCGAGACCGATCCGGCCAAGCGTGCCGCCATCCTGCAGAAGGTGGAAGCCATGCTGATCGACGACGCCGCCTATGTGCCGCTGCACTGGGAAGATCTGGCCTACGGCGCCAAGAAGAACGTCGACATCAAGCCGATCGTCAACGTGATGAACTTCCCTTACCTGGGTGACCTGGTGGTCAACAAGTAAGCGAGGCGCTCAAGGAAGGACCCGGCGGGGCAACCATGTTTGCCCCGCCATTAACAGAAGCCTGTGCCAAGACACAGGCCACGTAGAAGGACAAGCATGTTTACATTCCTGCTGAAACGGTTCTATCAGGCCGTGATAGTGATGTTCGTCATCAGCCTGGTCGCCTTCTCCATCCAGGACAACCTGGGGGATCCGCTGCGCGAGCTGGTGGGACAATCCGTCTCCGAGTCCGTGCGCCAGGAGCTGCGCGACAAGATGGGCCTCAACGATCCCTTTTTGGTGAAATACAGCCGCTTCCTGCAGAACGCGGTGCAAGGGGATCTGGGCACCTCCTATTTCTTCAAGCGACCGGCCCTCGAGGTGATCCTCGACAAGCTGGTGGCAACCCTTGAACTGGTGTTTGCCGCCGCGATCATCATCGTCGTCGTCTCCATTCCGCTGGGGGTTTATTCGGCGATAAGACCGCGCAGCATTCTCACCAAGGTCATCATGGCGGTGAGCAGCATCGGCATCTCGATCCCGGTCTTCCTGACCGCCATCATGCTGATGTACCTCTTCTCCATCCAGCTCGGCTGGCTGCCGGCCTATGGCCGCGGCGAGACCTACAACCTGCTGGGCTGGGAGTCGGGCTTCTTCACCTGGGACGGCATACTGCACCTGATCCTGCCCGCAGTCTCCCTCTCCTCCATCATGCTGCCGCTGTTCATCCGGCTGGTGCGCTCCGAGATGCTGGAGCAGCTCTCCTCCGAGTACGTCAAGTTTGCCCGGGCCAAGGGGCTGGACAACAACAAGGTCTACTACCAGCACGCCCTGAAGAACACCATGCTGCCGGTCATCACCGTCGGTGGCGTGCAGATCGGCACCATGGTGGCCTACACCATACTGACCGAGAGCGTGTTCCAGTGGCCGGGGACCGGCTTCCTGTTCCTCGAGGCGATCCACCGGGTCGATACGCCCCTCATCACCGCCTACGTCATCTTCGTCGGCCTGATCTTCGTGGTGACCAATACCCTGGTCGACCTGCTCTACGGGTTGATCAACCCGACCGTCAATTTGACCGCCAAGGGGTGAGCACATGAGTAATGCAGTAACAGCGAGCCCGAGCCGTTGGGCACGTTTCAAGAATTCCGACATCGTCTACTACTTCCTGCGGGACAAGGTAGCCATGTTCAGCTTTGCGGTGTTCGTGGTCTTCGTGCTGGCGGCCCTGCTGGCCCCCTGGCTGGCCCCGCACAACGTCTATGACCAGACCAGCTTCGACCTGATGGATGCGGAGCTGCCCCCCTCCTGGCTGGAAGGGGGCGAGGAGCGCTTCTGGCTCGGTACCGACAACCAGGGCCGCGACATCTGGAGCACCATCCTGTATGGCGCCCGCATCTCGCTGACCATAGGCCTGTTTGCGGTGGGGTTGCAGCTGGTGCTCGGCATCGTCATCGGCCTCATTGCCGGTTACTTCGGCGGTCGCATCGACAACCTGCTGATGCGTTTCGCCGACGTGCAGCTGTCGTTCTCCACCATGATGGTGGCCATCATCATCTCTGCCATCTTCCAGGCGACCTTCGGCTCCGAGTTCTACTCGAAGTTTGCCATCGTGATGCTGGTGGTGATCATCGGCATCGCCGAATGGCCCCAGTATGCCCGGACCGTGCGCGCCTCCGTGCTGGCAGAGAAGAAGAAGGAGTATGTGGAAGCGGCCAAGGTGATGGGTTTCCGCGCCCCGCGCATCATGTTCCGCCACATACTGCCGAACTGCCTGTCACCCATCCTGGTCATCTCCACCGTGCAGGTGGCGAACGCCATCATGAGCGAGGCGGCCCTCTCCTTCCTGGGACTCGGCATGCCGGTGGATCAGCCGTCACTGGGCTCGCTCATCAGCGTGGGCTTCAACTACATCTTCTCCGGCTCCTGGTGGATCACCGCCTTCCCGGGCATCTGCCTGGTGGTGCTGGTGCTGGTCATCAACCTCCTGGGTGATTGGCTGCGGGATGTGTTCAACCCGAAGATCTACAAGGGCTGACTCGGGTCAGGAATGAAGAGAAACAAGAAGGGCGCCATATAGGCGCCCTTCTTTATTTGTGTTGCGTGCGATGAGCCTGTCAGGCCTGCAGCCAGCGCTCGATGCTGGCCTGAATGCCGGTGGCATCCAGCCCCAGCAGGGCGTAGATCTCCTCCTGGGTGCCCTGCTCGATGAAGCGATCCGGCAGGCCGAGATTCAGCACCGGCTTGCACAGCCTGGCGCCCATCAGCAGCTCGTTCACCGCAGAGCCGGCGCCGCCCATGATGGCGTTGTCCTCCAAGGTGACGAACTGATCGTGGGTCGCGGCAAGTTCAAGCACCAGCGCCTCGTCCATGGGCTTGACGAAGCGCATGTCCACCAGGGTGGCATCGAGCGCCTCGGCGGCGGCCCTGGCCTGTTGCAACAGGGTGCCGAACGCCAGGATGGCCGTACCCTTGCCCTTACGCACGACGCGGCCCTTGCCGAGCGCCAGCGCCTGCATCTCGCTCTCTGCCTGGATGCCGGTGCCGCTGCCGCGGGGGTAGCGCACCGCCGCCGGCCCGTTGTGCTGGTAGCCGGTGTAGAGCATCTGACGGCACTCGTTCTCGTCGGACGGCGTCATCACCACCATGTTCGGCACTGTGCGCAGGAAGCTGATGTCGAAGGCCCCCTGGTGGGTGGGGCCGTCGGCCCCCACCAGACCGGCGCGGTCGATGGCGAACAGCACCGGCAGGTTTTGCAGCGCCACGTCGTGGATCAGCTGGTCATAGGCGCGCTGCAGGAAGCTGGAATAGATGGCCACCACCGGCTTCTGCCCGGCGATGGCGAGGCCGGCGGCGAAGGTGACCGCGTGCTGCTCGGCGATGGCCACATCGAAGTAGCGATCCGGATACTGCTGGCTGAACTTGACCAGCCCGGAGCCCTCGCGCATGGCGGGAGTGATGCCGACCACGCGCTCGTCCCTGGCGGCGATGTCGCACAGCCACTGACCGAAGATGGCGGAGAAGGTCGGCTTGCCACCGGCGCTCTTGGGCAGGGCGCACTCGTCCGGGTTGAACTTGGGGACGGCGTGATAACCGATGGGATCCTTCTCGGCAGGCTCGTAGCCCTTGCCCTTCTTGGTCTTGACGTGCAGTAGCTGGGGGCCCTTGAGGCTGCGCATGTTGCGCAGGGTCTCGACCAGGGCGTGGATGTCGTGGCCGTCGATGGGGCCGATGTAGTTGAAGCCGAACTCCTCGAACAGGGTGCCGGGCACCACCATGCCCTTGAGGTGTTCCTCGGCCCGCTTGGCCAGCTCCTTGACCGGCGGCAGACCGGCCAGCACCTTCTTGCCGCCTTCGCGGATAGTGGTGTAGAGCTTGCCTGACATCAGCCTGGCCAGGTGGTTGTTCAGGGCGCCGACATTTTCGGAGATGGACATCTCGTTGTCGTTCAGCACCACCAGCATGTCCTTGTGGACGTCGCCGGCGTGGTTGAGGGCCTCGAAGGCCATGCCGGCGGTGATGGCGCCGTCACCGATGACGGCCACCACCTTGCGGCCCAGTCCCTCGCGCTCGGCGGCCACGGCCATGCCGAGGGCCGCCCCGATGGAGGTACTGGAGTGACCGACGCTGAGGACGTCGTACTCGCTCTCCTCCCGCCAGGGGAAGGGGTGCAGGCCGTCTTTCTGGCGGATGGTGTGGATGCGATCCCGCCGGCCGGTCAGGATCTTGTGGGGATAGGCCTGATGGCCCACGTCCCACACCAGGCGATCGAAGGGGGTGTTGTAGACGTAGTGCAGGGCGACCGTCAGCTCGACGGTGCCGAGGCCGGAGGCGAAGTGACCGCTGGAACGGCTCACCGAGCGCAGCAGGTACTCGCGCAGCTCGTTGCACAGCACGGGCAGTCGCTCGAAGGGGAGGGATCGCAGCTCGACCGGCGTGTCCGCGAGGGCCAGGTTGGGGTAATCGCTTATATCAACGCTCATATTGTTACTGTTATCCAGCGTTTAGTGGGTTCGCTCGATGATGTAATCGGCAAACGCTTCCAGAATGTCGGTATTGTAGGGCAAGGCTTGCAGGGCTGTTAAGGCCTTGTCATGCAGTTCGCGAGCCAGCTCACGGGCATTGTCGAGTCCGAGCAGGGCCGGGTAGGTGCTCTTCTCCTGCGCCAGATCCGAGCCTTGCGGCTTGCCCAGGGTGGCGGTGTCGCCCGTGATGTCGAGAATGTCGTCCTGTACCTGGAAGGCGAGCCCGATGGCGGCGGCATAGGTCTGCAGGGCGGCCAGCGTCGCGGGTTCCACGTCGGCCTTGCACAGGGCCCCTAGGGTGACGGCGCACTCGATGAGCGCCCCTGTCTTGTGGCGGTGCACCTGCTCCAGCTCGGCCAGGGTGATCCGGCGGCCCTCGGCCTCCAGATCCAGCGCCTGGCCGCCGCACATGCCGAGATAGCCCGACGCGCGGGCCAGGGCGCTCAGCATCTTGACCCGGTTGGCCATCAATTCGGTCGGCATGGGGTGATCGGCCAGGATGGAGAAGGCCAGGGTCTGCAGGGCATCGCCGGCCAGGATGGCAGTGCCTTCGTCGAACGCCTTGTGCACCGTGGGCTGGCCACGACGAAGGTCGTCGTCGTCCATGGCGGGCAGGTCGTCGTGCAGCAGGGAGTAAGCATGGATGCACTCCACCGCGGCGGCCGGGCCGTCCAGCAGCTCGCTCTTGACGCCCAGCATCTCGCCCACGGCGTAGACCAGGAAGGGACGCACCCGTTTTCCACCGAGCAGCAGGCCGTATTTCATGGCGTCCCGCAGGCGCGGCGCCATGGGGGGCAGGGCCTCAAGCTGTGCCGAGAGGCAGCCGTCGATGCGCTGGCGGTGCAGGCGGGAGAAATCGTCGAGAGTCACTCACTCCTCTCCTTGCTCTGAGCGAAAGGGGACCGCCTGCTCGCTGCCATCGGCCTGGGTCAGGAGGATCTGGATCTTCTGTTCGGCCTGTTCCAGCTTCTGCTGGCCGGCGCGCACCAGATGGATGCCCTGTTCGAATTGCTTGAGTGCCTCCTCGAGGGGGAGCGAACCCTGTTCGAGCTGATGCACTATGGTTTCCAGCTCTTCCAGGGTGGCATCAAAACTCAGACGGTCGATTTTTTTACTGGCCATGTCCATCCTCGGGGATTGAAAAAAACGGCTCATCTTAACATCGACCGGCCACAGGGGGGAGGCAGAAAAGTGCGCTGCCCTCAAACTATCCCGCCCCCGGCCGATAAGAACTGACTGATATCCCCGCATCTCCGCGCGCCAATAGGGGGGAACCGGGCTTGCTGCCAGGGGCGTAATAGCAGAAAATTCAGCGCAGTATAAATAGAGGCAAGTTTGGTGACAGGAGCAAGGATGTGGATTTAGGCAGTCTGATAGGCATAGTGCTGGGGTTCGGGGTCGTGGTGTACGGCATGCTGCTGGGTGGCCCCATGAGCATGTATGTGGATATGCCCTCGGTCTACATCACCATCTTGGGTTCTCTGTTCATCTGCATGATGAAGTTCAACCTCGGCCAGTTTCTGATGGCGTTCAAGGTGGCCGGCAAGGCATTCATGTACAAGGGCGACAAGCTCGATGACCTGATTGCCAAGGCGGTGGAGCTGGCGGACGCGGCCCGCAAGGGGGGCTTCCTGGCCCTGGAGGCGGCGGAGATCCCCAATACCTTCATGAAGAAGGGCATCGACATGCTGGTGGACGGCCATGACGCCGACGTGGTGCGATCCGTGATGGAGAAGGACATCGAGTTGACCTCGGAGCGCCACGTCATCGCCGTCAAGGTGTTCCGCTCCCTGGGGGATCTCGGCCCCGCCATGGGCATGATAGGTACCCTGGTGGGCCTGGTGGCCATGCTGGCGAACATGAGCGATCCCAAGTCCATCGGCCCTGCCATGGCGGTGGCCCTGTTGACCACCCTCTACGGGGCGATCGAGGCCAACATGATCGCCATCCCCATCGCCGACAAGCTGGAGCTGCGCAGCGGTGAGGAGCAGCTGAGCCGTACCCTGATCCTCGACGCCATCATGGGGATCCAGGACGGCCAGAACCCGAGAGTGATCCAGGCCATGTTGCAGAACTACCTGAATCAGTCCAAACGCAACAACGGGACCGAATAGGAGCGCGCATGGCAAAGTGCAAGTGCCCGCCTCCCGGTCTGCCCGGCTACATGGGGACCTTCGCCGACCTCATGTCCCTGCTGATGTGCTTCTTCGTGCTGTTGCTCTCGTTTGCCGAGATGGACGTGCAGAAGTTCAAGCAGATCGCCGGCTCCATGGAGAAGGCGTTCGGGGTGCAGAACATCCTGGAGGTCAAAGACATTCCCAAGGGGACCTCGGTCATCGCCCAGGAGTTTCGCCCTGGCCGTCCCGAACCGACCCCCATCGACACCATCATGCAGCAGACCATCGACATGACCCAGACCGAGCTGGACTTCCAGCCCGGAGATGCTGACAAGGCCGGGGGGCATGACAAGACCGAGGGACAGCAGAGTGGGGGTGACACCGCCCAGCAGGCCCAGAAGGCGCAGGAGCAGTCCAATACCCTGGCCAAGGCGCTGGCGGAGCAGATGCAGGCCCAGATCCAGGACGGGGCCATCGAGATAGAGGCGCTGGGTCAGCAGGTCATCATCCGGATTCGCGAGAAGGCGGCCTTCCCGGCAGGGTCTGCCTTCCTGCAGCCCCAGTTCTGGCCTGTGATCCGCAAGGTGGCGACCCTGCTTAAGGATGTGCCGGGTGAGATCACCGTCTCCGGCCACTCCGACGATGTCGCCACCGAAGACGAGCTGTTCCAGTCCAACTGGGAGCTCTCATCCCAGCGAGCGGTGGCGGTGGCCCATCAGATGATCAAGGTGCCCGGCTTTGACGGCAACCGGCTGGTGGTGCAGGGTATGGCGGATTCCCAGCCGCTGGTGCCCAACAACAGCCCGGAAAACCGGCGCATGAACCGGCGGGTGGAGATCGCCATCATGCAGGGCAAGCCGACGGTCTCGGCGCCCATCGGGGTTGCGGATCCCAAGTAGCTTTCGCCGGGAAGCGCGATCCCCCTCGCAGGGGCTGACATGGATTTTGTGGCGGCTTCATATTAAGATGCCCCATCCGAACCGACAGCTGCGGCTCTCTTTTGATTGCCGCAGCTTCTCTTTATAAAGCAACCCAGGTTTCGACTATGAATCATACTCCGATGACTGTTCGCGGCGCCGAAAAGCTGCGCCAGGAGCTCGACTATCTCAAGACCGAGCTGCGTCCCCAGATTATCGAAGCGATTGCTGATGCCCGTGAACACGGCGATCTGAAAGAAAATGCCGAATACCATGCCGCCCGCGAGCAGCAGGGGTTTTGTGAAGGCCGCATTCAGGAAATCGAAGGCAAGCTCTCCAACGCTCAGGTGATCGATGTCACCAAGATTGCCAACAATGGCCGCGTCATCTTCGGCGCCACCGTGACCCTGCTCAAGAGCGAGACGGAAGAGGAAGTGGTGTACCGCATCGTGGGTGACGACGAGGCGGACATAAAACAGAACATGATCTCCGTGAACTCGCCCATTGCCCGCGCCCTGATCGGCAAGGAAGTGGACGATGTCGCCATCGTCAAGACCCCTGGTGGTGACGTGGAGTACGAGATCCTGGAAGTCGCCTACCTCTGAGTCTGAGGGGCGGAAGAGACAGGGGAGCCGGGCTCCCCTGTTGCATTTACTCCCCCTGATAGGCCTGGACGAAGGCGTCCTGATGACGCTGGAAGAGCCAGTCCCGCAGCTGTTCCTGATCGTCCTTGTCCAGTCGAAATTGCACGGCCCAGTCATGCTGGCTCTGGTTGGTATCCACATGCCTGATCAGGCTGCCCGTCATCGCCAGGGGGGAGAGCCCCTCGATGCAGAGGGTGCCGTTCAGGGGATCGCCCCTGACCATGGATGCGGGCAGGCCCGCCACTATGAGGCCGCCGAGGGAGAGGCTGTGCACCTCATACTCGGTATCCCCGCTGCGCAGCACAGCGTGCTCTTCGAGGCGCCAGGCGCGCAGATGAGGCGAGCCAAGCTCGGTGATGGTGGGGGCGGCGATGCGCAGTTCGGCGTGGCCCTCCGCGGCCTGGGTGCAGTGCAGCGGAAAACGCAGCTGGTGGCCGGCGATGCGGGCCTCGAGTGTCAAAGGGGTGGCGCGTTGTAGCAGGCTCTGCAGGGGAAGGGGCAGATTGCCTCGCAGGAACTGGCCGGCAGCCTGGTCCTCGCTCTTGCCCAGGTCCCGCAGCATGGCCAGTTCTTCATCGGTGAGAAGCTGATGCTTGTCCATAGTGGGTGTCCGCGACTATTCATCGCAGGTTAAGGGCCTGACGGCTATTTTGGCAAGCGACTTGGGAAGAAGGGGAAATGAAGGAAAGAGCGAATGCTCTTTCCTGTTACTTGCGCGGCAACTGGATTTTGGGTTCTTTGGCCTGACGATAGATGGTCAGTACATGGCCCATGCTCTGTACCTTGATGGCGCCGGTCTCACGGACGATGGCATCCATTACCAGCTGCTTCATCTCACGATCTTCAGACGACACCTTGACCTTGATCAGCTCGTGGTGGTTCAGCGCCAGATCGATCTCGGCCAGCACCCCTTCGGTCAGACCGTGCTGTCCCAGCAGGACGACCGGCTTCAGGCTGTGGGCAAGGCCCTTGAGGTACTGTTTCTGTTTATTGTTGAGAATCATGGCAATTTCTTCATAAGTCAGGGTTGAAAGGGGCGTATTCTACCCCCACTTAGCCCTTAATACTAATAACCCTTGTGGTTTTTTAAAGTCGACAATCATGACCCAGAAAAAACGTTCCCCCAGTTCAACCCGCTGGTTAAAAGAACATTTCGACGACCAATACGTCAAAAAAGCCCAGAAGCTGGGGTTGCGTTCCCGCGCCGTGTTCAAGATCGACGAGATCCAGGGCAAGGACAGATTGCTCAAGCCTGGCATGACGGTGGTGGACCTGGGGGCGGCCCCCGGTGGCTGGTCCCAATTTGCCATCGACCAGGTGGGCGACAAGGGGCGGGTGATCGCCTGCGACATCTTGCCGATGGATTCCATTGCCGGTGTCGATTTCCTGCAAGGGGACTTTCGGGAGGAAACTGTCCTCGGCGCCCTGCTGGAACGCGTCGGCCCGGACAAGGTGGATGTGGTCATGTCTGACATGGCACCCAACATGAGCGGTACCCAGCAGGTGGATCAGGCCCGTGCCATGTATCTGGTCGAGCTGGCGCTGGACATGTGCAATCAGGTCCTGAGCAGTAACGGCAGCTTCGTGGTCAAGGTGTTCCAGGGGGAGGGGTTTGATACCTATCTCAATGAAATACGTAGACTTTTCTCTGTCGTCAAGATTCGTAAACCCGACTCGTCCCGTGCCCGTTCACGAGAAGTCTACATTGTGGCTACCGGTTTTAAACTGTAGTACCCTAACCCTCATCGTTAACTGTCAGTCTGCGAGGTCATTGATTTGAGTGACATGGCGAAAAACCTAATCCTGTGGCTGGTCATCGCCGTCGTGCTGATGTCGGTGTTCAATAGCTTCAGCCCCAGCGATACCACCAGTCGCCAGCTGGACTATTCCAGCTTCGTGAAAGAAGTGACCCAAGAGCAGATCCGTGAAGTGCGGATGGATGGCAAGGTCATCAATGGCGTCAAGCGCACCGGTGAACGTTTCACTACCATCATCCCTGCGCCGGATCCCCAGCTGCTCAACGACATGCTCAACCACAACGTCAAGGTGATGGGTGAGAAGCCGGAAGAGCCGTCTCTGATCACCTCCATCTTCATCTCCTGGTTCCCGATGCTGCTGCTGATCGGTGTCTGGGTATTCTTCATGCGTCAGATGCAGGGCGGCGGTGGCAAGGGTGCCATGTCGTTTGGCAAGAGCAAGGCTCGCCTGATGAGTGAAGATCAGATCAAGACCACCTTCGCCGACGTCGCCGGCTGTGACGAGGCCAAGGAAGAGGTCAAGGAGCTGGTCGACTATCTGCGCGACCCGAGCAAATTCCAGAAATTGGGCGGCAAGATCCCGACCGGCGTACTGCTGGTAGGTCCTCCCGGTACTGGTAAGACCCTGCTGGCCAAGGCCATCGCAGGCGAGGCCAAGGTGCCCTTCTTCACCATCTCGGGTTCCGACTTCGTCGAGATGTTCGTGGGTGTGGGCGCCTCCCGTGTCCGCGACATGTTCGAGCAGGCCAAGAAGTCCTCCCCCTGCATCATCTTCATCGACGAGATCGACGCGGTCGGTCGCCAGCGTGGCGCCGGTCTGGGCGGTGGTCACGACGAGCGCGAGCAGACCCTGAACCAGATGCTGGTCGAAATGGATGGCTTTGAAGGTAACGAGGGCATCATCGTCATCGCCGCCACCAACCGTCCCGACGTACTGGACCCCGCCCTGCTGCGTCCGGGCCGCTTCGACCGCCAGGTGGTGGTCGGACTGCCGGATGTGCGCGGTCGCGAGCAGATCCTGAAGGTACACATGCGCAAGGTGCCACTGGCGGATGACGTCAACCCGGCCCTGATCGCCCGCGGTACTCCCGGTTTCTCCGGTGCGGATTTGGCCAACCTGGTCAACGAGGCTGCCCTGTTCTCCGCACGCGAGAGCCGCCGCGTGGTTTCCATGCTGGAGTTCGAGAAGGCGAAGGACAAGATCATGATGGGGGCGGAACGCCGCTCCATGGTGATGAAGGAATCCGAGAAGGAGATGACGGCCTATCACGAGGCGGGTCACGCCATCATCGGTCGTGTGGTACCGGATCACGATCCCGTCTATAAGGTTTCCATCATTCCGCGCGGCCGCGCGCTGGGTGTGACCATGTACCTGCCGGAGCAGGATCGCTGGAGCCACTCCAAGCAGCACCTGGAGTCCATGATCTCCAGTCTGTACGGCGGTCGTCTGGCGGAAGAGCTGATCTACGGTGCCGAGAAGGTATCGACCGGTGCCTCCAACGACATCGAACGCGCCACCGAGATTGCCCGCAAGATGGTCACCCAGTGGGGCATGTCCGAGCGTCTGGGTCCCATGCTCTACGCGGAAGAGGACGGTGAAGTCTTCCTCGGTCGCAGCATGGCCAAGGCCAAGCACATGTCCGACGACACCGCTCGCATCATCGATGCCGAGGTCAAGCAGGTCATCGATCGCAACTACGATCGTGCCAAACAGATACTGCTGGACAACATGGATGTGCTGCACACCATGAAAGACGCGCTGATGAAGTACGAGACCATAGACGCCAAGCAGATCGACGATCTGATGGCCCGCCGCGAGGTCCGCGCCCCCAGCAACTGGCACGATGAACACGGTGACACCCCGCAAGGTGGCGCCACTGTGGGCAACGGGTCCGAAGTCAAGGCTCCGGCCGATGACAGCAAGGCGCCACTGAGCGACGTCGACAAGGCGAACGATGTCCCGGCCAAATAAATTGTCATGATCCAAACCCCGGGCTCGCCCGGGGTTTTTCTTTGTGCGGATAGTCAGATGTTCTGATGCAGGTGGATGAAAAGATGCAACTAGACAGCAAGGGGCGCAGCCTCTCTCTGGATCGCCCCCATGTGATGGGCATTCTCAATGTGACGCCGGACTCCTTCTCCGATGGCGGTCGCTTCAAGCGGATCGATCTGGCGCTGGGCCATGCCAGCGAGATGGTGGCCGATGGGGCGACCCTTATCGATATCGGTGGCGAATCGACCCGCCCCGGTGCCCCCGACGTGAGCGAGCAGGAAGAGCTGGACAGGGTCATCCCCGTCGTCGAGCGGATGGTGAAGGAGCTCGATGTGATGGTCTCCCTCGATACCTCCAAGGCGGCCGTGATGGCGGCGGGCTGTGCCGCCGGCGCCCACCTGATCAACGATGTGCGCGCCTTGCAGGAACCGGGAGCGCTCGACGCCGCGGCAGAGGCGGGTGTGCCGGTGTGCCTGATGCATATGAAGGGGCAGCCCAGAACCATGCAGGCAGAGCCCCATTACGACGATCTGGTGGGAGAGGTGAGGGCCTTCTTTGACGAGCGGATCGCAGCCTGCCTGGCGGCCGGGATCCCGCGCGAGCGGTTGTTGCTGGACCCGGGTTACGGCTTTGGCAAGACCCTGGCCCACAACTATCGGCTGCTGGCCGAGCAGCACAAGTTGCTTGATTACGGTTTGCCGCTCTTGGTGGGCATGTCGCGAAAGTCTATGATAGGCAACCTGCTCGGCTGCCCTGTCGATGAACGGCTGGCCGGCAGCCTGGCCTGTGCCCTGATCGGGTTGCAACAAGGGGCCAGGATCATTCGGGTGCACGACGTGCGCGCCACCATGGATGCGCTGCGTGTCGGCTGGATGACCATGACGGGACAAGATTTCGTATCCAAATAGAAAAACGAGAAACAGACAATGACCAGAAAGTATTTCGGCACCGACGGTGTGCGCGGCAAGGTGGGTGAATACCCGATCACCCCAGATTTCGTGATGAAGCTCGGCTGGGCTGCCGGCAAGGTGCTCTCCAAGAAGGGCACCCGCAAGGTGCTGATCGGCAAGGACACCCGCATCTCCGGCTACATGCTGGAGTCGGCGCTGGAGGCAGGCCTCTCCGCCGCCGGTCTCAAGGCCATTCTGATGGGGCCCATGCCCACTCCGGCCGTCGCCTACCTGACCCGCACCTTCCGTGCCGAGGCCGGCATCGTCATCAGCGCATCCCACAACCCCTATTACGACAACGGCATCAAGTTCTTCTCCGCCGACGGCACCAAGCTGCCTGACGACGTCGAGCTGGCCATCGAGGCCGAACTGGATCACGAGCTCAAGTGCGTGGAGTCCGCCGAACTCGGCAAGGCGCAGCGCATCGACGATGCGGCCGGCCGCTACATCGAGTTCTGCAAGAGTACCTTCCCCTCCAACCTGAGCCTGGAAGGGCTGAAGATGGTGGTGGACTGCGGCCACGGTGCAACTTATCACATCGCCCCTTCCGTCTTCCGCGAGCTGGGAGCCGAAGTGATCGCCATCGGTTGCAGCCCTGATGGCCTCAACATCAACGACGGCGTCGGTTCCACCGCACCGGAGGCGCTGGCCGCCAAGGTGCTGGAGTGCAAGGCCGATCTCGGTGTCGCCTTCGACGGTGACGGCGATCGTCTGGTGATGGTGGATGGTACTGGCTACATCATCGACGGGGACGAGATCCTCTATATCATCGCCCGGGATGCGCTGCGCAACGGTCGTCTCAAGGGCGGCGTGGTGGGTACCCTGATGGCCAACATGGGGCTGGAGCTGGCGCTGCAGACCCTCGGCATCCCGTTTGCCCGCGCCAAGGTGGGTGACCGCTATGTGCTGGAGATGATGAACGAGAAGGGCTGGCGCATCGGCGGTGAAAACTCGGGTCACATCATCTGCCTGGATCAGACCACCACGGGGGATGGCATCGTCGCCGCCCTGCAGGTGCTGACTGCGATGCGCACCGCCGAGATGCCGCTGGCCAAGCTGCGCTCCGGCATGAGCAAATTCCCCCAGGTGCTGGTGAATGTGCGCTTCGCCGAAGGCAAGGATCCGCTCGCATCGGACGCCGTTCAGCAGGAAGTAGCCGCGGTGGAGCAGGAGCTGGCCGGACGTGGTCGCGTGCTGCTGCGCAAATCCGGGACAGAGCCGCTGATCCGGGTCATGGTGGAAGGGGAACACGAGCAACAGGTGCGTGACATGGCCACACGCATCGCACAACGGGTCGAATCGGCGTTTTAATGAACAACCAAGGCGGCTTTTTAGTCGCCTTGGTTGTATCTTGTTCAAACGATTCGAGAATTTGAAAATAGCACTTGTCAGCTGAGCATCCTCTGGATATTATCAGCCCCGCTTTCGCAAGGGAGTTGCCGATGGGACATCGCAAGCCGTTTGTAGCAGCCAACTGGAAGTTACACGGTAGTAGGTCGCAGTTAGAGCAGTTTACTGGTCAGTGCCTAGAGCGCATTGATGAACGAGTAGACGTGGTCTTGTGTCCATCCCATGTGCATCTCGACTTCACGGCCGCTCTGCTCAATCAGCAGAGGGTGATGAAGTTGGGGGCTCAGAACGTGAGCCAGCACAGACAGGGTGCTTACACGGGGGAAGTCTCGTGTGAGATGCTGGTCGAGGCAGGGTGCCAATACGTACTGGTTGGCCACTCCGAGCGCAGGCGTCTCTTTGGTGAGACCAGTTTCATCGTCGCGGAGAAGTTCGCGGCAGTCAGAGCGGCAGGCCTGGTACCCATACTCTGTCTGGGTGAGTCAGGGGCGGCGAGACAGGCAAGAAGAGCCTTTGAGGTGATTGCCGAAGAGCTGGACATCGTCATAGAGAAAAATGGCGCGATGGCTTTCGATAATGCTATCATCGCCTACGAGCCGATTTGGGCTGTAGGTACAGGTAAATGCGCCACACCCGAGCAGGCACAAGAGGTTCATTCCTTTATACGCGGTCGCTTGGCGGAGGATACTCCGGTAATAGGTGAGAAAGTCAGAATCATCTATGGTGGGAGCGTGACGCCGGCCAATGCACAGGATTTGTTTGCCCAGCCCGACATAGACGGTGGTCTGATTGGCGGAGCAAGTCTCGATGACAAGGCGTTTTTAGGAATCGTTGAAGCGGCAAAGGGTGCAAGTTAAATGTACGAGATTCTTTTGGTCGTTTATCTGCTGGTATCGCTGGCTCTGATTGGTCTGGTGATGATTCAGCAAGGTAAAGGGGCTGATATGGGCGCCTCCTTCGGCGCAGGGGCATCGAATACCGTATTCGGCTCCGGTGGTTCAGGCAGCTTCCTGACCCGCACAACAGCGATTTTGGCTACTCTGTTCTTCTTGATTAGCCTGGTGCTCGGATCCATGTCGAGCAACAAGGTAAAACAGGGTAGTGAATGGGAAAATCTGCAACAGACCCAACAGGTTGAGCAGAACAAAGCGCCAGTGAAGAAAGACACTGACGTTCCCGAGTAAGAGTTTTGCCGTGGTGGTGGAATTGGTAGACACGCTATCTTGAGGGGGTAGTGCTCTAGGGTGTGCGGGTTCGAGTCCCGCCCACGGCACCAATTAAGCAGTGAACCCGGGTGACCGGGGTGTTATAGCCAGTCAGTCTTGTGTGATGAGAGTGAAGTGGCTATAATCTCGCACGATTTCGGACGCGGGGTGGAGCAGCATGGTAGCTCGTCGGGCTCATAACCCGAAGGTCGTCGGTTCAAATCCGGCCCCCGCAACCAAATTTCACGCATTTCCTACGCTCAGGAAGGCGGTCGCTGCGAGGCGACAATCAGGGTAAAGCGCCAAGCCCCGATTTGATATCGGGGCTTTTTGTTATGTGCGATTTATTCTGACTTTATTTCTATCTGGGCTATATGCCCTTTTTTTGTTTTTCGGAGGGTGACTTTGGCTACGTTGGAACAACGTTTGACCGATCTGCTCGAGGCTCCTGTCGTTGCCTTGGGTTTTGAACTGTGGGGTATCGAATTTGTCCGTGCGGGCAAACACTCGACCCTGCGCGTTTTCATCGACGCGGAGCAAGGTGTGACGGTGGAAGACTGCGCCGAGGTGAGCCGCCAGGTCGGCGCCATCATGGACGTCGAAGACCCCATCACCGAGGAGTACTACCTCGAGGTCTCCTCCCCGGGTCTGGATCGTCCGCTGTTCAAGGTCGCCCAGTTCGAAAAATACGTTGGCCAGGAGGCGGCGGTTTCGCTTCGGATGGCAACAAACAACCGCCGCAAGTTCAAAGGCGTAATCAAAGCCGTGCAGGGGGACATGATCACCCTGACGGTAGATGGTAAGGACGAGGTGTTGGCTTTCACCAATATCCAAAAAGCGAACATAGTGCCGAACTTTGGTTAACGAGGCTATCGGATATGAATAAAGAGATTTTGCTGGTCGTTGACGCAGTGTCCAACGAGAAGGCTGTCCCCCGCGAGAAGATCTTCCAGGCTCTGGAGACTGCGCTGGCGACTGCGACCAAGAAAAAGTACGAAGGCGAGATTGAAGTGCGGGTCGAGATCGATCGCAAGACCGGCGACTACGACACCTATCGCCGCTGGGTCGTCATCGCGGATCAGGCTGCGATGGAAAACCCCTACGCCGAGATCACCCTGGAAGCGGCTCAGATCGAGCAGCCGGATATCCAGATTGGCGACTACGTGGAAGATCAGATCGACTCCGTGACCTTCGACCGTATCACCACCCAGACCGCCAAGCAGGTCATCGTGCAGAAAGTGCGCGAGGCCGAGCGCTCCCAGGTCGTCGACCAGTTCAAGGACAAGGAAGGCACCATCATCAGCGGCGTGGTCAAGAAGAGTAACCGCGACAACGTGATCCTGGACTTGGGCAGCAATGCCGAGGCCGTGATCTTCCGCGACGACATGCTGCCGCGCGAGACCTTCCGCCCGGGCGACCGCATTCGCGGCCTGCTGTACGCCGTGCGTCCTGAAGCCCGTGGTTCCCAGCTGTTCGTCAGCCGCTCCAGCCCGGACTTCCTCAAAGAGCTGTTCCGCATCGAAGTGCCGGAGATCGGCGAAGAGATGATCGAAATCATGGGTGCCGCCCGTGACCCGGGTTCCCGCGCCAAGATCGCGGTGAAGACCAACGATCGTCGCATCGACCCGATCGGTGCCTGTATCGGCATGCGCGGTGCCCGCGTTCAGGCGGTTTCCGCCGAGCTGAGCGGCGAGCGTGCCGACATCGTGCTGTACGATGACAACCCGGCCCAGTACGTGATCAACGCCATGGCGCCGGCCGATGTGGCCTCCATCATCGTCGATGAAGACAACCACACCATGGACATCGCCGTGGAAGCCGCCAACCTGGCCCAGGCCATCGGTCGCAACGGTCAGAACGTGCGTCTGGCCTCCCAGCTGACCGGTTGGGAGCTGAACGTGATGACCGTCGAGGACATGCGTGCCAAGCACCAGGCCGAGAACGACCGCATCATGACCCTGTTCACCAGCACCCTGGACATCGACGACGATTTCGCCGGCCTGCTGATGGAAGAGGGCTTCTCCACCTTGGAAGAGATCGCCTTCGTGCCGGTCAACGAGCTGCTGGCCATCGACGGTCTGGATGAAGACATGGTCGAAGAGCTGCGCAAGCGCGCCAAGGATGCCCTGACCACCAAGGCCCTGGCCAAAGAAGAATCCTTTGAAGGTGTTGAACCTTCCGAAGAACTGCTCAATCTGAACGGCCTCGGCCGTGACATGGCGTACGCCCTGGCCGCGCGCGGCATCGGCACCCTGGAAGATTTGGCAGAGCAAGGCATTGATGACCTTGCCGACATCGAAGGGCTGACCGCCGAGAAGGCAGGTGAGCTGATTATGGCTGCTCGCAATATCTGTTGGTTCGGAGAAGAGCAGTCTAGTTAAGATCAAACGGAGGAAAATGAATGGCAGAAGTATCAGTCAAACAACTTGCCACTGACATCGACACACCGGTTGATCGTCTTCTCCAGCAGTTTGTCGATGCCGGTATCAGCAAGAGCAAGGCCGACGACCTGGTCAGCGAGTCCGAGAAGCAGACTCTGCTGGCCCATCTGAAGAAACAGCATGGAGGTGACGAGGTTGCCGCCCCTGCCCGCATGACCTTGCAGCGCAAGACCAAGAGCACCCTGAGTGTTCAAGGTACTGGCGGCAAGAACAAGGAAGTGCAGGTAGAAGTGCGCAAGTCTCGCACCTATGTAAGACGCTCGGCGCTGGAAGATGAACAGCGTCAGGCGGAAGCCGAGGAAAAAGCGCGTTTGGAAGCAGAAGAAAAAGCTCGTCGCGAGGCCGAAGAGAAGGCCCGCCTCGACGCTGAAGAGAAGGCTCGCCGTGAGGCTGAGCAGGCTCGTCGTGAAGCTGAGGAAAAGGCGCGGATCGAGGCACAACAAAAGGCTCGACAGGCTCAACAGCCCGCCAAAGCAGCCAGTAGCACAGCTCAGCAAGAGGCAGAAAAGATGGCCAAGCGCGAAGCAGAAGAACTGAAGCGCCAACAGGAACAGACAGCTTTGCAAAAAGCTGAAGAACTCGCCGCGAAGAAAGCCGAAGAGGCTCGTCTCATGGCGGAACAGAATGCGGCCCGCTGGGCCGAGGAAGAGGCGGCTCGTGCCAAAGAGAGCAGCGATTACCATCTGACCACCAACAAGCACGCGCAAGCGGCGGAAGATGAGCTGGATCGCAAGGAAGAGACCAGTCGTCGCACGGCTGCCGCTGCCAAGGCGCCGAAGAAGGTCGGCCGTCGCGAAGATGACCGCAACGACCGCAACTCCCGCGATCCGCGTGCTCGCAAGGGCAAGCGTGGCAAGATGGCCATGCCGAACGCCATGAAGCACGGCTTCAACAAGCCGGCGGCCGTGGTCAACCGCGATGTCGTCATCGGCGAGACCATCACAGTGGCGGAACTCGCCAACAAGATGGCCGTCAAGGGTGTCGAAGTCATCAAGGTGATGATGAAGATGGGCGCCATGGCCACCATCAACCAGGTGATCGACCAGGAGACCGCCCAGCTGGTCGCCGAGGAGATGGGTCACAAGGTGGTGCTGCGCCGCGAGAACGAGCTGGAAGAGGCGGTACTTAGCGATCGTGACGAGACCTCCGAAGCCAAGCCGCGCGCCCCTGTCGTGACCATCATGGGTCACGTCGACCACGGCAAGACCTCCCTGCTGGACTACATCCGCAAGGCCAAGGTTGCCGCGGGCGAAGCCGGCGGCATCACCCAGCACATCGGTGCTTACCACGTCGAAACCGACAGTGGCATGATCACCTTCCTGGATACCCCGGGTCACGCGGCGTTCACCTCCATGCGTGCTCGTGGTGCCAAGGCCACCGACATCGTGGTACTGGTGGTGGCTGCCGATGACGGCGTCATGCCGCAGACCATCGAAGCGATCCAGCACGCCAAGGCGGCCGAAGTGCCCCTGGTGGTGGCGGTCAACAAGATCGACAAGCCGGAAGCGGATCCCGATCGCGTCAAGACCGAGCTGGCCCGTTACAACGTCATGTCGGAAGACTGGGGTGGCGACTGCCAGTTCGTGCACGTCTCCGCCAAATCCGGTCAGGGCATCGACGACCTGCTGGAGGCCATCCTGATCCAGGCTGAAGTGCTGGAGCTGAAGGCCGTGGTCGACGGCATGGCCAGCGGCGTCGTGATCGAGTCCTTCCTGGACAAGGGCCGTGGCCCGGTTGCCACCGTGCTGGTGCAGGAAGGTACTCTGCGTCAGGGCGACATCGTGCTGTGCGGTCTGGAGTACGGCCGTGTGCGCGCCATGCGTGACGAACTGGGTCGCGAGATCAAGGAAGCGGGTCCGTCTTTGCCGGTCGAGATCCTCGGCCTGTCCGGCGTGCCCTCTGCCGGTGACGAAGCCACCGTCGTGCGTGACGAGAAGAAGGCCCGCGAAGTGGCACTCTATCGTCAGGGCAAGTTCCGCGAAGTCAAGCTGGCTCGCCAGCAGAAGGCCAAGCTGGAGAACATGTTCGCCAACATGACCGAGGGCGAAGTGTCCGAAGTGAACGTGGTGATCAAGGCCGACGTACAGGGTTCCGTGGAAGCGATCTGCGACGCCCTGGTCAAGCTCTCCACCGAAGAGGTGAAGGTGAAGATCGTGGGTTCCGGCGTGGGTGGCATCACCGAGACCGACGCCACCCTGGCTGCCGCGTCCAGCGCCATCCTGGTGGGCTTCAACGTCCGTGCCGACGCCTCTGCCCGCAAGGTCATCGAGGCCGAGAGCCTGGATCTGCGCTACTACTCCGTCATCTATGACCTGCTGGACGAAGTGAAGCAGGCCATGAGCGGCATGCTGGCACCGGAATATCGTCAGGAGATCATCGGTCTGGCGGAAGTGCGCAGCGTCTTCAAGTCGCCGAAGTTTGGCGCCGTGGCCGGCTGTATGGTCACCGAAGGTGTGGTCAAGCGTTCCAACCGCATTCGCGTTCTGCGTGACAACGTGGTTATCTACGAAGGCGAGCTGGAATCCCTGCGTCGCTTCAAGGATGACGTCAACGAAGTCAAGAACGGCTACGAGTGCGGCATCGCGGTCAAGAACTACAACGACGTGCGCGAAGGCGACCAGATCGAAGTTTACGAGACCGTTGAAATCCAGCGGACTCTGTAAGCCGAGCGTTATACAAAATAGGGGGCCGCGGCCCCCTTTTATCGCAGGATAGAATATGGCCAGAGAATTCAGCCGGACCCGTCGGGTCGGGCAGCAGATCCAGCGTGAAATCGCGCTGATCCTGCAGCGCGAGGTGAAAGACCCGCGCATCGGCATGGTGACGGTTTCCGATGTGGAAGTGTCCAAGGATCTGAACTATGCCAAGATTTACGTCACCTTCTTGCAACTGGAGAACGATGCCGAGCGCATCGCGGAAGGGCTCAAGGGCCTGACCGAAGCCGCCGGCTACATCCGCAGCCTGCTGGGCAGCGCCATGCGCCTGCGGGTGGTGCCGGAGCTGCGTTTCTACTATGACCAGACCCTGGTCGAGGGGATGCGCCTCTCCAACCTGGTGACCAACACTGTGCGGGAAGACAAGCGCCGCATGACCGAAGCCGGTCGTGACGAGAGCGATGCCGCACCGGATGACACTACTGAGGACAAAGCCTGAGATGTCTCGAAGACGTCGTTTCAAGGGCCGTGACGTGCACGGCATCCTGCTGCTGGACAAACCCACCGGCCTGACCTCCAACGATGTGTTGCAGAAGGTCAAGCGGATCTACAACGCCGCCAAGGCCGGCCACACCGGCGCCCTGGATCCCCTGGCGACCGGCATGTTGCCGATCTGCCTGGGGGAAGCCACCAAGTTCTCCCAGTACCTGCTGGAAGCGGACAAGCGCTACGAGGTGACCGCCAAGCTCGGCGAGCGTACCAACACCAGCGACTCCGACGGCGAGGTGGTCTCCACCCGGCCTGTGAACGTGGCGGTGGGCACCCTGATCGAGGCACTGGACCAGTTCCGCGGTCCCATCATGCAGGTGCCGTCCATGTACTCCGCCCTCAAGCACAACGGCCGTCCGCTCTACGAGTACGCCCGCGAGGGCATCGAGATCGAGCGGGAAGCCCGTCCCATCACCATCTTCGAGCTCAAACTGCTGAGCTTCGAGGGGGATGAGGTGCGTCTCGAGGTGCACTGCAGCAAGGGCACCTACATCCGCTCCCTGGTGGACGATCTCGGCGAGGTGCTGGGCTGTGGCGCTCACGTCACCCAGCTGCGCCGCACCCAGGTGGCCAGCTACCCGTACGAGCGGATGCTGACCCTGGAGCAGCTCGAGTGCATCTTCGAGCAGGCCAAGGCGGAGAGCATCCCGCCTCGGGAGCAGCTGGATCCCCTGCTGCTGCCGATGGATACCGCCGTGGCCTCCCTGCCCGAGGTGAACATGCAGGTGGCGGTGGCCGCCTACGTGAACCAGGGTCAGGCCGTTCAGGTGGCGGGTGCGCCGCAGAGCGGCCAGGTCCGCATGACGGTCGGCCCGGAACGCGAGTTCATCGGGGTGGGCGAGATCGATGACGAAGGGCGCGTGGCGCCCAAACGTCTGGTGCGCTATCACGACGAGGAGTGACCCTCCGAACGGCGTTTGCAGCCACCCCTTTTTATCGTTGCGAAAAGGGGCGGCTGCGATTATGATACCGCCCTCATTTCACGGCTGAATTAGAGATTGGCTGTGAACCTTTAAACACTCTACTGGAGTAACATCATGTCTCTAAATGCTGAGATCAAAGCGCAAATCGTTGCCGACAACGCTCGTGGCGCCAACGACACCGGTTCCCCCGAAGTGCAGGTTGCCCTGCTGACTGCCCAGATCAACCATCTGCAAGGTCACTTCAAGGAGCACGCCAAGGATCACCACGGTCGTCGCGGTCTGCTGCGCATGGTTTCCCAGCGTCGTAAGCTGCTGGACTACCTGAAGCGTAAAGATTCCGAGCGTTATGCCGCTCTGATCGCCAAGCTGGGTCTGCGTCGTTAATCGACCATCAGATTTCGCGAAAAAGGGGAACCGTGAGGTTCCCCTTTTTTATGGCCCGTTTCAAACGGGATGCAGGCCGTTGCCTGCCTCACAGAATTAACGTCCGCGCTTACCTTTTGATGCGAATCAAGTATACTTGCACGCGAATTTAAAGCGCCAAATTGTTAAAAGGAAATTCACGTGAATCCTATTGTAAAGTCATTCCAGTACGGTCAACACACCGTCACACTGGAAACCGGTGTGATGGCCCGTCAAGCCACTGCGGCCGTCATGGTCAGCATGGACGATACCTGTGTCTTCGTGACCGTCGTAGGCAAGAAAGAGGCCGATCACGGCCGTGATTTCTTCCCGCTGACCGTCAACTATCAGGAGCGTACCTATGCTGCTGGTCGTATCCCGGGTGGTTTCTTCCGTCGTGAAGGCCGTCCGAGCGAGGGTGAAACCCTCATCTCCCGCCTGATCGACCGTCCCATCCGTCCGCTGTTCCCGGAAGGCTTCCTCAATGAGGTTCAGGTGGTTGCCACCGTCATGTCCGTGAACCCGGCCGTTTCCCCCGACATCGTTGCCATGATCGGTGCCTCCGCGGCGCTGGCCATCTCCGGCATCCCGTTCGGCGGCCCGATCGGTGCAGCCCGCGTGGGTTACATGAACGGCCAGTACGTGCTGAACCCGACCACCACCGAACTGCCCCAGAGCGATCTGGACCTGGTGGTTGCCGGTACCGCCAACGCCGTGCTGATGGTGGAATCCGAAGCGGCCATCCTCTCCGAAGAGGTGATGCTGGGCGCCGTGGTCTACGGTCACGAGCAGATGCAGGCCGTGATCAACGCCATCAACGAATTCGCTGCCGACGTCGGCACCAAGCCGTGGGACTGGACTCCGCCTGCCGTCAACGAAGCGCTGAAGGCCAAGGTGGCCGAGCTGGCGACAGCTGAACTGGGTGAAGCCTACCGCATCACCGAGAAGGCCGTGCGTTACGAAACCATCGCCGCCATCAAGGGCCGCGTGATCGAGCAGGTCATCGCCTCCGGCGTGGAAGAAGATGCCAAGAAGATCGGCGAAGAGTTCCACAGCCTGGAAAGCCGCATCGTTCGTGGCCGCGTCGTTCGCGGCGAGCCGCGCATCGATGGTCGCGATCCCGAGATGATCCGCGCCCTGTCCGTCGCCACTGGCGTACTGCCGCGTGCCCACGGCTCCGCCTTGTTCACCCGTGGTGAAACCCAGGCCATGGTCGTTGCCACCCTGGGTACCGAGCGTGACGCCCAGAACATCGACGAGCTGACCGGCAACCGCGCCGATCGCTTCATGCTGCACTACAACTTCCCGCCATACTGCGTCGGTGAGACCGGCATGATGGGCAGCCCGAAGCGCCGCGAAATCGGTCACGGTCGTCTGGCCAAGCGCGGCGTCGCCGCCGTGATGCCGAGCGCCGACGAATTCCCGTACGTGGTACGCGTGGTGTCTGAAATCACCGAATCCAACGGCTCCTCCTCCATGGCCTCCGTCTGTGGTTCCTCCCTGGCGCTGATGGACGCCGGTGTGCCGATCAAGGCCTCCGTTGCCGGTATCGCCATGGGTCTGGTGAAGGAAGAAGAAGGTTTCGTCGTGCTGTCCGACATCCTGGGTGACGAAGATCACCTGGGCGACATGGACTTCAAGGTTGCCGGTACCACCGAAGGTGTGACCGCCCTGCAGATGGACATCAAGATCGAAGGCATCACCAAGGAGATCATGGAGATTGCCCTGAAGCAAGCTCGTGGTGCTCGCCTGCACATCCTGAAGGTGATGGACGAAGCCATCCAGGCGCCGCGTGCCGAGATCTCCGATTTCGCCCCGCGTATCCACACCATCAAGATCAACCCGGAGAAGATCAAGGACGTCATCGGCAAGGGTGGCTCCGTGATCCGCGCGCTGACCGAAGAGACCGGCACCAACATCGAGCTGGATGACGACGGTACCGTCCGCATCGCCGCCGTCGACGGTGAAGCCGCCAAGGAAGCGATCCGCCGTATCGAGGCCATCACCGCCGAGATCGAAGTGAACCGCATCTACGAAGGCAAGGTTGTCCGTCTGGCCGACTTCGGTGCCTTCGTCAACATCCTGCCGGGCAAGGACGGTCTGGTGCACATCTCCCAGATCACCGATGCGCGCGTGCAGAACGTGGCCGACTATCTGAAGATTGGTGACGTGGTGAAGGTGAAGGTACTGGAAGTGGACCGTCAGGGCCGCGTGCGTCTCTCCATCAAGGAAGCGAACGCCCCGACCGAAGCCGCTGCCGCTCCGGCCGCCGCCGCCGTTGCCGTGGAAGAGCCGGCTGCCGAATAAGCCGCCGCCTGCTGAAAAAGCCGACCTCAGGGTCGGCTTTTTGTTGTCTGGCATCCGGCGATCCCGTCGGTGAGATGCCTTGTTCCTTTTGGCGCCACTTGCTATAAGGGGCGACCCGCCTCTCGGTTGTCAAAAGGAAGTGCAACATGTCATGGGCCTCTCTCAGGCAGTTTACCCCCCTGGTCTGGATCGTCATCCTGGGCACCTTCATGGTGCGTACCACCTTCTTCATGGTCTGGCCCTTCCTCTCCATCCTGCTCTACCGTGACTACGGCCTGTCGGCGACCCTGATAGGGGCCATCCTGGGGGCGACGGCGGCCCTCTCCACCCTGGTGAGCTTCTACGGTGGCTGGTTGTCGGACAAGTGGGGGAGGCGCAACATCCTGCTGTTTGGCTGTCTGATATCGGCCTCGAGCGTGGCCTTGCTCGGTCTCTCCCATCAGGTGGTCTGGCTGGCGGTCGGGGTGATCGGCAGTGGCCTCTCCTACGGGCTCATCGACTCCCCCGGCAAGGCGCTGATGGCCGACAGCCTGGCCGAGCCCAAGGCCCGCGAACTGGCGCTGCACCTGCGCTACTTTCTGCTGAACCTGGGGGCGGCCATCGGTCCCCTGCTCGGGGTCACCTATGGTCTGAGCGCGCGGCAGGAGACCTTCCTGCTGCTCAGCGCCAGCTACCTGCTGCTCGGCGCTATCTTCGTCACCGGCTTTCGGCTGGCCGGTTGTCAGGCAAGCCAGGCGGCCGGTCCCGGCATGCGCACCGTGTTGCGAGTGCTCTGGCAGGACAGGGGCTTCCTGCTGCTGACCCTGGCGAACCTGCTGCTGATGCTGGTCTATGCCCAGTTCGAATCCCCCCTCATCCAGTACCTGACCCGTTCGGGCACACCCGAGGTGGAGCGGCTCATCGGCTGGCTGGTCACCGCCAATGCGTTGACCATAGTGATACTGCAGTTCCCCCTGCTGCACCTGACCGCGGGTTGGCCAACCCGGCGCAGGCTGCAACTCGGGGTGGCGCTGTTTCTCGGCGCTCAGTTGCTGTTTGCGCTGGGGGATACCGCCATCTGGTGGCACTGGATAGTGGCCGTGGTCCTCTTGAGCGTCGGGGAGTGCATCCTGTTCCCCTTGCTCAACGTGCTGATCGATCAGATGGCGCCGAGCCACCTGAAGGGCAGCTACTTCGGGGCGGCCTCCATGTCCGGGCTCGGGGTCGCCATGGGGGCCCTGCTGGGGGGCTGGATACTGGCCCACTGGGGAGGCGCCACCCTCTACGCCCTGATGGCGCTGCTCTGCCTGATGATCCTGATGCTCTATGGCCTGAGCACCCGGATCCCGCGACCCACGCTGGCCCGGGCCGGTATCTGATGGCTAGAAGGTCAGCACCTTGTCGGCGGCCAGGGTCCACTGGGCCAGCAGGGGCAGGGTGCCTATCTCGATGCCCTCGATGAGGGGCAGAGGGGTGATGCCACGGGCGTCGGTGCAGCTCTTGCACAGCCGGATCTGGGTGCCCTGTGCCAGCAGGATCTCCAGCATCTGGCGCAGGTTGTAGCCCTCGGCCGGGCTCTGCCCTGCCAGGGCGGCGCCGACCGCATCCGACATCAGGAAGAGTTTCAGGTCTGTCTTCTCCTGCTCCTGGAGGGCAATCCCGAGGCGAAGGGCATTGAACAGGGACTCGCTGCCATAGGGGGCGCCGTTGGCGACGATGAGGATCTGCGGTTTCATGGGACTCTCCTGGGTTAAAGGGGCATTGTAGCGCCACCCGGATGACACTGGCTTGATGCAGTGCAAACTCTGTCGTAGCCCGGGTTCCCGCGTCTTGACCTCGCGGGATGAGTCAGGTCTCATGGGCGGCCATCCAGTATGACAGAGCAAAGAGGTCGTTATGTGGAAGATCGCCGGAATAGGCTTGTTGCTGTTGGCCGGGCAGGCCTATGGCAGTGAAAACGTCGGCTGCAAGGCCAGGCATCAGGCGGTGACCGAGCAGCTCGCGTTCGCCAGGGCGCACGACAACGCAGAGCGGGTTGCCGGGTTGGAGCAGGCCCTGCGCAACATCGAGACCCACTGTACCGATGCCGGGCTCCTTGAGGATCAGCAGCAGAAGGTGGTCAAGCAGAAGGCCGAGGTGGAAGAGCGGCTGGCGGATCTGCAGAGTGCGCGGGTGGCGGGCAAGCCGGACAAGATCGCCAAGAAGCAGGCAAAGCTGGAAGCGTCCCAGGCCGAGCTGCTGGAGGCCCAACGGGAACTCGAGGCGCTGCAAAAACTGCTCAAGCCCTGAGGGGAGGGCAGCGCAATAGAAAAAGCCGGGCATGCCCGGCTTTTTCTATGTTTGGAGAATGGACTCCACGAGCGGCAGGCGCTACTGCCTGTGCATCCTGACGAACTTATCCAGCAACTGATCCTCGGTCTCCACGTGGGCGGGATCCCGGAGGATGCAGTCCAAAAGGCGCAGACGCTGATGCCGGTGTTACTGCCTGTGCATCCGCACAAACTTTTCCATCAGCTGCTCTTCGGTTTCCACGTGGGCGGGATCCCAGATGATGCAGTCGATGGGGCAGACGCTGATGCAGGTGGGCTTCTCATAGTGGCCGACGCACTCGGTGCAGCGATCCGGGTCGATCTCGTAGATCTTGGTCCCCAGGCTGATGGCCTGGTTCGGACACTCCGGATCGCACATGTCACAGTTGATGCACTTGTCGGTGATGAGCAGCGCCATCTCAGGCCGCCGAGTGGGGCTGACGGGTATCCTCGCGCTCGCCGAGGTTGCGCAGCAGAATGCCGTAGTTCACGTCGATCTCTTTGGGCACCGGCACATAGACCACGTGGCCGTTGCCCGGTGCGGTGTCGATGAGCTCGCCCTTGCGGTTCTGCATCTGCTCCAGGTTGAAGCTGAGGTTGCCTTGCGGGGTCATCAGCTCCAGGCTGTTGCCCAGCAGGAACTTGTTCTTCACCTCGACCTCGACCATGTCACCGTTGCGACCGGTGATCTCGCCGACGAACTGCTGGGTGTCGGAGACGGAGTAGCCGTAGTCGTAGTTCTGGTACTCGCTGTGGTTGTGGCGGCGCAGGAAGCCCTCGGTGTAGCCGCGGTGGGCCAGGTTCTCGAGGGTACCCATCAGGGTGGGATCGAACGGCCGGCCGGCCACCGCATCGTCGATGGCCTTGCGATAGACCTGGGCGGTGCGGGCGCAGTAGTAGAAGGACTTGGTACGGCCTTCGATCTTGAGGGAATGGACGCCCATCCTGGTCAGGCGCTCCACGTGCTCGACGGCGCGCAGGTCCTTGGAGTTCATGATGTAGGTGCCGTGTTCGTCCTCGAAGGCGGTCATGAACTCGCCGGGGCGGTTGGACTCCTCCAGCAGCACCAGGGCGTCGCTCGGCTTGCCGGCCCCCAGGGTCGGATCCACCTTTTGCACGGCGATGGGCTCCTGGCGGTGGACGATCTGGCCCACGTCATCTTCCTTGCCCTCGTGGACCTTGTACTCCCAGCGGCAGGAGTTGGTGCAGGTGCCCTGGTTGGGGTCGCGCTTGTTGATGTAGCCGGAGAGCAGGCAGCGGCCCGAGTAGGCCATGCAAAGGGCGCCGTGGACGAAGACTTCCAGCTCCATCTCCGGCACCTGCATGCGGATCTCCTCGATCTCGTCCAGGGACAGCTCTCGGGAGAGAATGACCCGGGTCAGGCCCATCTGATGCCAGAACTTCACCGTGGCCCAGTTGACCGCGTTGGCCTGCACCGACAGGTGGATCGGCATCTCGGGGAAGGCCTCGCGCATCATCATGATGAGACCGGGGTCGGACATGATCAGTGCGTCCGGTTTCATCTCCACCACGGGGCGCATGTCGCGGATGAAGGTCTTGAGCTTGGAGTTGTGGGGCTGGATGTTGGCCACCACATAGAACTGCTTGCCGAGGGCATGGGCCTCGTTGATGCCGAGCTGCAGATTCTCGTGGTCGAATTCGTTGTTGCGTACCCGCAGGCTGTAACGGGGCTGGCCCGCGTAGACGGCGTCGGCGCCATAGGCATAGGCGTAACGCATGTTCTTGAGGGTCCCGGCGGGGGAGAGCAATTCTGGTCTGAACATGTTGGACTCTTTGTCTGATTGCAAATCAGGACGGCGCCACCTGATGGCGTCGTATGGATTAATCGGCATGGCGCGACCGTACTCGACGCACCGTCTCCGATCGGACTACACCAGGGAACGAGATGGTTCGATACTCCTGATACAGAGGGTGCGAGATTGTACTCGTGACCGGCCCTTCATGCAATTTGGGGAGGGGCAGCCAGGCCGCCGACCTGTTCATTTTATGCTCATAAGAGCGATGTTAGGGTGTCAGCAAGCCGGGAGGGGCGGTCGCTGGGGAGGGAATGGATCTTTTCCGCGAAAAAGCCCATCTCCAAGTTGAAATTTTGCCCTACTCGGGAAAGAATGCGCGCTCGGTTATTGGTCTCGGGTGACGCGTCACAGAACAAGCCGAGGATGAGCAGGCCAAAGGCCCACAGGTACAGGAAACCATACAGGAATTTTATGAATCCCCTTCGCATTGCCGCTTCGGCCCTTTTTTGCACTCTGACCCTGGTCAGCCAGCAGGCGGCCGCCGTTGAATACGTGCTGCCCGCCGCGAACAGCCGCCTGATCGGCGAGAATCAGGAGTACGTGGTCCCCGCGGACAACCGTCCGCTGGAGCAGATTGCCGCTGACTTCCAGCTGGGTCTGACCAACATCATGGAAGCGAACCCGGGCGTCGACCCCTACCTGCCGACGCCGGGCAGCAAGCTGGTCATTCCCCATCAGCTGATCCTGCCGAATGCGCCGCGCGAGGGGATCGTCATCAACGTGGCCGAGATGCGCCTCTACTACTACCCCAAGGGCAAGAACGTGGTGCAGGTGCTGCCCATCGGGATCGGCCAGCTGGGGGTCAACACCCCGGAGAACTGGATCACCAAGGTGGAGCGCAAGCGCGCGAACCCGACCTGGACCCCGACCGAGAACATCCGTCGCCGCTACGCCGCCCAGGGCAAGACCCTGCCCGCAGTCTGGCCGGCCGGTCCTGACAACCCCATGGGTCTGCACGCCCTCTACATCGGCAACCTCTACGCCATCCACGGTACCAACGCCACCTTCGGCATCGGTCTGCGGGTGAGCAGCGGCTGCGTGCGCCTGCGCGCCGACGACATCAAGTACCTGTTCGACAACGTGCCGGTCGGCACCCGCGTCCAGTTCGTGAACCAGCCGGTCAAGACCACGGTCGAACCGGATGGCGGTCGCTACATGGAAGTGCACGAGCCGCTGTCGCGCACCGAGGAGGAGTTCAACTCCACCGCCGCCGTGCCGCTGCCCATGACCCCGGCCACCACCCGTTTCATCGCCCACGCCGAGAGCGACTCCAACGTGGTCAAGCAGGTGCTGGAACAGCGCACCGGCATGCCGACCCGTCTCAATCCAGAGGCCTGATGGCCAGCAGGATCCGCTGAAAGAACAACGGCGACCCCAGGGTCGCCGTTGTCGTGTCTGCCCGCCCGTCAGGCGGCTGGCGGGGCATAGAGGGCCAGCCAGTTCCCTTCGGTATCTTCGATGATGACCCGGGAGCCATGGCCGCTGCCGATGCTGTGCAGGGGTTCGAGCACCCGCCCGCCGAGCCGGGGCACCAGCTGCTCCGCCTCCTGCAGCCTGTCACCGAGGGAGAGATAGATGAGGGGGCCGGCGCCGCCGGGCTGGTGGTATTTGTCCATGGGGCCGAGGCAGGCCGCCGCGTTGTTGCCGTCGTAGCGCAACATGGCATAGCGCATCTCCTCCTCCTGGATGGGGGTGACCTGCACATCGAGCAGGGCCGAGTAGAAGTCCATGGCGCGATCCAGATCCCGTGTCGGAATGTCGGCCCAGACCAGGGTGTTGTCCATCGTCGTATTCTCCAGAGATTCCCGGCCAATGCGGCCGGTGGCTCTTTGAGGTTAGGAGTGGCCAATACGCGGTGCCAGAGGCAAAAAAACGGCGCCATCAGGCGCCGTTTTCAGTTGCAGGAAACCAGGGGGTTCTCCATGTCATTCAGCTATTTACCTGCGATGCTCAAGCCGCCGAAGCGGATCTGCGGGGCATAGAACTCCTTGCCATCGTCGTGGTGCAGCAGGTTGCCGACCGCCTCCAGCTCACTCAGCAGGCGATAGAAGTTGCCCGCCACCGTGATGCCGCGCACCGGCGTCACCCGTTCCCCGTCCCGGCACAGGAAGCCGGAGGCGCCGAACGAGAAGTCGCCGCTCACCGCGTCGGCCCCGGAGTGCAGGCCGTCGAGCTTGACCAGCTCCAGGTACTCACCGCTTTGTACCTCGGCCTCGCCGTGGGGGCCGAGCCCGAACACCAGGTGACGAGGGGCCACGTCCAGGGCACTGCGGGCACTGCGGGCGGCTGCACCGTTGCTCGTCACGCCGAAGTGGCGGGCGGTGGCGCTGTTGTGCAGCAGGGTCTTGAGCTCCCCCTCGCCGATGAGCAGGAGATCTGAAGTGGCGGCCCCTTCGCCGTCAAACGCCTTGATCTTCATGCCCCCCGGCATATGGACCCGGCTCTCCAGGGTGAGCCAGCGGGAGGCTACGCTCTGGCCCACCTTGCTGCGCCAGGGGTTGATCCCCTGCTGGGCCCACTTGCCCGACAGCGCCGACTGAAAGCAGCCAAACAGGCTGGCCAGGCAGTTGGGGCTGAAGATGACGCTGTAGCGACCGCTCGGCACCGCCTCACCCATCAGCAGGCCATCGGCCACGGCATGGATCTGCGCGATGAGGGGCACCGGGTCCAGCTCGTCGAAGCGGCGGCCGTACAGCCCCTGGTAGTGCATGGACTGGCGGCCACCCCGCTCGATCAGGGCCGAGCTGTGGCAGCCGACGCTGAATTCCTGGTGCTGGCAGAACGAGCCCTGGCTGTTGGCGAGCCACAGCCGGCTCTCCCCCTCGAAGAAGCCGTTGTAGGGGGCTCCGGTCACGTTCGGCAGGGCCAGCATGTCGGACTCGAGGCGCAGGGCCAGGGCGATCTTCTCTTCCACCGCCGTGGTGTCGGGCTGGTGGATCTCGGCGCAGTCGGTGGCGAGCCTGCTCTGCTGCACTGTGATGCGCTGGTCCGGGTCCACCTTGGCGAAGCGGCTGGCATCGAGCGCATCCTGCACCATGGCATCCAGGGCGGCCTCATCGAGGGCCTCCGAGTAGGCGATGCCGACCCGGCCTTCCTTGATCAGCCGAATGCCGATCTGCTGGCTGCTGGTGACCTTGTATTCACTGAGCTCGCCCTTGTCGGCCTTGAGGGAGAAGGCCCTGTCCTGGTTGGCGATGACGTCCGCCTCGGCACCGAGATCGGCGACCTTGTCCAGCAGGCGGGCAAGCAGTTGGTTCATGTCGAGCTGGCTCATCAGGCGTTCCCTCCCACCAGGATGTTGTCCACCTTGAGTGGCGGCTGCCCGACCGAAGCCGGGATGGAGCCGGAGACAGATCCGCACATGCCGGCGGAGAGGGCCAGATCGCGCCCCACCATGGAGATCTCCTTGAGCACCTGGGGGCCCGTGCCGATCAGGGTCGCCGACTTCAGCGGTCTGGTTATTTTGCCTCCCTCGATAAGGTAGGCCTCCTGCACGTTGAAGTTGAACTCGCCGGTGCCGGGCTGCACCGAGCCGCCCCCCATCCGCTTGGCATAGATGCCGTGCTCCACGGTCGCCAGCATCTCGTCCAGGCTGTGGTTGCCCGGCTCGATGTAGGTGTTGCGCATGCGCGAGGCCGGGGCGAACTTGTAGGATTCGCGCCGTCCGGAACCGGTGCGGGCGTAGCCGGTGCGAATGGCTCCCATCCTGTCCACCAGGAAGCCGGTCAGCACCCCGTCCTTGATGAGCTGGGTGTGCTGGGTAGCCATCCCCTCGTCGTCGACGTTGATGGAGCCCCAGGCGTTGCCCTGCAAGCCCTCGTCCACCGCGCTGACCGCGGGGTTGGCGATGAGCTGGCCCATCTTGTCGTGGAACACGGACGCCTTCTTGGCCACCGAGGTGGTCTCCAGCAGGTGGCCGCACGCCTCGTGGAAGATGACGCCGCCAAAGCCGCTCTCCATGATGACCGGCAGGGTGCCGCTCGGGCAGGGGGCCGCTCCCAGCTTCACCAGCGCCTGGCGAGTGGCTGTGAGGGCCAGCTCGCGGGGATCCACGCCTGCTGCGTGCTCCCACCCCTTCATGGCGCCGGGGGCTTCATAGCCCACGCTCTGCTCGCCTCCGTCCAGGGCGATGGTCTGGGCCATGATGCGGTTGTAGTGGCGGCGATCGGCCACCTGTACCCCTTCGCTGTTGAAGATCTCCACCTCCTGCTCCCAGCCCAGCACATTGCCGGAGAACTGGCTCACCTTGTCGCTCTCGGCGCGGGCCGCGGCGTCCATGGCGTGCAGGTAGGCGATCTTCTGCTCCAGCAGCTTGTCGGCCGACAGGGGCAGGGCGATCGGGTTGCGATCGGTCAGGCGGGTGAAATCGAAGGCGGTGGCGGTCACCACGGGGTCACGCCTGTCTTTGGCCGCTAGCAGGGTGACGATGCGCAGGAGCTCGTTGCGATCGGCCAGGTTGGTGTAGCCGTAGAGCACCTTGTGGCCGTAGCACAGGCGCACGCCGATGCCGAAGTCGAGGCCGCCGCTGATGTTCTCTATCTGGCTGGAGAGCAGGCTGAGCTGGCTGCGGCGCTTGCGCTCCACAAACAGCTCGGCGAAGTCTGCACCCAGTGCCAGGGCGTGATCGAGCACGTCGCGGGCGATGGCGGGGGCCAACAGGGAGAATGAAGTCATAGAATATCCTTTTCTGGTCTGTCCGTTTGCTTCCGACACCCGGCTTTGGGTTGTTATAGGGTGTCGAACCCATTGTTGCAGACCAGAGGCCAAAAGTCGCTATAGCGTCAGGCGATGATACCAAACGAGAAAATCGGTGCGATTTATGCGCCCGGTGACCCGAAATCGGGCCACCGGCAGTGGGATTAGAGCCGTTCGTGGATCTCGTCGAGGATCTGGTCGACCCACTGCTCGATGCGGGATGCGATCTGGTCGTACTGGTTGGCATCGTCGAGGGTCAGGCCGACGACAAGATGATGGCCATCGTCGATCCGTATCCAAGGGATCATCGAACATGCAAGCTACCAGGATCAGAGCAGCTCGTGGATCTCGCTTAATATCTGGTCGACCCACTGCTCGATGCGGGATTCGGTCTGGTCGTACTGATTGGCGTCGTCGAGGGCCAGGCCGACGAAGTGGCGGCCATCGTCGATCAGCGCCTTGGAGGCGTCGAACTCGTACCCCTCGTTGGGCCAGTAGCCCACCAGCTTGACGCCCTTGGGCACCAGCTGATCGTGCAAGAGGCCGAGGGCATCCTGGTACCACTCGCCATAACCCAGCTGATCGCCCAGGCCGAACAGGGCGATGATGCGGCCTTCCAGCTCGACATCCTGAATGTCTTCCCAGCGGGATTCCCAGTCTTCCTGCAGCTCGCCGAAGTCCCAGGTGGAGATGCCCAGGATCAGGATGTCGTACTCCTGCATGAGGGTGAGGGGCACATCCTTGATGTTGTGGAGATCGACCAGCTCGGGGCCAATGAGGGCGCGGATCTTCTCGGCGGCCATCTCGGTGTAGCAGGTGGTAGAGCCGTAAAACAAACCTATCTTCATCGCTCTTCTCTTGATCGCAGTCGGCAATGGGAGCGGGCAACCGCAGGGTGGCGCCCGGGGGAGGGCGTCAGTCTAGCAGATTGCCCGGCGCGCTTCATCGCCTGGCGGGCGATGGACAACGGCAACTTGCGGCCGCGGTGGGTCGGCACGTTACAATGGGCCATGTTTTCCCTGAGCGCGGCGTACCATGAGCAAAGCTGAATCCCATCCCCTTATCGAGCCGTTTCTCGACGCCCTCTGGCTGGAGCGGGGGCTGTCCGACAACACGGTCGGCGCCTATCGCACCGATCTGGAAAAATTCGCCCTCTGGCTCGACGAGCAGGGGAGCTCCCTGCTGCTGGCCGGGCTGGACGACATCCAGCACTACCTCGCCTGGCGGGTGGACCATCAGTTCGCCGCGAGCAGCACGGCCCGTTTCCTGTCGGCCCTGCGCCGTTTCTATCAGTACCTCAACCGGGAGAAGCTGCGCAGCGACGATCCCACCGTGCTGCTGGAGGGGCCCAAGCTCCCCAAGAAGCTCCCCGCCGATTTGAGCGAGGCCGAGGTGGAGGCGCTGCTCATGGCGCCCCTGGTGGATGACCCGCTGGAGCTGCGCGACAAGGCGATGCTCGAGCTGCTCTATGCCACCGGGCTGCGGGTCTCCGAGCTGGTGGGGCTCACCGCCGAGCACGTCAGCCTGCGCCAGGGGCTGGTGCGGGTGGTGGGCAAGGGCAACAAGGAGCGGCTGGTGCCCATGGGGGAGGAGGCAGTGCACTGGCTGGAGCGCTACTACCGGGAGGCGCGCACCCTGCTGCTCGGGGGCACCAGCTCGGACGTGGTGTTCCCTTCCAAGCAGGCGCGCATGATGACCCGTCAGACCTTCTGGCACCGCATCAAACTCTATGCCCAGCGCGCCGGTATCCAGGGCGAGCTCTCCCCCCATACCCTGCGCCACGCCTTCGCCACCCATCTGCTCAACCACGGCGCCGACCTGCGGGTAGTGCAGATGCTGCTGGGGCACGCGGATCTCTCCACCACCCAGATCTACACCCACGTGGCGAACGAGCGGCTCAAGGCGCTGCACGGCCAGCATCACCCGCGGGCTTGATTCGGGGGAGGGGACTTCTCCTGCTGGTTCTGCTGCGTTTTGAGCAGGTCACGTATCTCGGTGAACATCTCTTGGCTCCGGTTCAGTGCCGCCGTCTTGAGGACGATGGCCAGATTTTAGAAATCCACGCCCTGCTGGTTTGCTAGTGGTGGCACCGTTTGGGGTCCGCTCGAAGGGTATTTTCTGTGGGAACATGCCGTTTTGCCGTTCACCGTGGTGAGTGGCGGATCACCCAGAGGCCATAAAAAGAGGGAGGCATCTTGCCCCCCTCGTGATCGGCCGATGGCCGGTTGATTGTTGCTGCACGTCTGCACCGTTTGTTATGTCGGTGCGACGCAGCCATTTACTTCATCAGTTGCTTGGCAGGGTGGTGATGGTGGTGCCGGCGTCTTCCTCAACAGTGGTACCCTCTTCGTCATTAAAGACGATTTCTACCTGCTTTTGCACGCTCTTGGCGATCTCGCCGCTGAACACCGGGAAGCCGTTGGCGGTAAAGCCGTCGAGCGGACTATTCGGGGTAACGTCGGTGAACTCCACGCTAAACGAGCATTCGAAATCCTCATCCACTGCCAACACCAGCGTGTAGGGCGGCTCCGGACACGGACCGCTGGCACTGGTACTGAAGGCATTAACCCCCCCGGCGGGGTTGCGGATGATAAAGGCAACATTATCTTTGGTGCTCGCTGTTGTCCCATCAGCGACCGCAGTATCCAATACCTTCAATGTCTTCAGGTAAATCGGCTCATGGCTGGTGTTTTTCACCTTGATAAAGACGGTGGCCTTGAGGGCGAACGCGTCATCCATGGTGGGGGGCACATCGGTGAATACCACTTTTGCGGTGTCCTCATTGGAGGTGACTGAAGCCCCGTTGGGAGCAGTGGCCTTGACGCTGGCGGTGTTGACCAGGGTACGATCGTCATAAGTCGTGTCACCGACATCGGTGGCATTGCCACTCACCTCGGCAACCAAGGTACAGACATAGGGGGTGTCATAGAGGACGTCAACAGTGAAGTCACACTCATCGGTTCGTTGTGTTGCGGCCAACTTGGCACGTTCACTATTGGGCAGCACATCGTCCATCAGAGCGGTCAGGGTGAGAAGCTCTTTGGTTTTGCTATTTTCGTTGGTGATGGTGAAGCGATAGACCACCAGCCCACCCGGCTCGGCTACATTAGCCTCCTCACTGAAGTCGGAGATCGCGTCAAGCACACCACCATTGACTGCGGCCACCTCCTTGTTCAGTGACAGCTTGGGGGTGGCGCGTGTCACCGAGGCCATCGCCTCGTCGCTGGCGGCTCTCTCCTCGTTGTCCTTGCCCTTGACCGCTACGGTGTTGGTGTAGGTTGCATTCTGCTCGACCTTGACATCGGCGACGTATTGACAGGTAAAGCTCTCTCCCTTGGTAAGGGTGATTCCTGCGGCGTCAATACAGGCCGGTGAACCCGAGTTATCGGTCAGCAGATCGGCGATGGCCGTGTCTTTAAGCTCTGTCAGCAGCACCGCATCGACAGGGCTCTTGTTGGTGATGGTGATCTCATAAGTGATCAGCCCTTCATTATCCACATACCAGACATTACTCACTTGGCGCAGACCGGGGCCCTTGACCGGGGTTTTGGTGATCTCAAGCACCGGGTCAACGTTTTCGATCTTGACGGTTACCACCTGTGAGCAATTGCCCTCATCATTAGTGTCATCATTGTCGGTGAGATCACACTTGTCGTTGCCGACCGGCTCCTCCCGAAAGTTCTTTGCACTGACCCTGACGAAGTCCTGATAGAGCTCCGCCGTCTTGGCGTTGGTCGCGTCATCGGGCAGATCTTCATCGCTCACCTTCATCACCAGCACGCAGGAGAGACTAGGGGCGGTGGTGGAGAGCGTGGCTGGCAGCGTGAGATCGTCGCAGGTATAGTCCTCATCGCTGCCCAGCAGAGTGAGATTGCCTGATACCTGATCACTGCTGCTGTGCAAGTTGAACGCACCATAGACGCTGGTATCGGTACTGGAGCGCACCACGTCCTCCAGTGCGGTAATGATGACATCCGCCTTGTTGGTCGCATCCCTGGTAACGGTCAGGAGATATTTGAAGATGCCCTCTGGCTCGCTGGCCATATCAGAGGTCTCTGGGAGCAATATCTTGGTTACGACAGGGGGCTCGGGTTTGATGATGACCGGAATGTTGAAGGTGGCGCAGTTGCACTTGGACTTGGTGTTAGGCACCTGCCCGACCACAGGATCGGCGGCCACGGTACAGTTATTGCGGCTCTGGTTATCCCAGGCGGCGCAGTAATGAAAGTCAGCCTGACCGTCCTCGTCCTTGTCTTCACAGATCATGGTGATGGGTTCATCTTCCAGCACATATTGACCGCCGCTCAAGAGCGATTTTTTGATGTCGCCACACTGATCTCCATCCAGATCTGCCGCCCCCTCTTCGTTAGGTTTTGGCAGCAGTATGCTGCACGATTTGGCACTCAGCCCCTGAATGACTTGCGGGCTCTTATCGTTGAGTGGCAGATAGAAGGTAGTGTCCCAGCGCTCCGACGCGTTGCTCTTGACGGTGATATCCGCCCGGAACTGAAATGTTTTGCCAAGCTCGCACTCTATCGGTTTTCCATTCGTTTCGAGTGGTTTGACATTGGTGATGGCCACATCGTTGGCCGTACAGTTGAGCGACTCACCCAGGGTGTTGGCCATGCCCTTGCCGCCGGCCAGAACATAGGCATCTGCCATACATTTCTGTGCGTTAAGATCTGGGACACCACCGGTGTCAACATTGGTCCACACGCCAGCGAACACAGGCTGACATAGCAGCAGTGTTGCGGTACAGGCCGTCCGTAGTGGGCTGAACAGGCGGTTGCGCTTGTTTGGTTTCATGACACTTTCCTCTTCCTATGCTGTGGTTTTTTGTTCCATGACGTGCCATCACCTGGTGAGGCCCGAATCAGCATCTGGTCAGGCAGAGGCTTTCCCTTGTGTCGGTGACAGGGGCTCTGCGCCCAGGGCGGGCATCGGGAGGCAGCCTGCTTTAATCGCAAGGCGCGTACCATGAAGGTAATTAATTGAAAAATAATGATTTTGTTTTATTTTTCGGCGTTACAGGTCAGCAATAGGGGGGAGAGGTGTAACGATTGTGTGGGGGGATAAAAGTGGTATGTTTGTATTGCATTGATCAATAACGATTTTTAATTTTTAACGCCGTTACGGCGATGAAACAGGGGGGCGTCGGGAGAGGGGCTTGCAACCGGTATAGTCTCGAGGGACGCTGGGTTGATGATGAACTGCGGTAGGGGGGCGTTGTGGCGGTTTCCATGGCTGCAAGCGGGTCGGAGTCCGGCTGGCACCATGATCGGGGGGTTGGCTGCCAAGGGGGAGGGCTGTGTATCAAGATTGAGACAGTGAGGTATCTAGTCCGTCAAGGTTGCACGCGCGGGAGCCGTGCCGGTAAAAGTGACGCGAAAACGCGTCCGCCCGTCTCCCGGAAAGCAGGTGTGTTGGGGGGTAGAAGAGAAAGCACCTGAGGTGCTGGTGGAGAAGCACGAAGGGGAGCACTGGGCTCCCCTATAGTAGCAAGACTGCGGGCATGATGGACGTGGCGCCGCGAGCGGGCTTACTGGTCCTGGCGGGACTTGAGCAGGTCGCGGATTTCGGTCAGCAGTTCCTGATCCTTGGTGGGGCCGGCCGGTGCGGCGGCTTCCTCTTCCTGCTTCTTCTTCAGGGTATTGATGGCCTTGAGCCCCATGAAGATGGCGAAGGAGATGATCAGGAAGTCGATACAGGTCTGGATGAACTTGCCGTAGGCGATGACCACGGCCGGGGCTTCCCCCTCGGCTGCCTTCAGGGTCACGGCGAGATCGCTGAAGTCCACCCCGCCCAGGATCAGGCCGATGGGCGGCATGATGACGTCTCCCACGAAGGAGGAGACTATCTTGCCAAAGGCGGCGCCTATGATGATACCGACCGCCATGTCGATCACGTTGCCTCTGGATGCAAAGGCCTTGAATTCTTGAATCAGACTCATTTTTCCCCCTAAAAATGGACGGCGTGTGGCGTGACCACATCTGGTTTTGAACAATAAAACATCTGTAAAACAGAGGGATGGCTATGATGCCTCCCGTCGTCACGTTTAGCTTGCGGGGCTCAAGCCCGATTGGCAACCTCAATGCCCGAGAAATTTATGCCTCTGCCGCTATTAACGCTTCGCTCACTGCGGGGCGTGGTGGCCTCTGTGCCCGTCGGCGCTCGTGAGGGGGGGGCAGATGGGGGAGCAGACACCCAGCCTTGATGCCATGAAGAAGGGCCATGGTCTGCACCATGGCCCTGTGGTTCACTCGTGACTAGCGCCTGTCATGCCTAAGGAGTGGGGCAATCCGGGCAAGTCGGGCAGAGCGGGCAGGTAGCCTTCATCGAGTTGGTTGCGCTGCCAAAGCCGAGCGGTGCTGTCCCCGTCGCCTTCACTGTATCGCTGAAGGATATCTCGCCGGGGTTGATAGATCCGGCTGCGCTCGGGAAGTAAGACCCTGAATAGGGTTCACAGGTGTTCGCCGGGAGCGAGTCGATCTCCTTGATCGTGGTCGTAGTATTTGAACCATCCTCCACCGTGTCCTCGATCTTGACGTTATACAGGCCAACCGCAGGGATACCATTTTTGCCAGTGGTGTTGCAGACCTCACCACTGAAGTCGACTCTCACCACCAATTGGTTCGAGTCCGTGATGACCTTGGTTTCACAGGACTTGGTGACACTGATCCCTGGTTTCCGATCGATTAAGGGGCAGGCCGCCGTGGCGGATGCGGTGATCGACAGTGCGCCACCGTCGCTGGAGGCGGCCTTGACACTGACGCCGTTGGTCGGTCCGTTACCGGCGGAGCCGAAGCTGCCGCTGTAGTCTTCTGATCCCCCCTTGGCTATGGAATCGAAGGTCGCGACGACAAAGTCATCGCTGGTGTCGGCCGGGGTGCCGTTGTCGTCGGTGACGACGACGTCATAGATGGTGCCGAAGCCTGCGTTGGTGACGGTGCCTTCGAAGCTGTAAGTGAAACCTGTTTCATCGCCGTTGAGGTCACCGCCGGTACAGACCTTGGTGATCTCGACCTTGCACAGTTCGAAGTTGTCCAGCACGAAGTCCTTCAAGGCTGCCGTGAAGGAGCTGGAGGAGCGGGTCTCGGCCATGAAGCTGCTGAAGCAGCCGTCACCGCCGCCGACGATCTGGCTGAGGTTGATCCCGCCCTCGAAGAAGCTCTCGAAGGGGAAGGTGCCCTGGGTGCCGCTCTTGGGGGTGTAATCGCTCCACAGGCCGCTGACACCGTTTGCCAGCGTGTCGGCGGGCACGGGCACATTACCCGTGTTGGTCAGGGCGCAAGCCAGGTTGGCACCGCCCTGATTGGCGCAGACGACGTCGTTGGCCCCCGAGCCCTGCAGTTTGAGCCTCAGGTTGGCGGCGGCGCATTGACCCGGCTGCGGGTTGTTGTTGGTCGCCTTGCTGCAGGTCGGATCCCAGGTCACCACGGCCAGATAGGGAACCGCGTTGCTCGCCTGCGGGAAGTTGATGAGCACCAGGGTGTCCCCCACTGTGTGTTTGCCGCTGAAGCCGCCATTGGGCAGGGCGGTGACCTTCTGCTTGAAGAACCAGAACCCCATGAAGGCGTCGCCCACATTGGAGATCCTGTCGGCACCGAAGTAGAGCAACAGGTCGTTATTCTCGTTGTAGGCGGCGGCATAGGCGTGGGTCAGGTCATCCTTGTCGGGCACGGAGCCATCTTTCCAGCTCCATTTGTCTATATCCAGTATGTCCTTGTTGCCCCCCTCGAAGATGGTCCTGGGGGCGGTGTCCTGAATGATGCCGGTGAACTTGGTTGCCGCTCCGCTGTCGGGGGGGGTGGCCCAGTCATCGCTGTTGAGGGCTGGATTGTCATCCTGCGGGTTGGCATCCAGCTCGAAGGGGGACTCCGCCGTGGCGGCCAGTGCCGGAGCACAGAGCGCCAACAGCAAGGCCAGGGCGAGGAGGCCGTGCTGCCAACAGCGTAGCCAGAGATGTATTGCTCGGGTATCCATGTTGCATTCCTTCTGCTTGTTGTTGTCCATGTCGTCCGGTGCTGTGTGCACAGCCGGGGGCGCAGCTGGAATGCAGGCTTTGTTCCACGAGGACAACATGCTGAAAAACAAAGAAAAAGAAGGGTTATAATGCGCATCTGAAGAGGCGTTGTTAATGACATGATGCACTCCGGGACGCGCGCCTAGCGCACACGCCGATGGGACAACGAAGGGGGCTTTTTGATGCTGTCTCCAAGGTGGAACATGGTGAGGGGGATGATTGTCTTGCGAGTGATCGGATTTAATTGGCAAATATTTCAAATTTATTGTTTCTAATGGGGTTTTGTTGATTTTGGGTCTCATTTGAGAGGGTTTTTATCCCTGTTTCATCAGTGGCACAAGTCGACCTTCTATCCAATACTTTGCACATTGTTTGTGCCGCCATGCGGTGGGGTGCATTGATGGAAATTCGTATGCTGCTGTGTGTCAACACGAGCGAGGTGTGGCGTCCTCCATCCCATGCATCCTCTCTTGGGTGGCGGGTCTGTTCGGCCTCGTCGCCGCAGGAGGCCTTCAGCCACTACGTACAGAAGGCTCCCAGAGTGGGGGTGGTGCTGCTCAGTGAGGGGGAGGCCGAAGCCGTGGAGACGCTCTTTCGCCAGACCTGCGGCACCATGGTCTGGGTTGCCCTCGCCCCCCCCCATCTGCTCGCGCTACCCAGAATGCAGGAGCAGCTTCTGAACTACTGCTTCGATTATCACAGCCTGCCGGTGGAGGATGATCGTCTGCTGGCCATACTGGGCCATGCGTTTGGCATCGCCTGCCTGAGGGGAAAGGGGCATCGCCCCTGCGGGCATGGCAAGGATGAGGGGGGGCTGATCGGTGCCAGCCCCGTCATGAAGCAGCTCATGCATCGGGTGGAGCGACTGGCCAAGGCGGACTCGTCTGTCGTGTTGCAGGGGGAGAGCGGTACGGGCAAGGAGTTGGTGGCTCGCCTCATCCATCGGCATTCCCAGCGGGCGAATGGTCCCTTCGTCGCCATCAACTGCGGTGCCATTCCACCCACCCTGATCCAGTCGGAGTTGTTTGGTCACGAGAAGGGGGCCTTCACCGATGCCTGGCGGCGCCATATCGGTTGTGCGGAGAGGGCGCACAAGGGGATCCTGTTCCTCGACGAGATAGGGGAGCTGCCGGTGCAGATGCAAGTCAACCTGCTGAGGTTCTTGCAGGAGCGCACCATAGTGAGGGTGGGGGGCACCGAGCCCATCGAGGTGGACATCCGCGTGATTGCCGCGACGAACAGGATGCTGGACAAAGAGATGGCACAGGGGAACTTCCGTTCAGATCTCTTCTACCGCCTCTGCGTGCTGGATCTGGAGTTGCCACCCCTGCGTGAGCGGGGGGAGGATATCATGCTGCTGGCCCACCATTTCCTGAACAAGATGGGTAGTCTGAATCCCAAGGTGCACGGTTTTACGGTCAGCGCCATTCACCAGATGATGAAATATCACTGGCCTGGCAATGTGCGGGAGCTCAAGAACCGGCTGGAGCGAGCCTTGGTCCTGTGCGAGGGGTGTCGCATCGATCATCAGGATCTGGGTCTGGCTCTGCCGCTGGCAGAGGGGGGCATTCGCCCACTGAACCTGGTGAGGGCCGAGGCGGAGTGCGAGGCCGTGCGCCGGGCCCTGATACTGTGCGGCAACAATGTGACCGAGGCTGCCCGCCATCTCGGGATCTCCAGGCTGACCCTCTACCGGGTGCTGGAACGCTCAGCCCCCCCTGTGCCTCCTGAAGTCCAGACCTCCTAGAGTCTGGTCCTGCAAACTCCCCCCTCGCCGATCCGCTCAAGGCGTGTATCATACGGCCTGCCATAGCTCATAGCCTCAGAAGACAGGATCGAATTCATGCCCCTGCACATCCGTCGTCGTCCGCGAGTCGATGATTCCCATCTGCCCGCCACCCTGCATCCGCTGCTTCGCCAGATCTTCGCCAGTCGCGGGGTTGAAGATCCGGTGCTGCTGGAGCGCAGCGCCAGCCAGCTGCTGCCGCCCCAGCGCCTGTTCGGCATGGAGCAGGCAGTGCCACTGCTGGCTGACGCCTTGGCGGCCCAGAAGCGGATCCTCATCGTCGGTGACTTCGACTGCGACGGCGCCACCAGCTCGGCCCTGTGCGTGCTGGCCCTGCGCGCCATGGGCGGTCGCCACATCGATTTTCTGGTGCCCAACCGCTTCGAGTTCGGTTATGGCCTCACCCCGGAGATCGTCGAGCTGGCGGTGGCCCGCGGCGCCGAGTTCCTGATCACGGTGGACAACGGCATCTCCAGCATCGCCGGGGTGGCGGCGGCCAAGGCGGCCGGCATGCAGGTACTGGTTACCGATCACCATTTGCCGGGTCAGGAGCTGCCTGACGCCGATGCCATCGTGAACCCCAACCAGCATGGCTGCGACTTTCCCTCCAAGTCGCTGGCCGGGGTCGGGGTCGCCTTCTATCTGATGGCCGCCCTCAACACCCATCTGCGCCAGAGCGGCTGGTATGAGTGCCAGGGGCTGCGCGCCCCCAACGTGGCGGATTACCTCGATCTGGTGGCCCTCGGTACGGTCGCTGACGTGGTGGCGCTGGATGGCAACAACCGCATCCTGGTTCATCAGGGTTTGCAGCGGATCCGGGCCGGCCGTTGTCGCCCCGGCATCCAGGCGCTGGTGGACGTGTCGGGCCGCGACGGTCGTCGCCTGTGCGCCGCCGATCTCGGCTTTGCGTTGGGGCCGCGCCTCAACGCGGTGGGCCGGCTCGATGACATGTCCCTCGGGGTCGCCTGTCTGCTCTGTGACGACATCAACCTGGCGCGCCAGTTCGCATCCGAAATGGACAGCCTCAACCAGGAGCGCAAGGAGATCGAGCAGGGGATGCAGCAGGAGGCGCTCGCCACTTTGGAGCAGATCCGTTTTCGTGACGGCGAGGTGCCCTCCGGCATAGTGTTGCACCGGGACGAGTGGCATCAGGGGGTGGTGGGGCTGGTGGCCTCCAAGGTAAAGGAGAAGTACTACCGCCCGGTCATCGCGTTTGCCGAGAGCAGCGAGACCGAGCTCAAGGGCTCCGGGCGCTCCATCCCCGGTGTGCATCTGCGCGATGCGCTGGAACTGCTCGACACCCGCCATCCCGGCCTGATGGGCAAGTTTGGCGGTCACGCCATGGCGGCCGGGCTGACCCTGCCCAAGGCCAATATCGAGGCCTTCGGTCGGGCTTTCGAGGCGGTCATCGGCGAGCTGGTGACGCCTGAGCTGTTGACCGGGGTGCTGCTCACCGACGGCGAACTCTTGCCCGATGAACTGAGTCTGGAGCTGGCGGAGCTTATTCGCGCCTCCGGCCCCTGGGGGCAGGCCTTCCCCGAGCCGCTGTTCGACGGCGAATTCGTGCTGGTGCAGCAGCGGCTGGTGGGGGAGAAGCACCTCAAGATGATGCTGACCACGGATTCCGGCCACGCGGTGGATGCCATCGCCTTCGGCGTCGACTTGCAGCGCTGGCCCGATGCCTCGGTGAAGCGGGTGCGGCTGGTCTACCGGCTCGATGTCAACGAGTGGCGCGGCAACCGCAGCGTGCAGCTACTGGTGGAGCATCTGGAGGCCGCCGGCCTCTGATCCCGCGAGTCTGTCTTGATGCCGATGACGGCCACCTCAGGGTGGCCGTTTTTTATGGTGTGAACCCGGGTTTTGCCGTTGACCCGTCTATTGCTTCACGGTTTAAGCTTCCCTTCATCGGGTCACGGACCCCATTGCGAGTCGCTGTCATGAAAATATCCGAACTGGCCAGGCGCTGCGGCCTGGCCCGCTCCACCCTGCTCTATTACGAGAAACTGGGGGTGATTGCGGGAACGAGAGCCGCCAACGGCTATCGCCACTACGACGATGAAGATCTGCAGCGGCTGCGGATGGTGCAGGCCCTGCAGGCGGGTGGCCTCAGCCTCAAGCAGTGCCTCGCCTGTCTGGCGGGCGAGCTGGAGCAGGCGACACTGGAAGCCCGGGTCAGGGAGCTGGATGAAGAGCTGGCGCGGATGCAACGCGCCCGGGATCTGCTGGCGGATCTCGCCGGTTTGCGTGCGCACTCCGGCGACGAGTTCAAGGCCTGGCAGCGGCAACTGCAGCATCAAGCCCCGCAGGCCTACTTTGCCTGGGTGATGAGGCAGGGATTCAGTGAAAAAGAGCGTTACCACCTGCAATGGCTCAGCAAAGACATGAACGAACATGAGCGCTACATCCGGGATTTCAAGCTGCTGCTGGACGGCATGAGCTATTGGGGGCCGGGCGATCGCCTCTTCACCCAGCAGCAGTTTGCCGCGCTGCCCAGCCAGCCTCGCCGGATCTTCGACATGGGCTGCGGGCGCGGCGCCGCCACCATGGCGTTGGCACAGGTGACGGACGCAGCCATAGTGGCCATCGATCTGGACGAGGAGGCGCTGGCCGCCGTGGCGAGATCGGCCAGTGCGGCGGGGCTTGATCAGGTCACCACCCTGTGCGCCAATATGGCGGACTTGCCCATGGAACTTGCCCCCGCCGACCTTATCTGGGCCGAGGGGAGCGCCTACACCATAGGAGTGGCCAACGCCTTGCAAGCATGGCGGCCGTACCTTGCCGGCCCTGCTGCCTGCCTGGTGCTGAGCGACCTGGTGTGGCTGACGGACACGCCGCCAGAGGAGGCGCTGGCGTTCTGGCAGCGGGATTATCCTGCCATGCAGACGCTGGCTGGCCTGCTGAAGACGGTGCAAGAGGCGGGTTATCGCTGCCTGTCGCACACCCCGTTGCCGATGAGTGCCTGGAATAACTATCTGGACCCCATCGAGCGCAATCTGGCGCGTCATTGCGCCGAGCTGGGACATAGTCCCGCCTGGCAGGACTTGAGCCAGGAAATGGCCATCCACCGCCAGTATCTGGGCAGCTACGGCTATGTGATCTGCTGCCTGCAGGCCGCCTGATCAGAGCATTCATTGAAAGAGAACAAACGGAGAAACCCCTATGAACATCCTCATTCGACCGGAAACGGGCGCCGATCACGAGGCCATTGAAGCGGTGACCGTGGCCGCATTCCTCAATGCGCCCCATACCGATCACAACGAACAGCTGATCGTGCGCGCCTTGCGCCAAGCCGGGGCACTCAGCCTGTCGCTGATGGCGGAGCTGGAAGGCCGGGTGGTCGGCCACCTCTGCTTCTCGCCGGTGACCATCAGTGATGGCAGCCCGCACTGGTATGGTCTTGGCCCCATTTCGGTCTCTCCTGTGCTGCACGGCAAGGGGCTGGGTTCACGACTGATGGATGCGGGTCTGGCCGAGATCAAGGGGATGGGAGCGGCCGGCTGCGTGGTGCTGGGGGATCCCGGCTTCTACGGCCGTTTCGGTTTCGTGCCCGAGCCGGGGCTGACGCTGCCCGGCGTGCCGGCCGAGTACTTCATGGCTCGCTCGTTCGGGGCGGCCATGCCCAGTGGCGAAGTGTGCTACCACCCAGCCTTTGTGCAGGAGTGAGGGGCACCGTGAGGGTAAAGAGAGTGCCCCGTGTGCTCATTGTGGTTTTTAATTGCCAGATTTATTGATAACTAGGGTTTTTAGTATCAATTCGTGGGTGTTTGCAGGGTTTCGAATTCAATAAAAAGATGAATTGTGATATATTCGGCCTCGCTGAATCCTCTTTTAAAGAAGAGACTCCCCGCTTGTCACCCGCTGGCCGACGCTCGACCTGGCTGATGGCCCTCGCCATCGCCAGCCTTATGTGGCTTGCCGCCTTCGCTGCGGCAGAGGTCGGTGCAGCCGTACGTCAGGCTGCGGTCGGCCAGGGCGCCTCGATGCAGTTGCATGAGCCGGCTGATCCCGGGCTTATCAACAGCGTCAGCCTGCCGCCGGGCGGACAGTGGCGGCTCGGCTTCGAGCAGGGACGGCGGCTGGAAGGCACCAACCACCCCGAGCCCTACCAGATGCTGCTGGCCTGGTTCCAGCACGAGATCCTCGGCCTGCTCTGCGGCCTGCTGTTCTTTTTGCCCCTCATCTACTTCAGGCAGTTGCCTGACTGCTTCGGCTATCTGCACACTCGGCGGCTTCGCTGCCACCACCTGCAATTTCGCTTCTGCCAGGGGGACTAGCGTCTCATCCCTCGCGGGCGTTGGGCGGGAGCTTTCCCGTTGCTGATCCGACCGGGCACAGGGCGTCGTTCCTGTGTCCCGATCGCGCCCGTGCCTTTTTGTCATCCCGTGTCGCCGCGGCCCGTCGGCCTGCAGCGACCCCTCTCTCGATGCAGACAAGTGGTGAGCCCCATTCATGGACTATTACGTCAACCTGTTCATTCAGTCGATCTTCGTGGAAAACCTGGCCCTGGCCTTCTTCCTCGGCATGTGCACCTTCCTGGCCGTCTCCAAGAACATCAACACCGCCTTCGGCCTCGGCATGACGGTGCTGGTGGTCATGGTGATCGCCATCCCCCTCAACAACCTGATCTACCGCCATATCCTGCGTCCGGACAGTACCTTTCTCGGCGAGTTTGATCTGAGCTTTCTCGATTTCATCGTCTATATCGGGGTGCTGGCGGCCCTAGTGCAGGTGATGGAGATGGTGCTGGACAAGCACTTCCCGGCGCTCCACCACGCCCTCGGCATCTATCTGCCGTTGCTGACGGTGCACTGCGCCATCTTCGTCGGGGTGATGTTCATGGCCCAGCGGGATTACGACTTTATCGAATCCGTAGTGTATGGAGCGGGCTCAGGGCTGGGCTGGCTGCTGGCCATCGTCGCCATCGCCGGTCTGCGCCAGAAGATGAAGTATTCCGATGTGCCCGAGGGGCTGCGCGGCATCGGCATCACCTTTATCGTGGCGGGGCTGATGTCGCTGGGCTTCATGTCGTTTTCCGGGATCTCGCTCTGAGTGCCCGCACGACTGAAACCGGGAAGAGGGTTGATGGCGGGTGCCATCAACCCAGTTTCTTGGCCATGTTGTAGCCCGTGATGTGAAAGCCGATCTCTTCGTAGAGCGCCCTGGCCCTCGGATTGTCATAGGCGACCCTCAGCTTGATCTGGCTGACGCCAAGGCACTTCAACTCGGCCTCCAGCACCGCCATGGCGGCCTTGCCATACCCCAGTCCGCGATGGGCCGGGAGTGTGTAGAAGTCATAGATAAAGGTGCTGTGGGCGGCGCTGTCGATGCTGTGCCAGAGATAGCCGGCGATGGGGGCGACTGCGCTCCCGACATTGTCATGCACAGTGTCATTGACAGGGATGATGCAGAGCAGGCTCTGACCCAGCGTGGCGGCCCCTTGGGGCAGGTATTGCCGCAGGGAGGCTTCGGCCTGCTGGCGGGCCTCGGTCTGGGTCAGCCCGTGGTTGCTGGCGAGATCCCGGGCGTAGTCGTCGATGAAGTAGTCGCGATAGGCGGGGAAATGCGCCTCATCCATGGGGAGCAGGCGAACGATAGGGGTCGGCATCCGGCGTTTCACTCAAGGAAAGGGAGTCGCTACCTTAACCCCGGAGCCCAGGGTTAGCCAAGGGGCTGGCCGGGATGGCCGAGTCCGGAATGCTCAATAAAAAGAGCGCCCAAGGGCGCTCTTTTCTGTCTGTGGCGGGGAGGCTTGCTTGACCTCTCTTTCGTGCGAGGTTATTTAACCTCTTCGCCCTTGGCCTGCAGGTCCGCGTGGTAGGACGAACGCACGAAGGGGCCGCAGGCGGCGTGGGAGAAGCCGAGATCCATGGCCACGTCTTTCAGCTCGTCGAACTCTGCGGGCGGCACGTAGCGCTTCACCGGCAGGTGGTGACGGCTCGGCTGCAGGTACTGGCCCAGGGTCAGCATGTTGACGCCGTGCTCGCGCAGATCCTTGAGCACCTGGACTATCTCCTCGTTGGTCTCGCCAAGGCCCATCATCAGACCGGACTTGGTGGGCACGTGCGGGTGCATCTCCTTGATGCGGCGCAAGAGCTCCAGGGACCACTTGTAGTCGGCGCCGGGGCGGGCGACCCGATACATGCGCGGGGCGGTTTCCAGGTTGTGGTTGAAGACGTCAGGCGGGGTCTCGCGGAACACCTCCAGCGCCTGCTCCATCCGGCCGCGGAAGTCCGGGGTCAGGATCTCGATGCGGGTCTGGGGGCTGTGCTCGCGGATCTCCTTGATGCAGTCGGCGAAGTGCTGGGCACCGCCGTCGCGCAGATCGTCGCGGTCCACCGAGGTGATCACCACGTACTTGAGGTTCATCTCCTTGATGGTCAGTGCCAGCTTCTTCGGCTCCTCCGGATCCAGCGGCAGCGGGCGGCCGTGGGCCACGTCGCAGAAGGGGCAGCGGCGGGTGCAGATGGCGCCCATGATCATGAAGGTGGCGGTGCCGTGGTTGAAGCACTCCGCCAGGTTGGGGCAGGAGGCTTCCTCACACACAGAGTGCAGCTTGTTCTTGCGCAGGGTGCTCTTGATGTGCTCGATCTTCTGGCTCGACGGCGGCAGCTTGATCCGCATCCAGTCCGGCTTGCGCAGCACTTCCTCGTTGGGATCCGGCATGAATTTCACCGGGATCAGGGCCATCTTGTCGCCATCGCGCAGCTTGACGCCCGGCTCCATACGAACGGGTTTGCTCATGATTCACTCTCGGTGTTTGTTATTGTCTGGTTGATGGCCACCAGGCTCATCGCTGGGCCCTGGTGGCCGTGGGGCATGAGCCTGCTCATGCTGCCTCTTCGGTATTCGTGATCTCTTGGTAGCCGATCAGGCGGGCCAGCTCGGCCACCAGCAGGGACTGCGCCTCGGCGACGCTCCGGGGGCCGCCCAGGGCGCTGGTCTGGGTCATGGCCATGCCCGCATAGCCGCACGGGTTGATGCGCAGGAAGGGGGTCATGTCCATGTCGACGTTGAGGGCCAGCCCGTGGAAGGAGCAGCCCTTGCGAATGCGCAGACCCAGGGAAGCCAGCTTGGCCTCCATGCCCAGATCGCTCTTCACGTAGACGCCGGGGGCATCGGGTTTGGCATAAGCCTCAATCCCGCTCTTGGCCAGGGTGTTGATGATGGCGGTTTCGAGGCAGGTCACCAGCTCGCGTACCGAGAGCTTGCTGCGGCGCACGTCCACCAGCACGTAGAGCACCAGCTGGCCCGGGCCGTGATAGGTCACCTGACCGCCGCGATCGCTCTGCACCACCGGGATATCGCCGGGGGCGAGCAGGTGTTCGGCCTTGCCGGCCTGACCCTGGGTGTAGACGGGATCGTGCTCCACCACCCAGAACTCGTCGGGGGTGTCGGGGGTGCGGTTGTCGGTGAACGCCTTCATGGCATCCCACACCGGCTGGTAGGGACGACGGCCCAGCTGTCTGACGAACAGCTGGCTCGGGGGCGATTGTGGCTCGGCGGGCGTTTCGGGTGACATCTTTCCTCACTGACAGGCGCTTGGGTCGGCCGGCGCGTGTCGCCGGCTGGCAAATAATCAGTCGCCCCGGTGGCGGGGCGAGAGAGGCGACTTACAGGACGTAGCGAACCAGCTCGATCTTGCCAAGAGCGGTGTACATGGCTTCGATATGTTCCTTGCTATGGGCGGTGACCGTCACCCGTACCGAGTGATAGTTGCCCTTGGAGCTCGGCTGGACGGTCGGGCTGTAGGTGCCGGGGGCGTGTTGCTGCAGCACTTCCACCACCATGTCGGGCAGGGCGGGATCGGCCACGCCGAGCACCTTGAACGGGAACTTGCAGGGGAACTCCAGCAGTTCATCAAACTTGGTATTCATCTACTTCACCTTTCTGGGTCGCCGGGAAGCGACGTCATCTTTACGTCTTTGAGGGCCGTTTAAACGGTCCCCCTATCTGCCCAGAAGGGGCAGTCTCCCATTCTATATGGGCATGAGCCGCCTCGGGATCAAGGCCCGGCGGTTCGGCAAGACGTGGAAATGCTGCTTTTTACCACAAATCGTCAGTCGGCGGAACCTGCAGATTACAGGGTTATTGACTGGACAGACCGCAAAAGACAGCAGCGGCGCCTGTTGGCGCCGCTGCTTGAGGAGGGGTCTGTTACTTGAACCAGCTGGAGACCAGCATCACCAGGTAATCCCACAGACGGCTCATCAGGCCACCTTCCTGCACCTCTTCCAGGGCGACCAGGGGCACCTGCTTGATCTCCTTGTCCCCCTGCTTGAGGAACACGGTGCCGACGCGCTGACCCTTGGCCAGGGGCGCCTTCAGCTCGCTCTCCAGCTGGAAGTCCGCTTTCAGGTTGTTGCCCTGACCCCGGGTGACCAGCACGGAGACGTCCTTGTCGACCCCCAGCTTCACTTCCGGCTTGTCACCCATCCAGATCTTTTGGGTCACCAGCTCGGTGCCCGCCTTGTACGGGGTCAGGCTCTGGAAGAAGCGGAAGCCGTAGGTGAGCAGCTTCTTGCTCTCGGCGGCGCGGGTGGCTTCGCTGCTGGCGCCCAGCACCACGGCAATCAGGCGCATGCCCTCGTTGTTGGTGGCGGAGGAGACCAGGTTGTAGCCCACCTGGCTGACGTGGCCGGTCTTGATGCCGTCCACCTGCAGGGATTGATCCCACAGCAGGCGGTTGCGGTTGTGCTGGGTGATGCCGTTGAACACGAAGGACTTCTGGGAGTAGATCTTGTACTCCTCCGGCTGATCGTGGATCAGGGCCTGACCCAGGCGGGCCATGTCGCGGGCGGTACTGTAGTGGCCCTCTTCATCCAGCCCGTGGGGGTTCTTGAACTGGGAGTCCTTCATGCCGAGCTTGGCGGCCCAGGCGTTCATCAGGCTGGCGAAGGAGTCGGTGCTGCCCGCTAGGTGCTCGGCCATGGCCACGCAGGCGTCGTTGCCGGACTGAATGATGATGCCCTTGTTCAGATCATCGACGGAGACCTGCTTGCCCACCTCGATGAACATCTTGGAGGAGTCGGAGTAGTTCTTGGACCAGGCGTTCTGGCTGACGGTCACCATGTCGGTGCCCTTGATGTTCCCCTTGTGCAGCTCGTCGCCGACGATGTAGGAGGTCATCATCTTGGTCAGGCTGGCGGGCGGCAGACGCTCGTCGGCGTTCTGCTCGGCCAGTACCTGGCCGGAGAAGTAGTCGATCAGGATGTGGGCCTTGGCGGAGATCTCCGGCGCGGCGGGGATCACCATGGGGGCGCTGTTCAAAGTGGGGACCGGCTGGGCGCTCGGCAGGGCCGAATCCGGCGTCGGAACAGGCTGGTTGGCCTGAGCGGTGGCGCTTAACAGGGAGGCCAGAATAACGGAACGGGCAAATTTGGACATCTTGAAATTCCTGGTGCCTGGATGGGGTGTACCCAAGTTGAAAAAAAGCGGGCTTCACTATACCAGATGTGCGTGTCGGTCATAGCCCGAGATGCGATCTGGACGGGATTTTATGGGGTTGTCCCCGACCTCGCGTCGTATCCCGGCGTGAGGTCGGGGGCTATGTCAGGGAACGATGAAGGCCTGCTCCAGCCCGCCCTGGCGGATCTGTTCCAGCAGGGTCGCCTGCTGATCGGTCGCCACCGGTCCCAGCAGGACGCGGAAGACGGCGCCGTGGGCCACCACCTGATAGGGCACGCCGTAGCGCTGGGTCATCACCTTGCCCATGGCCTGGGCCCGGGTCTCGGAGCCGCTCGCCAGCACCTGGATCATCTTGCCCTGGCCGGTGGCGGCCTTGGGAGTTGAGAGGGTGCTGGTCGCCGTGGCGACCGGCGCCGCTGCCGGAGCCGCCTTGGCCGGCGGGGTGGCGGCCGGCGTCTCGTTGACGAAGGTATCCGCGGCCGGCGCCGCAGGCACCATGGGCGTCATCGGGGTCATGGGCACCATTTCGACCATCTGGTCCGGCTGATCGGTGATGAGCTCGAGGCGCACCCTGGCCTCGCCACCGTCCACCATCTCCAGTTGCCTGGCGGCGGCGTGGGAGAGGTCGATGAGGCGATCGCTGCCGAAGGGGCCGCGGTCGTTGACGCGTACTATGGTCTCCAGCCCGTTGTCCAGGTTGGTGACCCGTACATAGCTCGGCAGCGGCAGGTTGCGGTGGGCGGCGCTGAACAGGGTGCTGTCCTGCACGTCGCCGTTGGCGGTCTTGTTGCCGTCCAGATCCCGGGCGAGCCAGCTGGCCGTGCCCTCCTCGCTGTAGTGCTTGATGTCGCGCCACACCTCGTATTTCTGCTTGCCTATCCAGTAGTCCCGGTTGCCGCTCGTGCTCATGGGCTCGGGGCGCGGAATGGCGCCGGTGGCCTGGGGGATCTCGATCACCTGGGGCTTCTCTTGCGGGACGGGCTCGGGCGGCAGCGGCTGGGGTTCGGGTTGGCTGCTACAGGCGGCCAGCAACAAGGTCAGGCTGAGGGGAAGAAGTCTGTGGCTGTAATGCATAAGCGTCCTGGATGGCTTGACTGAGTTGATGCACCGCCATCGCATAGAGAGGGCTGCGGTTGTAGCGGGTGATCACGTAAAAATTGTGGCGCGCGACCCAGTATTCCGGTCCTTCGGCCTGCTCCAATGCCAGCAGTTTCACCGGCGTGTCGGGTGCCAGCGGGGTGGCGAGCTCGATGCCCGCGGCCGCCAGCTCGGCCCAGCGCTGCTTGAGCTCGGGCTCGGGTGCCAGCAGGGTACCCACTGGTGCCAATCCGATCAAGGCGGGCTCGACCACCGACTCCCCCCAGCGCCAGTGGTGCAGGGCGAAGTAGTTGGCCACGCTGCCGATGGCATCTGCCGGGTTGGCGAAGAGATCCCGCTTGCCGTCGTCGTCGAAGTCGACCGCGTAGTGGCGATAGCTGGAGGGCATGAACTGGCCCATGCCCATGGCACCGGCATAGGAGCCCTTGAGGGTGGTGAGCGACCACTGCTCCTCCCGGGCAAGCAGCACCAGCTGGGCAAACTCCTTGGCGAAGAAGTCGGCCCGCTCGGGGTAGTGGAAGCCCAGGGTATAGAGGCTGTCGAGTACCGGATGGCGGCCCATCTGGCGGCCGTAGAAGGTCTCGATGCCGATGATGGCGACGATGAGGGCGGCGGGCACCCGGTAGCGCTGTTCGGCCTGCGCCAGGGTGGTCGCATGGCGTTGCCAGAAGCCGACCCCGTCCCGGATCCGCTCGGGGGTGACGAACAGCGGCCGGTAGCGGTGCCAGGGCTTGGCCTCCCAGGGCTTGCTGATGGTGTCGAGCACCTCCTGGCGCACCCTGGCCTGGGCGGCGGCGGCTTGCAGCTCGGCCAGCGGCACCGAGTGCTGCAGGGCGAGTTGTGCCAGTTGGGGTGGCTCGGAAGCCGCACCTGCCGTCAGTGACCAGGCTGCCAGCATCCCGCAGGCCAGCCTTTGCAGCCCCCGGATCATCAGGCCAGCAGTCTTCTGTGAGTCTGGATGGACATCAGGACGCCGAAGCCCGCCATCAGGGTCACCATGGAGGTGCCGCCGTAGCTCACCAGCGGCAGGGGCACCCCCACCACCGGCAGTATGCCGCTTACCATGCCCATGTTAACGAACACATAGACGAAGAAGGTCAGCGTCAGGGCGCCGCCCAGCAGGCGCTCGAAGCTGTTCTGGGCCTGCATGGAGATGAAGAGGCAGCGGCTGATGATGTAGAGGTAGATCACCAGCAAGAGGGCGACCCCCACCAGGCCGAACTCCTCGCTGAACACCGCGAAGATGAAGTCGGTGTGGCGCTCGGGCAGAAACTCCAGCTGGGACTGGGTGCCCTGCAGCCACCCCTTGCCGAAGACGCCCCCTGAACCGATCGCTATCTTGGACTGGATGATGTGATAGCCGCGGCCGAGCGGGTCCTTCTCCGGATCCAGCAGCATCAGCACCCGCTGGCGCTGGTAGTCGTGCATCAGGAAGAACCAGAGCACCGGCATGAAGGCGCAGATCAGCAGCACCGCCAGCCCGATCAGCCACCAGCTGATCCCCGCCAGGAAGATGACGAAGAAGCCGGAGGCGGCCACCAGGATGGAGGTACCGAGATCAGGCTGGGCGGCGATCAGCAGGGTGGGCAGCAGTACCATCACCAGGGCGATCATCACGTGGCTGAACTTCGGCGGCAGCGAATGGCGGCTGAGCCAGGCGGCCACCATGATGGGCATGGAGAGCTTCATCACCTCGGAGGGCTGGAACTTCATGAAGCCGAGGTCGAGCCAGCGCTGGGCCCCCTTGCCGATATGGCCGAACACGTCCACCGCGATGAGCAGCAGCACCACCACGGCGAACAGAGGCACGGACCAGCGGGCGTAGAGGGAGGGGGGCAGCTGGGCCATGCCGATCATCAGGGCGAAGGCGAGGCCGCCGCGCACCAGCTGGCGTACGATGGCGTCGACACTCTGCCCCGACGCCGAGTAGAGCACCACCATGGAGAGGGTCATCAGGGCCAGCAGGCCGAGCAGCAACGGCAGGTCGATGTGCAGCCTGTACCAGATGCTCTGCTGGCGGGCGGAATTACTCATGAGGGGCGACCTCTTCAGATTGGGGTTGCTTGGCCGGGGCCGGCGGCAGCTGGGGTTCCGGCGGCAACAGATAGGCATCCAGCATGTGGCGGGCCACCGGGGCAGCCATGGCGCTGCCGCCCCCGGCGTTCTCCAGCACCAGTGCGACCACGGCCTTGGGGGCTTCGAAGGGGGCGAAAGCGACGAACAGGGCGTTGTCGCGGTGCTCCATCTTGGTGGTGGCCGCGTTGTAGACCTGGTTCTCTTTCAGGCCCACCACCTGGGCGGTCCCTGACTTGCCCGCCGCCTTGTAGGGGGTATTGGCAAAGGCCCGGCGACCGGTGCCCTCATGGCCGTTGATGACGCGCCACATGCCGTCCTTGGCCACCTGCCAGTAGGTGTCGCTCTTGGCGGCGATGGCCACGTTCGGGTTGATGGGGGCGTTGACCACGCCGTCGGAGGAGGCGGTGCTCTTGAGCAGGTGCGGCGTCACGTCGTGACCGTTCTGGGTCAGGATGCTGATGGCCTTGGCCAGCTGGATCGGGGTGGCGCTCCAGTAGCCCTGACCGATGCCGATGGAGATGGTGTCCCCCTGATACCAGGGCTGGCGCCAGCGCGCCATCTTCCAGTCTCGGGACGGCATGACCCCCTTGGTCTCCTCGAACAGATCGACGCCGCTGTACTGCCCGAAGCCGAACTTGGTCATGTAGCTGTTGATCTTGTCGATGCCGACCCGGTAGGCGAGATCGTAGAAGTAGGTATCCGCCGACACCTCGATAGCGCGGTAGACGTCGAGCCAGCCGTGGCCCCAGCGGCGCCAGTCGCGAAACTTCTTGGTGGTGCCAGGGATGGAGAAGCTGGGCCCGCCGAAGTAGCGATAGTTGGGGGTGATGGCCCCTTCGTTCAGCCCCATCACCGCCATCATGGGCTTGACGGTGGAGGCGGGGGCATAGATGCCCTGGGTGGTGCGGTTCACCAGCGGCCTGGCGGGATCGTTGAGCAGCGCCGAGTAGTTGGCGCTGGAGATGCCCGTCACGAACAGGTTGGGGTCATAGCTCGGGCTCGACTCCATGGCCAGGATGGCGCCGGTGTTGGGTTCCATCATGACGATGGCGCCCCGGCGACCGGCCAGCAGCTCCTGCGCCTTCAACTGCAGGCGGATGTCGATGTTGAGGTAGATATCCTTGCCGGGCTCGGGAGGCTGGAACTTCAGGGTGCGCACCACCCGGCCGCGGTTGTTGACCTCGACCTCCTGGTAGCCCGCCACGCCGTGCAGCTCGTCCTCGTAGAACTTCTCCACCCCTTGCTTGCCGATGTCCTTGGTGGCGGCGTAGTTGGCGAGCTTCTCCTCCTTCTCGAGACGCTCCACGTCGCGGGTGTTGATCTTCGCCACATAGCCCAGCGCATGGGTCAGGGTGTCGCCGAACGGGTAGTAGCGCTTGAGGTAGGCCTCGATGCTGGCCCCCGGATAGTTGTGCTGGTTGACCGAGAAGAGTGCGACCTGGTACTCGCTCAGCTTCTCGAACAGGGGCACCGGCTTGAAACGACGCTGGCGCTTGACCTCGGCCAGGAATTTCTCCTTGGTTCCCTCCGGCAGGGCCAGCAGGGCGATGAGATCGTCGGCAGTCTGCTCCAGGTTATCGGTCTCTTCCGGCACGATCTCCAAGCTGTAGACGGGGCGGTTTTCCGCCAGCAGCACCCCGTTGGCGTCATAGATGAGGCCGCGGGGCGGCGCCACCGGCACGACGCGGATCCGGTTGTCATTGGAACGGGTCTGGTAGGTTTCGTAAGACTCTACCTGCAGGTAGTAGAGGTTGCCGAGCAACACCAGCATGAGCACGACCATGCCGATGTAGGCGACCAGGGTGCGCCGGAAGAACAGGCGCCCCTCGGCGCTGTGGTCGCGCATTTCGATGCGATTCTTCAGCATGCCGTTACCTTGTGGCTGACGTACGGGTGAGAGAGGCGATATGCATGCTCAGGCTCCGGGGACCGGGTGGATGAGCGGAGTGCGTGGGCTCTGCATGGGTCACTCTCTGTGATAGGGGTGATTGGTGGTGATGCTCCAGGCGCGATAGAGGCTCTCGGCCACCAGCACCCTCACCAGCGGATGGGGCAGGGTGAGCGGTGACAGGGACCAGCTCTGTTCGGCGGCGGCCTTGCACTCGGGAGACAAGCCTTCAGGCCCCCCGACCAGCAGCGCCACGTCGCGGCCATCCAGCTTCCAGGCCTCCAGTTGCACGGCCAGCTGCTCTGTGGTCCAGGGCTTGCCGGGAATGTCCAGGGTCACGATGCGCGAGCGGCCGGCGGCCGCCAGCATGGCTTCCCCCTCCTTTTGCAGGATACGGGGGATGTCGGCATTCTTGCCGCGTTTTCCGGCGCCGATCTCGACCAGCTCGAACGGCATGTCTTTCGGGAAACGGCGACGGTACTCTTCGAAGCCATGCTCTACCCAGGCAGGCATCTTGGTGCCCACTGCAATCAACTGGATCTTCATCTTGCTCTACGCCCTTGCCCTTTTTTGCGCGTCTGCACGCTTACTGTGCATTCACCTGGGCACCGCCCCAGAGTTTTTCCAGTTGGTAGAAGTCGCGGTACTCATCCTGCATCACGTGCACGATGACCGAGCCCATGTCCACCAGCACCCACTCGCCGGTGAGTTCGCCTTCCACGCTGAGCAGATCGAGCCCGGCGTGGCGCGCCTCGCTGGCGAGGTTGTGGGCGATGGCACTGACGTGGCGATTGGAGTTGCCGGAGCAGATGATCATGGTGTCCGTGATGCTGGATTTGCCGCGCACATCGAGGATGATGATGTCGCGGCCTTTCATGTCATCGATCTTGTCGACGATAAAGGCGAGCAATTCTTGGCCTTGCAATGTCTTCTCCTATCTTCCGGCGCCAGAGGGCGGCGGATTATATCATGGTCACTCCCGTTTCCCAGCCTGGCAAAGGGAGCGGATCCGGGGTTGCCACTCATGCAGGGGGCAACCCCTTAACGATCACTATAGTGCGCAACCCGCTCCGGCAATAGCCGGGCCGGTGCCGGGTGCGCCTCAGGGTGTCGGCTGGCTGGGCCGCACCGTTTGGCCCGTTCACTGGCCCCGGGTTGGCCGATAGAGGCCGTGCAGCCGGATGTAATCGGCGACCGGCGCGGGCAGCAGATACCTGGGATCCCGGCCCGATGCCAGCAGGGCTCTGAGCCGGGTGGCGGAGAGCTCGACGGGCAGGTTGCCCGCCAGCCAGATATGGCCGTGGCGGTGACGATGCAGATCCTCGCTGTCCTGGGTCTGGTGACGGGCCAGCAGATCGGCCACCTCGGCCGGATAGTCCGGTTGCCAGCCGGGGCGGGTGCTCACCACCAGGTGGGCATGGTCGAGCAGCTCCTGCCAGCGGTGCCAGCTCGGCAGGCCGAGCAGGGAGTCCATGCCCATCAGGAAGCAGACTGGGGTGTCTGGCAGCTCGGCGTGCAGCGCGATCAGAGTGTCGATGGTGTAAGAAGGCCTGTCCCGATCCAGCTCCCGCTCATCCACCACGAAGCCCGGATTCTCCGCCGCTGCCAGCGCGACCATGGCGAGGCGCTGCTCGCTCGAACAGTAGGGGCTGGCGCGATGGGGGGGGATATGGTTCGGAACCAGGCGAACCTCCGCCAGCCGCAGGGCCTCGCGGGCCTCGATGGCGGGTCTCAGATGGCCGATGTGGATGGGATCGAAAGTCCCCCCCAGAATGCCGATGGGTGGTCTCAGCGTCATTCTTCTGCCCCTGTCTGAACAAGGTGATCGATATGGCTCGGCTCGCATGTGCCGCCGAGGATGCCGATGGGTGCGTTTAGCATGGATCCGCCTCCAGCAGCGGCAGCGGGGTGCCATCGCGAAAACCCAGCGCCAGGGTCTGCAACATCAGCCAAGCCTGCTCGGTATCGAAGCGGCGCTGGGCGTCGTCGAGCCGGGCCATCAGCTGCCACAGCTGCTGCAGCTTGGCGAAGGGCAGCCGGGTCAGGGCCTGCTGGATCAGTTGCTGGCGGCTCTGCCAGATGCGCAGGCGCGAGAAGTGCTCCACCAGGGGCTGACCGGCCCTGGCCGCCAGCGCCAATTCGGTCAGCTGTTCCAGCTCCCGGCACAGGGTCCAGGCCAGCATGCCGGGCTCGGTGCCCTCGGCGCGCAGGGCCAACAGGATGCGCTGGGCCCGGTTCACCTTGCCCTCCAGCAGGGTGTCGATGAGCTGGAACGGGGTGAAGTGGGCGTGGCGGATGATGGTCTCCTGCAGGTAGGCGACCGTGATCGGCTGAGGGGGCGAGAGCAGGGTCAGCTTCTCTATCTCCTGGCTCGCGGCCAGCAGGTTGCCCTCGTAGCTGTGGCACATGAAGTTGACGGCGTCCGGCAGCACCTTGAGGCCGAAGCGCTGGAAACGGGCGCTCATCCAGCGCGGGAAGAAGCGGGGCTCGGGGTGGTTGACCGGCACATAGGTGCCGCTCTGGCTCAGCTTGTCGAACCAGGCCGCCTTCATCTGGGTCTGGTTGAGGCGGGGGCCCGAGAGCACCAGCAGCAGATCGGGGTGCAACTGCTTGGCTATCTCGGCGATGCGGGCGGCCAGATCCTTGTCGACCTTGGCCGGCAGCTCCAGCTCGATGATCTGGCGGGCGGAGAACAGGCTCATGGCCTGGCAGGCGTCATAGACCTGGTTCCAGTCCAGCCCGGCCTCCACCACGAAGCTGTGGCGTTCATCGAACCCCTGTTTGCGGGCGACCTGACGCACGGCGTCGATGGCTTCCAGCTTGAGCAGCGGCTCGTCCCCAAAGACGAGATAGCAGGGCTTGAGCCCTGCCTTGAGATGGTCCGCGAACTGCTCCGGATAGACTCTCATCAGGAGGCTCGCATCAGAACTTGACCTGGCTGAGCTGACGGATCACCAGGTTCGCGGCCTGCTCCTGCATCTCCTTGCCGAGCTGCTCCTGCTCGCGGGAGGAGGCGAGCGCCGCATCCGGCTTGTTCAGGAAGCTGCGGTTGAAGGTGATGGGGAAGACCTGGGTCGGCTTGCCCGGCACCGTCACGCTGAACTGGGTGCTGTAGCCCAGCAGGTACTCGCGATCCTGGCCGATAGCGTCGACGGAGGCGACCTGACTGGTGCTGCGCACGCCAGCCAGAGTCAGCACCGGAATGCCCTCCTTGTCCGCCAGGGTCACCCCGGAGGCCTTGAGGCGGGTGGTCACCAGGCGATAGAAGTCGCTCTTGTTGTCACCGACCACCTTCATGGTCATCAGCTCGGGGGGGATGGCGGTGCCCCGCATCTGAAAACCGCAGGCCTGCAGCAGCAGGCCCGTCAGCATGATGGCAATCCAGCGAGTAAGGGACATGCCCATATGAAATCCTCTTTGCTGTGCTTGAACGACGGCGGGCCAGGCCCGCCGTCTTCAGTTGGTCAGATTTGGTGACCAGAGATCAGTTGGCGACGATGTTGAGCAGCTTGCCCGGCACATAGACCACCTTGCGCACGGTCAGGCCGTCGGTGAACTTCTGCACCGAGGCGTCGGCCATGGCCAGCTTCTCGACGTCGGCCTGGCTGATCTCGGCCGGCACGGTCAGCTTGCCGCGCATCTTGCCGTTGATCTGCACCACCACCAGCTTCTCGGTCTCGACCATGGCCGCTTCGTCGGCGACCGGCCAGCCGGTCACGTCGATGTCCCCTTCCTTGCCCAGCATCTTCCACAGCTCGAAGCCGATGTGCGGGGTGATGGGGTAGAGCATGACCACCACGGCTTCCAGCGCTTCCTGCATCAGGGCTCTGTCCTGCTCGTCGCTGCCCAGCTTGGCCAGGTTGTTCATCAGCTCCATGATGGCGGCGATGGCGGTGTTGAAGGTCTGGCGGCGACCCACGTCGTCGCTCACCTTGGCGATGGTCTTGTGCAGCTCGCGGCGCACGGCCTTCTGCTCGCTGGAGAGGGACGCCACATCCAGCGCCGGCACGGCACCCGCCGAGACGTGCTCGAAGGTGGTGCGCCACAGGCGGCGCAGGAAGCGCTGTGCGCCCTCAACGCCCGAATCGGACCACTCCAGGGTCATGTCGGCCGGGGAGGCGAACATCATGAACAGACGGACGGTGTCGGCGCCGTAACGCTCCACCATCAGCTGGGGATCGATGCCGTTGTTCTTGGACTTGGACATCTTGGTCATGCCGGAGTGGATCACCTCGCGGCCATCGTTATCCACCGCCTTGGTGATGCGGCCCTTGTCGTCCCGCTCTACCTTGACGTCGAGGGGGCTGACCCAGACGTTGCCGCCCTTCTCGTCCTTGTAGTAGAAGGCATCGGCCAGCACCATACCCTGGCAGAGCAGGCGCTTGAACGGCTCGTCGCTGTTCACCAGGCCCGCGTCGCGCAGCAGCTTGTGGAAGAAGCGGGCGTAGAGCAGGTGCATACAGGCGTGCTCGATGCCGCCGATGTACTGATCCACCGGCAGCCAGTGGTTGGCGGCCGCCGGATCCAGCATGCCCTTGTCGTAGTCCGGGGAGCAGTAGCGGGCGTAGTACCAGGAGGACTCCATGAAGGTGTCAAAAGTGTCAGTTTCCCGGAACGCTTCCTGGCCGTTGTAGGTGGTCTTGGCCCACTCGGGGTCGGCCTTGATGGGGCTCTGGATGCCGTCCATCACCACGTCTTCCGGCAGCAGCACCGGCAGCTGGTCTTCCGGGGTCGGTACCACAGTGCCGTCAGCCAGGGTCAGCATGGGGATGGGGGCGCCCCAGTAGCGCTGACGGGAGACACCCCAGTCGCGCAGGCGGTAGTTGACGGTGCGCTTGCCGCGGCCGAGCCCTTCCAGCTTGGTTGCGATGGCATCGAAGGCCGCCTGGAACTCGAGGCCGTCGAACTCGCCGGAGTTGAACAGCACGCCCTTGTCGGTATAGGCGGCGGCGATCACGTCCGGCGCCTCGCCGTCGGCCGGCTTGATGACCGGCTTGATCTCGAGGCCGTACTTGGTGGCGAACTCGTGGTCGCGCAGATCGTGGCCGGGCACCGCCATCACGGCACCGGTGCCGTAGTTCATCAGCACGAAGTTGGCGACCCAGACCGGTACCTTGCGGCCATCCAGCGGGTGAATGGCGTAGAGGCCGGTGGCCATGCCCTTCTTCTCCATGGTCGCCATGTCCGCCTCGGCCACCTTGGTGTGCTTGCACTCCTCGATAAAGGCGGCGAGCTCGGGGTTGCCTTCGGCTGCCTGGGCGGCCAGCGGGTGACCGGCGGCGATACCGACATAGGTCACGCCCATGAAGGTGTCGGGACGGGTGGTGTAGACCTCCAGGTGCTCATCCTGGCCATCGACGGCGAAGCTGATGTTGACCCCTTCGGAGCGGCCGATCCAGTTGCGCTGCATGGTCTTGACCATCTCGGGCCAGCCTTCCAGGTTGTCGATGTCGTTCAGCAGCTCTTCGGCGTAGTCGGTGATCTTGATGAACCACTGGGGGATCTCTTTCTGCTCCACCGGGGTGTCGCAGCGCCAGCAGCAGTTGTCGATCACCTGCTCGTTGGCCAGCACCGTCATGTCGTTCGGGCACCAGTTGACGGAGGAGGTCTTCTTGTAGACCAGGCCCTTCTCGTAGAGCTTGGTGAAGAACCACTGCTCCCAGCGGTAGTAGTCCGGCTTGCAGGTGGCGAGTTCTCTGTCCCAGTCATAGCCCAGACCCAGCATCTTCAGCTGGTTCTTCATGTATTCGATGTTTTCGTAGGTCCAGGGGGCCGGCGCCGTGGCGTTCTTGATGGCGGCGTTCTCCGCCGGCAGGCCGAAGGCGTCCCAGCCGATGGGTTGCAGCACATTCTTGCCGTTGAGTCGTTGATAACGGGAGATCACATCACCTATGGTGTAGTTACGCACGTGCCCCATGTGCAGTCGACCAGACGGGTAGGGGAACATGGAGAGGCAGTAGAACTTTTCCTTGTCTACTTTCTCCACCGCCTTGAAGGTTTTCTTGGCATCCCAGTGCTGCTGCACTGCTGGTTCTATGGATTGGGGAACGTATTGCTCTTGCATTGGTGACATCCGGATCTGTGAAATGAATAGATAAAACGGCTGGGAAATCGCAATAGAATACCCATATCCTGCGGCGGCAACAACCGCCAGCATCCGCCGGTCCCCGGCCGGGCACGATCAGCTATCTGTACAGGAGCAACACCATGGACAAACGCCAGAAAGGGTATGAAGCCTTTATCGCCCAGCTCAGGAAGCAGTGGGAGGAGACGGAAGAGTTCCAGGGGGAGCGTCTCAACCGGATGATCGCCAGGGTGCAGGCCTATATGGAAGCGGCGGGGGATCTGACCAAGGATGAACTCGCCCTGATCGCCGAATACGTGAAGCGGGATCTCGGCAACTACGACGAGGGAAAGCAAGAGGTGCCCGAATCCGCCTTTATGCTGGCCCTGAAAGACACCGCCTGGTCCTGGCTGGCGGACGTGACCGACCGCGCCCAGGTGGAGTGGCAGGAGCTCGCGGACGAGCTGGAGCACAAGGGCATCTACCGGGCCGGGGACTGGGTCGGACTCGGCGTGCTGGTGTGCGATCACTGCGAGTGGCGCCATACGGTGCTGCATCCTGAACAGCTCGGCACCTGCCCCGAGTGCGGGGCCGACGAGTATCATCGCGAGCCGCTCTCGCCCTGATTTCCGCCTGACAACAGCATATAAAGAGAGGCGCCCAAGGGCGCCTCTGCTATTTATCTACGTCTATCTCTTCAGGCCTTGCGGGCCCAGGGATGGGCGCGGGGGCGCAGCACCAGCGCCAGGCCCAGCAGCAGGGCGGCGATGCCGTACATGGGCCAGCTGCCGAAGCGCAGGTAGGGGGTCTCGCCGTGGGCGGGACGCACCTCGGTTCTCAAGACCCCGGCCTGGAACTGCGGGATCTGGGCGATGATGCTGCCGTCTATCTCGGTGACTATGGTGATGCCGGTGTTGGTGTCCCGCAGCAGCGGGCGGGCCAGCTCCAGGGCGCGCATGCGGGCGATCTCCATGTGCTGCCAGGGGCCTATGCTGGTGCCGAACCAGGCGTCGTTGGAGACGGTCAGCAGGAAGTCGGTATCCGGCTGCACGTTGCGGCGCACCTCGTCTGGGAAGATGATCTCGTAGCAGATGGCCGCGGCGAACTTGAGCCCCTTGGCGATCAGGTTCGGCTGTACCTCGTCCCCCCGGCTGAAGGAGGACATGGGCAGGTTGAAGAAGGGGGCGATGGGGCGCAGCAGATCTTCAAAGGGCACGAACTCGCCGATGGGCAGCAGGTGGTACTTGTAGTAGCGGTTCTTGTGCTCGTAGTGATAGGACTCCTTGCCCTCGGCATCCTGCACCCCCATGCCGAGCACGGTATTGTAGAAGCGCTGCTGCTGGAGATCGTAGTGAATGATGCCGGCCAGCAGGCCGGTATCGTTCACCTTCATCGCCTTGTCCAGGCTCTCCAGATAGGTGCCCATCTCCTTCTCGATGGCCGGGATCGCGGACTCGGGCCAGACGATGATGTCGGCATCCTGGTTCTCGCGGCTCAAGTCCTGGTAGGTGCGCACCGTGGGGATCAGGGCCTCAGGATCCCACTTGAGGGACTGGGCGATGTTGCCCTGCACCAGGGCCACCTTGACCGGCTCCCCCCGGGTGACCCAGTTGAGCTGCATCAATCCTTGCGCCGCCCCCACCAGGGCGACGGGCAGCAGCAGCCAGGCCGGCTTGCGGCTCTGCCACACCAGCCAGAGGGCGGAGGTGGTGAGCAGCAGGGCGAGGGTGATGCCCTGCACCCCCAGCAGGGGAGCGAACCCCTTGAGGGGGCCGTCTATCTGGGTGTAGCCGAACCAGAGCCAGGGGTAGCCGGTCATCACCCAGCCCCGCAGCCAGTCGGCCCCGAGCCAGAGCGCCGGGAAGGCGAGCAGCCAGCGGCTCCAGTGGCGGCCGGCGAAGACGCGGGCGAACAGCCAGCAGGCCAGGGTCGGATAGAGGGAGAGATAGGCGCAGAGCCCGGCCAGCAGCACGAAGGCGGCCGGCAGCGGGATGCCGCCAAACTCCGTCATGCTGACGTGGATCCACCACTGGCCCGGCAGGAACAGGCCCATGGCGTAGCCGAAGCCGCGCCAGGCCGCCTGCCTGGGGCTGGCCTTGTCCAGCAGGGCATAGAGGCCGAGCAGGGAGAGGATCACCAGGGGCCAGTAGCCGAAAGGAGAGAAGGCCAGCACGGCGATGGCACCGGAGGCCAGGGCGAACAGGCTTGTCAGGAGTTTCGATTTCACGGGGGATCGGGGCTCGAATTGGGCTGAATAAAATAAAGTGGCCGACATCTTAACCGCAAACGGTGCCAACGGCGAGCCTCCCGGCGGCCGGGACATCAAGGGGCGGTGGCAGGGAGAATGAAAGGGTAGGGGCCTGACAGAATGACAAACGCCCCTTGGCAGGGGCGTTGAACGTCAGGTCCGGGACGGGAGAGATCAGGACTCCGGCTGGGCCGCCGCGTGATGCTCCGGGATCTTCACCTGCAGCTGTTGCAGCCGACGCCGGTCCGCGTGCATCACCTTGAACAGGTAGCCGTCGAGCTCGATCTCCTCGCCCTTCTTGGGCAGGTGGCTGAAGGCGTGCATCACCAGGCCGCCGACGGTATCCACCTCTTCATCGCTGAACTGGGTGCCGAAGAAATCGTTGAAGTCCTCGATCTCGGTGAGGGCGCTGACGGAGAAGACCCGCTTGCTGATGCGGCGGATATCGACCGGCTCGTCCTCGATGTCGTCGAATTCGTCGTCGATCTCGCCGACGATGAGCTCCAGTATGTCCTCTATGGTCACCAGACCCGAGACACCGCCGAACTCGTCCACCACTATGGCCATGTGGTAGCGCTCTTCCCGGAACTCCTTGAGCAGGCGGTCGACCCGCTTGCTCTCCGGCACGATGACGGTGGGGCGCAGGATCTTCTCGAGCTGCAGCGGCTCGCTGGCATGATGGCCGCCGAAGCCGAATGGCAGCAGATCCTTGGCGAGCAGTATGCCCTCCACGTGATCCTTGTCTTCGTTGATCACCGGGAAGCGGGAGTGGCCGGATTCGATGATGACCGGCAGGAAGTCGTCCACCGGTTGGGACTTCTCTATGGTCACCATCTGGGAGCGGGGGATCATGATGTCGCGCACGCGCAGCTCGGCAATTTCGAGCACGCCCTCGATCATGTCCTTGGTGTCCTGATCGATGAGGTCTCGCTCCTCGGCATCGGCGATGACATCCACCAGATCGTTGCGGTCTTTTGGCTCGCCCTGGAAGAGTTGGCTGAGCTTGTCGAGCCAGGTTTTCTTCGGCGAGCCGGTACTAGGGTGATCGTCGGTCATTTTCTCTCTTGGTTACTCGTATGAACACACTTGAAATCGTTGTGGCTATATGAGGATAGGCATCGGCTGTTTCAAGGCGATGACCATCCGGTGTTTTACTCTTCGTCGTTCAGACCAGGATCGGCGATACCGAGTTCCTGCATGATGTCGCGTTCGAAACGGCACCATCTGAGCGGCTCTTGATTCACCTTATCCTTCGACATCGTCGTCCAGATAGGGGTCCGCAAAGCCCAGCTCCTGCATGATGTCGCGCTCTAGCTGCTCCATCTCCTCGGCTTCCTCGTCCTCGATATGGTCATAACCTAGCAGATGCAGACTGCCGTGCACAACCATGTGGGCCCAGTGGGCGTCCAGGGTTTTACCCTGTTCGACGGCCTCGGCCTCGACCACCTGGCGACAGATCACCAGATCCCCGAGCAGGGGCAGTTCCAGGCCGGGAGGGGCCTCGAACGGGAAGGAGAGCACGTTGGTGGGCTTGTCCTTGCCGCGATAGGTGTGGTTGAGCTCGCGGCTCTCCGCCTCGTCGACGATGCGCACCGTCACCTCGGCCTCCTGCTGGAAGCCGAGGATGGTGCCCTCGAGCCAGCCTTGCAGCTGGGCCTCGCTCGGCAGGCCGTCGGGGCTGGCGCAGGCCAGTTGCAGATCCAGGGTCAGGCTCATTGGGCATTCTCTCTGCTGATGTTCTCTTTGTTGCTGGCGGCGGCCTTCTCGGCCGCCTGCTGGGCGTCGAACGCCTCGTAGGCCTGGACGATGCGGGCCACCACGGGGTGGCGTACCACGTCCTTGGACTCGAAGAAGTTGAACGACAGGCCGTCGACTCCCTGCAGCACCTCCAGGGCGTGGCGCAGACCGGACTTGGTGCTGCGGGGCAGGTCCACCTGGGTGATGTCGCCGGTGACCACCGCCTTGGAGTTGAAGCCGATGCGGGTCAGGAACATCTTCATCTGCTCGGTGGTGGTGTTCTGGGCCTCGTCCAGGATGATGAAGGCGTCGTTCAAGGTTCTTCCGCGCATATAGGCGAGCGGCGCCACCTCGATGATGTTGCGCTCCATCAGCTTCTCCACCCGCTCGAAGCCCAGCATCTCGAACAGGGCGTCGTAGAGGGGGCGCAGGTAAGGATCCACCTTCTGGGAGAGGTCCCCTGGCAGGAAGCCGAGCTTCTCCCCCGCCTCCACCGCCGGGCGGGTCAGCAGGATGCGGCGGATCTCCTGGCGCTCCAGGGCATCCACGGCGGCGGCCACGGCCAGATAGGTCTTGCCGGTGCCGGCGGGGCCTATGCCGAAGCTGATGTCGTGGCGCACTATGTTGGCGATGTACTGGGCCTGGTTCGGGCTCCTCGGCTTGATGAGGCCACGCTTGGTCTTGACCGTCACCTCCTTGCCATAGGGGAGGCTAGGCACCTCCTCGTCGTCCTGCTCCAGCACGCGGGACTCCTGCACCGTCAGGTGCACCATCTCGGGGGTGATGTCGGTCACCTTGCCCCCCTTGAGGGGCTGGGTCTCCACATAGAGGTGCTTGAGGATGACGGCGGCCGCGTCCACCTGGGCCTGCTTGCCCAGCACCTGGAAGTGGTTGTCCCGGTAGCTGATCTCGATGCCGAGGCGGCGCTCCAGCTGCTTGAGGTTGTCGTCAAAGGGGCCGCACAGGCTGGCGAGACGCAGGTTGTCGGCGGGCTCCAGATGCAGGTTCAGGGTCGCGATATGTCGGCTCAAATTGACCTCGTTTCAAGGTTCTTCCCTTCTGTGAGGGAAGAGACATTAATGGGGAGTGAAGGCCGCAACGCCCTGGGGGGCGGGCTCGTTGTCGGGGCGGCCGGATTGGACCAGGATCTCGCTTGGAGCGGGGGTAAAAGCGGCCACACCCAACCCATCGGGCACGTTGTCGGGGCGACGGGCCAGGATCTCGCTCGGCGCCGTGGCGATGCGCAGGTTCATCTCGTCCTCGCCGCGGATGAAGCGGCCGCGCAATGAGTAGGGGCGCACGTCGGTGATCTCCACGTCGGCGAAGCCGCCGATGAGGCGGTGCGGCCCCTCGAAGTTGACCACGCGGTTGTTCTCGGTGCGGCCGGAAAGCTGCATGGGATCGAGCTTGGACGGCCCCTCCACCAGGATGCGCTGCACCGAGCCCAGCATGGCGCGGCCGATGAGCATGGACTGGTGATTGATGCGGTTCTGCAGCCGGGTCAGGCGGGCCTTCTTCACCTCCATGTCCACGTCGTCCGGCAGATCGGCGGCCGGGGTGCCGGGGCGCGGGCTGTAGATGAAGCTGAAGCTCATGTCGAAGTTGATCTCCTCGATGAGTTTCATGGTGGCCTCGAAGTCCTCGTCCGTCTCGTTCGGGAAGCCGACGATGAAGTCCGAACTCATGGTGATGTCGGGGCGCACGGCGCGCAGACGGCGGATCTTGGACTTGTACTCCAGCACCGTGTGAGGGCGCTTCATCATGGTCAGGATGCGATCCGAGCCGCTCTGGATCGGCAGGTGCAGGAAGCTGACCACCTCGGGGGTGTCCCGATAGACCTCGATGATGTCGTCGGTGAACTCGATGGGGTGGCTGGTGGTGTAGCGAATGCGGTCGATGCCGTCGATGGCGGCCACCAGTCGCAGCAGTTCGGCGAAGGTGCAGTGGCCGCCGTCAAAGGTCGGGCCCCGGTAGGCGTTGACGTTCTGGCCGAGCAGGTTCACCTCGCGCACCCCCTGCTGGGCGAGCTGGGCGATTTCGTAGAGCACGTCGTCGAGCGGTCGGCTCACCTCCTCGCCACGGGTGTAGGGCACCACGCAGAAGGAGCAGTACTTGGAGCAGCCTTCCATGATGGAGACAAATGCCGTGGCCCCCTCGGCGCGGGGCTCGGGCAGGTTGTCGAACTTCTCTATCTCGGGGAAGGCGATGTCCACCTGGGCGCCATGGCCCTCCTGCACCTGCTTGATCATGGTCGGCAGGCGGTGCAGGGTCTGGGGTCCGAAGACGATGTCCACATAGGGGGCGCGTTTTCTCAGATTGTCCCCTTCCTGGGAGGCGACGCAGCCGCCCACGCCGATCACCAGCCCCGGCTTCTTCGCCTTGAGCTTCTTCCAGCGACCGAGCAGGTGGAACACCTTCTCCTGGGCCTTCTCGCGGATGGAGCAGGTATTGAGCAGCAGGACGTCGGCATCGGAGGGCTCCTCGGTCAGCGTGTAGCCGTTGCTGGCATCCAACAGGTCGGCCATCTTGGACGAGTCGTACTCGTTCATCTGGCAGCCCCAGGTCTTGATATGAAGTTTCTTGCTCATCGCTTCTCTTGACTGTTTTTGAAATCGGCAGGGTCAAAGGACCGGCCATTTTACTCCGCAATCCCGGTGCTGACCAGTCTGGGGCCGGCCGCCGCCCCCCGGCCTCGCCGTGCCCGGCCTGGGATGGCCGCCGGCAATTGCGCGACTGGCGCACTGTTTCTCCCGTCGCCTTGCGCTATCATGCCCCATTCGGTTCGGCCCTTGCGCCCTCGTGCGGGGCGACTCCTTGCAGGAATCAAGTTATGGAACAGTGTGATATCGCCATCGTCGGCGCCGGCATGGTGGGCGCCGCCACCGCCTGTCTGCTGGCGGCAGAGGGCCTCTCCGTGCGGGTCATCGAGACCCGGCTGCCCGAGCCCTACGCCCCCGGGCAGCCGCTGGATCTGCGGGTCTCCGCCATCAGCCAGGCCTCGGTGGCGCTGCTGACCCGGTCCGGTGCCTGGCAATACCTGCAACAGATGCGGCTGTGTCCCTATCGCCGGCTGGAGACCTGGGAGCTGGACGGTTTCGCCACCCGCTTCGACGCCGCCGATCTGGGGCTGCCCCAGCTCGGCTACATCATAGAGAACCGGCTGGTGCAGCTCGCCCTGCTCAAGAGGATGGAGGATTTCCCGACCATCCAGACCCACACCCCGGCGGCGGTGAAAAGCCTGCGCCAGAGTGCGGAAGAGGCCGTGCTGACCCTGGACGACGGCACCGAACTTAGCGCCCGCTGGGTGCTGGCCTGCGACGGCGCCGAGTCCCACACCCGCCAATTGGCCGGGATCGGGGTGTCGCGCTTCGAGTACCGCCAGCACTGCATGCTGATCAATATCGACACCGACTTCGAGCAGGAAGACATCACCTGGCAGCAGTTCACTCCGAGCGGCCCGCGCGCCTTCCTGCCCCTGCCGGGCCGCCACGGCTCCCTGGTGTGGTACGACAGCCCGGCCCGCATCCGGGCGCTCACCGCCATGAGCCACGAGGCCCTGGCCGCCGAGGTGCGCCGCCACTTCCCGGCCCGGCTCGGCGGCTTCACCGTCACCGGCAAGGGGAGCTTCCCCCTGGTGCGCCGCCACGCCAACGACTATTGCGCCGGTCGGGTGGTGCTGCTCGGCGACGCCGCCCACACCATCAACCCGCTGGCGGGGCAGGGGGTGAACCTCGGCTTCAAGGACGTGGCCTGCTGGACCGAGTTGCTCGGCAAGGCGGGGGCCCAGTGGCATGCACCGGCGCTGGCGGCGCGCTACGAGCGGCGGCGCCGCCCGGACAACCTGCTGATGCAGTCGGGGATGGATCTCTTCTACGGGGTGTTCAGCAACGAGATAGGGCCCCTCAAGCTCGCCCGCAACCTGGCCCTCAATCTGGCGGACAAGGCGGGCCCCCTCAAGGAGATGGCGCTGCGCTACGCCCTGGGGTTGGTATAGGGCGTACGCCCTCCATTGCGTTAGAGGAGTCGCGCGCGCTATCCGCCTTGTCCTGGCTCCGGGTGCTCCGCCCTGACCAGGGCCAGGAAGCGATCCCGGATGGGATCCGCAAACTCCGGGTTCCACACCAGGCTTATCTCCCACTCGGACCAGGGGCCGAAGAGGGGGTAGAGGGTCACCTCCCTGCCCGCGATAAAGCCGACGCTGCGCGGCAGGATGGCGTTGCCGATACCGGCGGCCACCAGGGCCACCAGGGTCTGGATGTCTTCCGCCTCCTGGATGATGCCGCTCAGCCGGTTGGCGCCGAGGAAGCGGGCGATCTGCTGGCTGAGACCGGGGCAGCGATGGCCCACCATCTGCAGCAGGGGCTGGCGGGTCAGCGCCTGCGCCACGTCGAAGGCGGCGGGATCCGGCCCAATCAGCCGGGTGGGCACCGCCAGCACCAGCCTGTCCGTCAGCAATCTGTGCTCCCTCAACTGGGGCGCGTCTGGCCGACGCATGAAGCCCAGCTGCAGTCGTCCCGCCAGCAGCAGCTCCTGCTGGGTGGCGGAGGTCATGTCCTGCAGGTGCACCAGCACGTCCGGGACCTGCTGCTTGAAGCGGGCCACCAGGGAGGGGGCGAGTGCGAAGCTGGAGATCCCGAACCCTATCTTGAGGCGCCCGGCGGCGCCGCTCGCCAGTGCCAGGGCGTGCTGCTCGAATCCCTTGCCGTGATCCACCAGAGCGCGGGCCTGGGGAAGCAGCTGGAGACCGATGGCGGTCAGTTCGGCGCCATGGCGGCCCCGGTTGAACAGGGTGCTGCCGAGCGCGAGTTCCAGCCCCTGGATCTGCTTGGTCAGGGCCGGTTGCGTGACGAAGAGCCGGCTGGCCGCCTCCCGGTAGTTGGCGGTCTCGGCCAGCATCACGAACGCCTGCAACTGCCTCAGGTCGAATCTCATTCCATTTGGTTATCCAATGTGGCGATTTATTGATTATAAATTATCTAACTGCCTTGTTCTAATGGTCTCGAAACGGGCCTTCTTGCCCGCTGACCAGCCACAAGGAGTCATGCCATGTCGAGCGAACGCTATCTGTTTTTGATCAAGGGGAGCCTGGTGATGGCCCAGCCACTGGCCGCGCCGGAGACGGGGGAGCTGCTGACCAGCCTGCTGCAGCAGGGGTTTGTCGTGGGGCCCGTGCCGGTGTGGGCGAGCAATGCGGAGCAGGCGCTCGCCTGCTACGAAGAGGCGGTCCAGCGGCAGGCCTTCGTGGATGTGCTGGCGGGGAGAGCCGCATGACAGGGCTCACTCTGGAGGCGGCAGCCCTGCTGCTGGACATGGACGGCACCCTGGTGCACTCCACCGGCGCGGTGGAAGCCGTGTGGCGGCTCTGGTGCCGGCGCCATGGGCTGGATCCGGAGCCCGTGCTGGCCATGTGCCACGGGGTGCGCTCGCGGGAGGTGATCCGGGCGCTGGCTCCCTGGCTGGACCTAGCGTCTGAGGTGGCCCTGCTCGACGAGCTGGAGATCCGCCACGGCGGGGCGGCAGAGTCGATCGCCGGGGCCCGCGCCGTGCTCGACGGCCTGCCGGCGGATCGCTGGAGCCTGGTGACTTCCGCGAGCCACAGGGTGGCGCGCCACCGCCTGGGCAGCGCCGGATTGCCGCTGCCACGCCTCCTGGTCGGCGCCGAGGACGTGGTGCGGGGCAAGCCGGATCCCGAGCCCTATCTGCTGGCCGCGAGCCGGCTTGGCCTGGCTCCCGCCGACTGCCTGGTGTTCGAGGATGCACCCGCGGGCATCGCCAGCGCCCTGCGGGCCGGCTGCCGGGTGGTGCAGGTCGGGGGAACCCAGAGGTGCGAGCCGGCGGTCACCGCCCTGATCCCGAACTGGGGCCGGGTGACAGTGGTCGTGCAGGGCGCTGGCCAACTGCAGGTGCAGCTGACGGCCTGAGAGGCGGGCAGAAAAAGCCCCCGACTGGCGGGGGCTTGAGCGGGCGAGGCGTCAGGATTACTTGAAGACCCGGAAGCGCACGTCGTCGTCGATGAAGGTCTTGTCACCGGCCGGCTGTTCTATGCTGCCGAAGGGCATCTGGGCGCGCAGCAGCCAGCTGGCAGGCAGGTTCCACTCCTGGCGGACCGCCTGGTCGATCAGCGGGTTGTAGTGCTGCAGGGAGGCCCCTATGCCCTCCTGGGCCAGGGTGGTCCAGACCGCGAACTGGGCGATCCCGGTGCCGTGTTCGGACCAGATGGGGAAGTTGTCGGCATAGAGGGCGAACTTCTGCTGCAGATCCTCGATGACGGCGGTGTCTTCGAAGAACAGCACAGTGCCGAAGCCTGAGCGGAAGCTGCCGTTGACCTTGGCTTCGCTCTGGGGATAGGCCTCTGGCGGGACTATCTTCTTGAGCTCGGCCTTGACGATGTCCCACAGCTTGTGGTGCTGCTCGCCAAACAGGATGACGGCGCGGGAGCTCTGGGAGTTGAACGAGGAGGGGCTGTGCTTGACGGCATCCTTGATGAGCGCCGTCAGCTGGGCCTCGGAGTGGGTCACCCGGTTGCCCAGGGCATAGATGGTACGACGTACTTTGATCTGTTCGATAAACGGACTGCTCATAACATCTCCTTGGTTGCTGAATCATCGCCGCCAGTCATGCCGGCAAAGGCCATCTGGCTCCGATCTCTCGAGCCATCGACTATAACACCTTCCGCGCAGGAAACCGTCAACGCAGGGTGATGACAGTTTCTACTTTTTATGGATATTCACATGACGGGAACGCATATGGTCGACGGAGACTGCTGATATCTTTTTTATCATTAACAGTAGACGTTAATGATTTCAATCAATACCTTGGTGGTTGTTTCAACTATAAAATGCATGGCATATGACATTTTATAGGGGGTTGGATGGCTGCCACTATCATCAAGGAACGCTATTACATCTTGACCCCGCTGTCGTGCCTGCTCGGCGTCCTGGTGTTGATCGCCACCCTGCTGCTGGCGGCGGCCAGCTACCTGCGCAGCATCGACAAGACCATGGCAGGCTACGGCCACATGCTCACCTCCATCGACGCCACCCTGATCCATGAACTGGTGCAGGACAACCAGCGCCAGCTTGGCGTGCTGGAGTCCTCGCTGGACAAGCGGGCCATCGCACGGGGAGAGGCGGCCATCAACCCGATCTGGGCCATCGCCCACCAGTTCAAGCACGACGCCCACTTCCTCTATTTCTACAACGCCCGCACCCATCGTCTCGACAGCTACCCCCACTGGCAGGCGCCGGCCGGCTATCAGGCACAGAAGCGCCCCTGGTATCAGGCGCTCTCCGGCGAGGGGGACGACCTCATCTGGTTTGGTCCCTACGAGGAGTTTGATTCCGCCAGCCAGGTCCTGACCCTGATCAAGCGCGTCAGGGATGACGAGGGGCAACTGCTGGGGCTGCTGATGGTGGACATGTCGTTCAACACGCTGCAGGCGGCGCTGGGGCGGGCACTGGGAGGGGACAGGGCCGCCCTCTACATCACGGAGCGCAAGGGGGGGCAGCTGGTGGTGGGGCACAATCTGCAGCTGCTGCCGGTCGGCCTTGATCCTGAGAAGCAGGTGGCCGGGCTGGACGTGATCTGGGAGGGCAGCCACCTGAGGCACCCGCTGACGAACATCGGCTGGGATCTCAATCTCTATCTGCCCCCTGCCCACTTCCATGAAAACCTGCAGGATACCCTGCTGATGGTGGTGTTGCCCGCGCTGGCGCTGCTGTGCGTCTGGCTGTGCAGCCTGGTGTTTCTGGTGCGAATATTCCGCCAGGAGCAGGCCCTGGTGCAGGGCTCCCTCAGCGGTCTCGTCCGGGATGAGGCCCTGCTGGAGATCCAGCGGCGCCGGCGCACCTGGTTCGTGCACGGCAGTCTGGGGGAGATCAACCAGGTGAGAAACAGCCTGATCCAGGGCCAGGATGCCCTGCTGCACGATCCCCTCACCGGGATCATGAACCGGCGGGCCTTCGATCAGGACAGGGCCAGGCTGGATCAGGAGGCGGTCCCCTACTGGCTGGTCCTGTTCGATGTGGACAACTTCAAGGGCGTCAACGACAGCTGGGGCCACGGCGTGGGAGATGCCGTGCTGTTCCGGGTGGCCACCATCATGGCGAGGACCCTGGGGGAGGCCCAGGTCTACCGGATCGGCGGTGATGAATTTGCGGCCCTGCTGCCCTGGGAACAGGGTGAGGTAGAGTGCCGCCTGACCCATCTGCTGGCCCGGGTACGGGCGCTGCAGTGGCGCGAGTTTGAGGCGTCCATCACCCTGAGTGCCGGAGGGGCGCATTACCCGGAAGGTGCTCCCAACCTGCTCGAGCGGGCCGATGAATGCCTGTACCGGAGCAAGCACCAGGGGCGGGACTGCTGGCATCTGGCGTCCAGCCGGCCTCCCTCCGAGGGGGAGGTTGTGACAGTATCTGTCTGACCGTCATCATGACAAAAAGGGCCCTTGGGCCCGGGTGCGGGGTCACAGTGGGGATAATTTCCCGTGTGACCTTTTTTTTTGGTTAATTTTCATTGGGTTGCTCTATTTCACTCCTGAGTGTCGCGAAGAGGAGACAGACGACCCGGCGATGACGGACCCGTTGCCCCGGTAGCGTTGGCCAGGCCGCTTTGTATAGTGCAGGGAAAATAATCAATCATCAGGTTTGACAGGAGTAGCCCATGAAGATGAAACCATATGGCGCGAGCGCACTGACATTGCTGGGTGCACTGCTGTTGGGGACGGGCCAGGTGCAGGCGTCGGAGACCCTCAACACCATACTCGGCGGCGGTGCTGGCGGGGTGGCCGGGACCATGATCGGCAAGGAGCTGGGCGGCGACACGGGCGCCCTGGTGGGGGCGGCGATCGGCGGTGCCGCCGGTGGGGCTGCCACGGCCAACCGGGGCAACAAGAATGAGGCTGCCCTCGGGGGGGCCGTCGGTGCCCTGGGGGGGGCCGCCATCGGCAAGAGCGTCGGGGGGGACACTGGTCGCCTGATCGGGGCCGGCATCGGCGGTGCCGGCGGCTCCGCCATCGGCGCCAAAACCGGCGACACTCACGAGAGCAACAACCACCGCTATTACGACGACAGGCGCTATTACAAGCACCACAAGCATCACAAGAAGCACCGCAAGCACAGATGGCATGACGACTGATGCCGCGACAAGACGACAGAAAGGGGCCCTGGGCCCCTTTCTTGATCCCGCCGCGCGGTCTCAGACCAGGCGGTGCTGGCGCCTGCCAAGGTAGAAGGCGTTGATATTGTCGATCAGCTGATCCGCGAGCCGCTGCATCGACTCCTCGCTGGCCCAGGCCACGTGGGGGGTCAGGATGAAGTTGGGGTAGCGCAGGGCCTGCATCAGGGGGTGATCCGGGGGCGGAGGCTCCACGCTTGCCACGTCGAAACCGGCGCCACCGAGCCGGCCGTTGCCGAGGGCCTCCAGCAGGGCCTGCTCGTCCACCAGGCCGCCACGGCCCACGTTGATGAGCAGGGCCCCCGGTTTCATCATGGCCAGCTCCCGCTCCCCGATGAGGTGGCGGGTGTAGGGGGTGAGCGGACAGTGCAGGCTGATGACGTCCGAGCTCTCCAGCAGGGCGTCCAGGGGCAGTCTGTCGTCATCGCCGGGAGTCCCTATCTGGCTCTGGGCATAGCGCACCTCCATGCCGATGGCCTCGGCCCGCTGCCCCAGGGCCTGCCCCAGGGTGCCCTTGCCGATGATGCCGAGCCGCTTGCCGTGCAGATCCGTGATGGGGTGGTCGAAGAAGCAGAACTGGCCGCTCTGTTGCCAGCGCCCTTCCAGCAGGGACTGGCGCCAGGCAAACAGGTTGCGTGACAGGGCCAGCATCAGCGCCATGGCGTGTTCGGGAACCGAGGGGCCCGAGTAGTTGCGGATGTTGCACACGGCGACATTGGCGGCGCGGCAGGCCTCCAGATCCAGGTTGTCGCTGCCGGTGGCCGCCAGGGCGATCAGGCGCAGCTCCGGCAACTGGGCCAGCTCGGCGGCGCCTATGCGGACCTTGTTGATGATGGCGATGCTGGCGCACTTGAGCCGCTCCACCACCTGGTCCGGCGCCGTGGTCGGGTAGCTCTGCCAGTGATGGGGAAAATCGGGGCGGCGCAGATTGATGCCGGCGTCCAGGGTGTCGCTGTCGAGAAACACGATTTGCTGCATGAAGCCTCCTGCCATTGGTGCGGACATGATGCCAAAGATGGCGTGCCGCTGACCAGCCCGGGAGCGTGTCCGGGAGAGGCCCGCCTCCAGGGCGACGGGGTCAGATCCAGCCCAGGTGGGTCAGCCAGCCCTGGATGCGCCCGGGCGTCTCGTCCAGATCCATCAGGGCATAGGGACGATAGTTCAGCTTGTGGCTGCGGCGGCTCTCGCTCTTGCGCGCCTCGGCGGCCAGCAGAGGCCAGGTGCTGCCCTCCTCCTGATAGAGGTCCAGGGTGGGGATGCTGGCCTGTGCCACCTGCTTGGCCAGGGTCTGGTTGCTCTGCTGATTGGGGAAGAAGCCGTCGAGCAGGACCAGGGCATCGGGGGCCGGCAGCTGTTCGCTCGCGATGAGGTTGGCGGCCCAGGCCGCGCTGGTCCCCTGTGCCAGCAGCAGCCTGAAGCCCCCCTCCTGCAGTTTGGCGTCGCCGAGCTTGCTGATGCGGGTGGCAAACTGCTTGCGAAAATCGTCGATGGCCTGCTGCTTCTTCTCGGCGGCGGGGTCCAGCTCCGTCTGTTGCGGCGAGGGGAGCAGCAGCAGGGTGTCGAAGCCGAGTCGCCCCAGATCCCGGGTCAGTTGCCACAGCTGGCCGCTTCGCTGCCAGTCAGGCAGCAGGATCGCGAGCCCCAGATAGCTGTCGCCGTCGTGCCTGGCGAACAGCACCCGCTGCTTGTCGACCTGGGTGCTGTCAGGCACCCCCTGCCAGTCGCCATTCTGCCAGTAGTCGGGTGGCACCAGGGGGGCGGGCTCGCCGGCCCGCGCCAGCCCGCCGTACAGGCAGCCAAGACTCAGCAACAACAGTGGTAACAACGCTCTGGCCATGGGCCCCTCGTGGATTGTCCCGGGATGGGTCTTACAGTTAGCGGCGGCGGCGGCCATTTCTGAAGGGGGATGCCTGGCTGGGCGCCATGGCCCGGGTATGCATGTCGCCGGTCGCCAGCCGGATCGGGGCAGCCCGGTGACACGGCCAATAAAAAAGCGAGCCTGAGGCTCGCTTTTTGCAATGGGTTCGAGGGGTCAACTTAGTTGACGCGACGCTTGAACTCACCGGTGCGGGTATCGATTTCGATCTTGTCGCCGATCTCCACGAAGGCGGCAACGGCCAGCTCGTAGGAGGTGCCCTTCAGACGGGCCGGCTTGGTCACTTTGCCGGAGGTGTCGCCACGGGCGGCCGGCTCGGTGTACTCGACTTCGCGAACGATGGTGGTCGGCAGCTCTACGGAGATGGCTTTCTCGTTGTAGAAAGTCACTTCACACAGATCTTCCATGCCGTCTACCAGGTAGTTCAGCGCGTCACCCAGGTTGTCCTTCTCGACGTCGTACTGGTTGTACTCGGTGTCCATGAAGACATACAGGGGGTCGGAGAAGTAGGAGTAGGTGCACTCTTTACGCTCCAGTTGAACGACTTCCAGCTTGTCGTCGGCCTTGAATACGGTCTCGGTGGCGCTGCCGTTCAGCAGGCCTTTCAGCTTCATCTTGACCACGGCGGAGTTACGGCCGGATTTGTTGAATTCGGCTTTCTGGACCACCATCGGCTCGGTACCGATCATGACGACGTTACCAGCGCGGATTTCCTGTGCGGTTTTCATGTAAAAAATTCCTGTTCGTATACGGGCAGATAAAAACTGCCAGATTATATACGGCTTTCTAAAAATTTCACCAACCTCGTGACGAGATCCCCCTCGGCGAGCAACTTCTGTGACCAGGCTCGCGCATGCTGCTGCCAGTGTGCGGCATGGATCGGCCATCGGGCCCAGAGTTCGCCGAGCGCCTGGCCATGGTTGAGGGCGTGGCTGGCATCGCGCAGCCACCGGGCCGCGTCTGCGGGCAGCGTTGCCAGATAATGGTCGAGAAAGTCATCCAGCTTGGCGATATGGGCCTCATCGTCCTGGGGGTAGATGTGCCACAGGAAGGGGCGCCCTGCCCACTGGGCCCGCACGAAGGAGTCTTCCCCCCGCACCAGGTTGAGATCGCAGCTCCACAGCAGCCGGTCGTAACCGGCCTGATCCGTCATCGGCAGCAGCTTGATGCACAGGCTCCCCGTCTGCAGCAGATCTCCCGCTTGGGCCGTAGGGTTGGCGTCTGCCAGCCCGGCCCCGGTGAGCACGTCCTCGAGGGCGCGCCCGAGCGGCAGCAGCAGGGTGACCGGCGTGGCGCTCTGGCTCCAGCGCTGGACCAGGCTCCTGAGCGCCGCGCTCTCATAGGTAAAGAGGCTGACCCTCAGCTCGCCTTCTCGTTTGGGTGGCAGGCCCAGGCTGGCCCAGTAGGCGGCAAGCCCCGTGTCATCCTGCTGCCAGGCATCCCGCTCGGCGATGAGCCCCCGTTCGCACAAGAGGCCGCCGGTTCTCGGTGTGAAGCCCGGGAAGAAGAAGTACTTGTCGAGGCTCTGGCTGCCAACCCGCTGGGGGGAGGCGAGGCCGTGGCAATCTTCGACCCAGGCCTCGGCGCTTAGATACTCCAGGTTGATCCAGCAGGGGGGCGGGCTCTGCTCGGCCATGCGCGCAATGAAGGGGGCGGGCAGGGCGCAGGCGAAGGCCTCGATCACCACGCTCGCCGGCACGGCATCGGCGGGCAGGGCGTCGTACCAGCGCTGGATATGGATGCCCTCGACCCACTGGGCTTCTTGTGCGGGATCCAGCCCGGGGCAGATGCGGGCGAAGCTGGCCAGATCGTCCACCCAGAGCCTGACCTTGCCGTGGCCTTCCCGCTGAAGCTGACGGGCGAGCCGCCAGGTGACGCCGATGTCGCCGAAGTTGTCCACCACGGCGCAGAAGATATCCCAGTCAAAGGGGGGCAGGGGGCTGCTCATGTCGGGGTCCAGATGCAAAAAAACCGGTGCGCAGGGTAGCACACCGGTGACTTGGCTTCTAACTGTGGGGCCTCAAACCCCCTCCCAACCTCCCCCTTCGAAAGGGGGAGGAGTCAACACCCCCTCCCCTGGTGAAGGGGAGGGCTGGGGTTCCCGTTACTCCTTGCCGTAGACGTTGTTCTCCTGCTCGCGCACCCGGATGAAGGTGGTGCGCTTGGTGAGCTCCTTGAGCTGGCTGGCGCCCACATAGGTGCAGGTGGAACGCACGCCCCCCAGGATGTCGCGCACGGTGTTTTCTACCGGGCCGCGATAGGGCAGCAGCACCGTCTTGCCCTCGGAGGCGCGGTAGTCGGCGACGCCGCCGGCGTGCTTGTCCATGGCGCTGGACGAACTCATGCCGTAGAACTTCATGAAGGGGGATCCATCCACTTCGACGAGCTCGCCGCCGCACTCCTCGTGGGCCGCCAGCATGCCCCCCAGCATCACGAAGTCGGCGCCGCCGCCAAAGGCCTTGGCCACGTCACCCGGGCAGGTGCAGCCGCCGTCGCCGACGATCTGGCCACCGAGGCCGTGAGCCGCATCGGCACACTCTATGATGGCGGAGAGCTGGGGGTAGCCGACCCCGGTCTTGACCCGGGTGGTGCAGACCGAGCCGGGGCCTATGCCGACCTTGACGATGTCGGCGCCGGAGAGGATCAGCTCTTCGACCATCTCGCCGGTGACCACGTTGCCCGCCAGGATGACGTGGTTCGGACAGGCCTCGCGGATCTTGCGCAGGAATTCGACGAAGTGCTGGGAGTAGCCGTTCGCGACGTCCACGCAGATGAAGCGCAGGGCTTCTGACATGGCGAGGATCTGGCGGGTCTTGGTGAAGTCCTCGTCCGAGGTGCCGGTGGAGACCATCACATGGCCCAGGATGGCCGGGTCTGTCTCATTGACGAAGGTTTGCCACTGCGCGAGGCTGTAGTGCTTGTGTACCGCGGTCATCATCTCGAAGCCCGCCAGGGCGCGTGCCATGGCGAAGCTGCCGACGGTGTCCATGTTGGCGGCGATGACGGGCACCCCCTGCCACTGGGTCTGGGTGTGCTTGAAGGTGAACTGGCGGGTCAGGCTGACTTGGGAACGGCTCTTGAGGGTAGAGCGCTTGGGACGGAACAGTACATCCTTGAAACCGAGCTTCAAGTCTTCTTCGATACGCATTGCGAATTCCTTTTTGAGCCTTGTGAAAGTCACTGTTGCAGTGGGCAAAATTTTCGGCAGGCACAAAAAAACCGCAGGTTTTCAAGGCCTCCGGTTTACAACAGTGTAGGGAAAAATCCCGCCGGAACAAGACTGATAATTCACGAGGCCTTGTGGTAGCCTTTGGCGTCACAACCTCAGGATGGCAGCCAGTGTCATCCAGGACCTTCCTCCCCCCGTTTCTTTCTGTTCCTTCCCTCTCTGTGGGGCATGCACTGTGTCCGGCACGGCCTGTCGCCTGCCATCGGGGTAGCCGGGGGCGGTTCGCCCCGGGCCCGGAATCCGGTTGACCCGCCGGATGGCTGTGATACATCTGGGCGCAACATCGGCAAGGCGAGAGAGCGAGATGAGCAAGAGAATGGCGAGCGCGGTCATGATGTGGGCCCTGTGCGGCAGTGCGATGGCGGCGCCGGTCAGCTACGGCTGGATCGAGAAGGGGGTGATCATGCCCTACGGGGTGGCGGTCAAGATGAAGCTGGATACCGGGGCGCTCACCTCCTCCCTCGATGCGCGGGAGCTTCACCACTTCAAGCGCGACGGCAAGCCCTGGGTGCGCTTCACCCTGGCGCTGACCGATGCCAACACCGACAAGGCGGTGCGCCAGACCCTGGAGCGGCCGGTGGAGCGCAGCGTGACGGTGCGCGGTGCCGGCGGCATGGAGCAGAGACCCACGGTGACCATGAGCATCTGCGTCGGCGACAAGGTCTACAAGGAGTGGTTCACCCTGCGGGATCGCAGCGAGATGATCTACCCCGTACTGCTGGGACGCCGGCTGCTGGCGGAGCTGGGGCCGGTGGATGCGAGCCGGACCTTCACGGTGCAGCCCAGCTGCCGCTGATGTTCCGTGGAGATGAACAACGGGGGCCTGACCCCCGTTTTTCATGGCTGGAATGCGGGCGGTGCAGCTCAGGCAGGGCGCAGGGGGGAGGGCAGCAGCACGCTCACTTCGAGTCCCCCTTCAGGCCGGTTGTGGATGTCGAGATCCGCCCCGTGAAGCTGGGCGATGCGCTGGACTATGGCCATGCCGAGCCCCACCCCGTCCCCCTGCTGGGGATTGACCCGGAAGAAGCGCTCGCACAGCCGTGACAGGGCGGCGGTGGGGATACCGGGGCCGTTGTCCCGCACATCCACCCGGACCCGGTTGCCCTCCTGACTGACCACCACGGCGATCTCGCCGCCCACCTGGGTGTAGCGCAGGGCGTTGTCGATGAGGTTGCCGAACATCAGCTCCAGCAGCATGGCCTGCCCCATCACCTGCAGGTGGCCGGCGCCCTCCAGGGAGAGCTGCTGGTCCTTCTTCAGGGCGATGGGGGCCAGGGTGGCCAGGGTGGACTGCAGCAGCGGCTCCAGGGCCAGGCTGGCGAGCGCCGGTGTCTGCTGGTTGTCGATGCGGGCCTGGGTCAGCAGCTGGCGGATCAGGCGATCGCTGCGATCCAGGGCCAGCTGCATCTTGCGCAGCGCCTGCTCGCGGCTCTGCTCATCCTCGGCCGCCATGGCGTTCTCGCTGTGGATGCGCAGCACCGCCAGCGGGGTGCGCAGCTCGTGGGCCGCCTCGTTGGTGAACTGCTTCTCCCGCTCCAGGGTGTCGGCCAGGGTGTGCATCAGGCGGTTGATCTCCCCCACCAGCGGCGTCAGCTCCTCGGCCTTGATGGCCAGGTTGAGCGGGCTCAGGTTGGCGGGGTGCCGCTCGCCGATGGCTTGCGCCAGCAGGTGCAGCGGGGCCAGGCCACGGGTGACCAGCCACCACAGCAGGCCGAGCAGGAAGGGCAGGGTAATGAAGAGCGGCAGCATGGTGAGGGTGGCCATCTTGCTGGCCAGCTCGCCCCGCTCGTCGTCCCGCTCCGCGACGATGAGCCAGGTCTGCTCATCCTCGTTGTAGAGGGTGAAGGTGCGCCAGTCGTGGCCGTCGCGGTGCACGGCGCCAAAGCCCAGCTCCGGCTTGCTGAACAGCTGGCGCGGCGCGCTGGGGGAGCGCAGCAGTATGTTGCCCTCGCCGTCGGTCAGCTGGAAGGTGAGGTTGCGCTCGAACTCGTGGCCATAGGGGGTGAACTCGTTGTCCTGTCCAATCTGGCCGAAGCCGCTCGGCTCCTGGTGGGGGGCGTTCGGCACGGCCTGCTCCCACTCCTGATAGATGGCGCCGTTGCTCGGCAGATCGCCGCGCTGTTTCAGATAGCGGTCGAGCAGCTGGTTGGTGATGCGGGCGGACTGGGCCAGACGGGCATCAAACAGCTCCTCCATCTCGTGATTGGCTTCCAGATAGCCGATGAGGCCGCTGACGGCGAGGCTGACGCTGACCAGGGCCAGGATGCCGGAGAGCAGGAAGCGGCGGATGGAGCGGACGCGACTCATGGGGCCGGGGCTCCCTTGCCACCCGTGACATCGAGCTGGGGCACTATGTAGCCGACGCCGCGGATGTTGCGGATGAGCTCGGGGAAGAACTTCTTGCGCAGGTGGTGGATGTGCACCTCCACCGCGTTGCTCTCGGCCCCCTCGTCCCAACCGTAGAGGCTCTGCTGCAGCTGATCCCGGCTCAGGACCCGGCCACTCTGGGTGATGAGCTCCTGCAACAGCTTGTATTCGTGGGGAGTCAGCCTGACCGGCTCGCCTCGATAGGTGACCTGCTGTGAGGCCGGATAGAGCAGCAGCTCGCCATACTCCAGCTCGGCCTGGGCCTGCCCCTTGCTGCGGCGCACCAGGGCGCGCAGGCGGGCGTTGAGCTCCTGCAGGGCGAAGGGCTTGACCATGTAGTCGTCGGAGCCCGCATCCAGCCCCAGCACCCGGTCGTCCAGGGCATCCCGGGCGGTGAGGATGAGCACCGGCAGGGTCTGCCCTTCCCGGCGCAGCTTGCGCAGCAGGCTGATGCCGTCGATGTCCGGCAGGTTGAGGTCAAGGATGAGGGCGGCGAACTCCTCGCTCTTGAGCGCCGACAGGGCGGGCAGCCCCTGTTGCAGCCAGTCCACCGTGTAGCCGCTGCCGCGCAGGGCATCCACCATGCCGTCCCCCAGCATCACATCATCTTCCACCAACAGGATCCGCATTCTCTTCTCCCTCAAACGACACTGCCCACCAGTATGCAAGCTGGTGGGCAGAGTTTAAATAGCGCACTGATCTGCTTGCGTTTACAGCTTGGCGAGGCGCTCGCGGATCTCCGCCCTGCGCCCCTCGTCCGCCACCTCGCGGCCCGGTCTGGCGGGGGCGGCCAGGGCCTTGTCCAGGTAGATCCTCGCCTGCGCCTTGTCCCCCTGATCCAGCAGGAAGTCGCCGTAGAAGAAGTTGGGGTCGATGCCGGTGGGGTTGATGGCCAGCGCCTGCTTGAGCAGTTGCTCCGCCTTCTCGTCATCGCCGAACCCGACCGGCCAGCCCGGCACCTGGTAGTAGAGGGAGCCCAGGCTGGTGTAGGCCGAGCCGTCCAGCGCAGCGGGATCCTGCTTGATGGCGATCTCCAGCCTGGCCTTGGCCTCCTTCACCAGGCCCAGCGCTCCCAGGCCACCCTTGGCGCCGGCCCAGGTGCTCTTGACGATGGCGGACCAGATCAGCAGATCGGTGCGAAACGCCTCCTTGGCGCTCGCCTCATCGGCCTTTGCACTCAGGGTCTCCAGGCAGCTCTCCTTGGCCTTGCCGGTCTGTTGGTACTGGCAGTGGGCCCACTGCTGCTGGATGGTGGGCAGGGCATCGGCGGCCTGGGCCTGCATGCTTCCCAGGGTGAGCAGCAGGGCGCCCAGGGCGATACGGGGGGATGTGGCGTGTTTCATCTCAATGTTCCTTCTCGTTCGTGGCACAGGGGGGCGGGCTCTGGTGCCCGGTGGCAAGGGGGAGCGAGCGGCGGGCGTGGCGTTCGATGACGGGATGCTGTCTGGCCAGCGCCCTGTCCACCACGGCGGGCAGCAGGGCGTTGAGCCGCACGAACAGCTTCTCCGGCCAGCCGAGCCAGCTGCGGCGTGTCTCGTTGCACAGGGCGATGACGGCCTCCTCGGCCACGTCCTGGGGGCTGTCGGTGTGGGTGCCGAGCTCGGCATTCATGGCGTAGGCCGCCTCGGAATTGAGGTGGGTGCGGGTGGCGCGGGGGGCGAAGTGCAGCACCTTGATGCCGGTGCCCTCCAGCTCCCGTCCCAGCGCCTCGCTGAAGCCCCGCAGGGCGAACTTGCTGGCGCAGTAGACGCTGTAGCCGGCATAGCCGATGGCCCCCAGGCTGGAACCTATGTTCATGATGATCGCGGGCTTGCGCAGCCTCGGCAGCAGGGCGCGGGTGAGCTGGATGGGGGCCTCGACGTTGAGCAGCAGCTGGCGCTCGACCTGCTCGCTGCTCTGATCCTCCAGCCAGGCAAACTGGTTGCAGCCCGCGCCGTTGATCAGCACGTCCAGCCCCTCGTCCAGGGCCGGGTGCTGCAACAACCTGGCCCGCTCCTGGGGCGAGCCCAGATCGGCTGTCACCGTCTGGTGGCGCTCCGGATGCGGCAGCTCCTTGCGCAGGCGCTCCAGGGCATTGGCCCTGCGTCCGTGCAGCAGCAGGTGTGCGCCCTGGGCCGCCAGCTCCATGGCCAGGGCCTCGCCTATGCCGCCGCTGGCGCCGGTGAGCAGTATGCGTTTTCCTTCGAGCTTCATTGGCCGGATCCCGTGAGCTGATAGAGCATGTCGCCATAGAGGCGGTAGACCACGCGGGCCGCGTGAATGATGGCGGCCTGATCGGCCTGGTCTTCCACCCGGTTCATCAGGGATTCGAAGAACTTGAGGTGCTCCTGATCCAGGGCGCCGTGGGAGCTGAGGTAGCTCATCGCCTGGGGCGGCAGACCCAGACCGCTCCTGAGCTGATCGGCGACGGTCAGGGCGATGGCGACGCTGGTGCCCTCCAGCACCTGCACCATGCCGAAGAAGCCCATGGGGTTGCCGCGATGGATCTGGTCGTAGAGGAAGGCGACCATCAGCTCGATGGGGAGCCCGGGCCGGCCGTGGCGCACCGCCTCGGCATCGCCGCCGCAGGCGCGGATGTCATTGAGGATCCACTCCTGGTGGCCGTACTCCTCGTCGATGTACTCGCGGATGGCGCCGCGCACCCACTCGTACTCCTGCCCCAGCCTGCCGCCGGTAGCCATCAGCAGCGGCACCGTGTGGCGCACGTGGTAATAGGCCTGTGCCAGGAAGGCGAGGTAGGTCTCCCGGCTGATGTCGCCACGGCGGCAGGCCTCAATGATGGGAGCATTGAACAGGCGCTCGCGCTCGCCGGCGGTGGCTTGTTGCAGGGTCTGATAGAAACTCATGAGGATTCTCCTGTGAGGCCTTGTGTCAGGCATTGGTCGATCTGCCGGGAAAAGTGCTGATAAATCTCGTTGCGACGGGGGCGACCGTTGGCGGTCAGCAGGCCGGGGTGCTGATCCAGCGCCACCGGCAGCCAGTGATGGATGCGGGCGTAGTCGGGCAACTGCTGGTTGAGCCGGGCTATCTGTTCGGCCAGCTGGGACTGGCTGCCCGGCAGCGGCTGGATCAGGGCCACGTTGGCGGGCTGGCCGTCGCCGAAGATGACGATGCGGGCGATGGCCGGGCAGAGCTGGGCCTGGGCCTCCACCCATTCCGGCGAGAAGTTGCGGCCGAAGGCGGTGATCTGCACGTTCTTCTTGCGCCCCGTGATGTGGAGATAGCCCTCCTCGTCCAGATGGCCCAGATCGCCGGTGGCGATCTGCGGGTCAGCAGGCTTGCCTGTGGCAAGCGGGTTGGCCGCGGCGCCCTCTTCCCCCAGGTAGCCCAGCATGGCGCTGCCGCTCACCATGACCTCGCCGTCGGCGGCGATCGTCACCCGGCAGTGGGGCAGGGGCAGGCCGACGCTGCCCGGGCGATCCCCCAGGGGGCCATTCAGGGCGACCACGGAGCCGCACTCGGAGAGACCGTATCCCTCGTAGACCGGCAGCCCCGCTGCACGGGCATGGCCGATGAGATCGGGGGCGACCTTGCCGCCACCGACGGCGACGAAGCGCAGCCCCCTGAGCCCTTCGGCCAGCACAGGATTGGCGCCGCACAGGGCCAACAGCAGGCGCAGCAACTCGGGCACCAGCACCAGGCTGTGGCTGGGCCATCGCAACAGGGCCTGAGCCAGGGTGGCGGGATCCAGCTTGCTGGAGCCCGAGAAGCCGAGTTCCCCCAGGGAGGGGATGCGGCTGCTGGCACCGGTGAGCAGCGGCACGTAGAGACCGGTCAGGTTCTCCAGCAGGGTGGTGAGCGGCAGCAGGGTCAGGTGTTGTTCCACCCTGGCCGGGGCGACGCGCTCGGCCAGAGACTCGCAGACCGCCGTCATCTGCGCCAGCGACAGGCAGACCCCCTTGGGCTGGCCCGTGGTGCCCGAGGTATAGGTGATCTTGGCGGTGCCCGCCGGCAGCTCGGGCAGGCTGGTTGGGATGCGGCGCCACAGGGGCACGGCCTGCTCATCCGGCCTGCCTGCCATCAGCACGAGCGGCGCGGCAGCCTGCCATCCCTGGTGCTCGGGCCCCACCAGGGCATCGGCCCCGCTGCTTTCCAGCAGCCAGGCCTGCTGCGCCGGGCTGAAGAAGTGAGGCACGGGGATGACCACGATCCCGGCCCGGGTGCAGGCCAGATCGATCAGGGCCCAGGGCAGACCGTTGTCGAGCTGCAGGGCCAGGCGGCGAATGCCGGCGTGCTGCAAGCGGTCGGCCAGGCGCTGGATCTGCTGCCACAGGGTCCGGTAATCCAGCTCTCCCTGGCTGCCTTGCAGTGCGGGCTGTCGCGGCGTCAGGCTGGCGTGGCGGGCGATGGCGTCGAACAGGCTCATTGAGCGCACCTCTTGTCATGGCCGGCCTGGTCAAAAAGCATGGGCATGGGCCCCAGCAGGTTGAGCAGCAGGCTGCTCTGGGCGAGCACCTCGCGCCCCTGGTTGAGGTCGCCCGCCATGACCCTGGGCTGACAGCGGTAGTACTCCCCCCAGGCGCTGGCGTCTGCCCCGACCTGGTGGGCCTCTGCGAGTGCCAGCTCCACCGGGTTGAGGCGCAGCCGGGCAAAGCTGTTGCGAAGCTTGGCGGTGCCGGTGAACACCACGTAGTCGAGGGCGTTGTCGCACAGCAGCCGGCACAGGGCGGCAAACATCAGGCGGGCATTGCCCGGCTCGCGGCAGGCGAGGTTGCCCACTTCGATGATGCGGCTGCGGGCCGGACGTACCCCGAGGCGGGTCTCGATGGCGGCCTCGACGGGCTGTTCCAGGTACTGCTCCAGATAGAGGGGATGCTCACGCTCGCCATGGCTGGCCTGGTTGAGGCCGCAGGCGCCGACCAGCACGCCGTCTGCCCGGTAGAGTCCGAGCAGGCAGGGCAGAAAATGGGGGATGCGGGCGTTGAATTCGAGGGTGTAGGCGGCCTGGATATAGGCTTGCAGCGCCATGACCTGCTGCTCTGATTCGGCCAGGATCAACCTGTAGGGGGCTTGGATCTCGCTGGTCATGGTTGGCTCCTTCTCTTGGAATGGGTTGAGAGTAAAAGGGCAAACTTAAGAAACCCTTAAGGAGCGAAAAAAGGAGGAAAAATGCGAGGGGCACCCGAAGTCGGGCGCGGGAGACGACCCGGCTGAGACAAAACAGTTGCCAGCGGCGGGCGCGGCAGGCAATCTGCCCCGCTGTCGCCACCCGAGGAGTCCCCATGCCAGCCCCTTGTCCTCTCTGTTCGTCCTGCCGAAGTTACCCCCTGCCGGTGGCAGGCAAGGCGTATCACCGCTGCCTGGCGTGCGAGCTGGTCTGGCTGGATGAGGCGGATCACCTGGACGAAGCGGCCGAGAAGGCGGTCTACGACGATCACGACAACCGGGTGGACGATCCCGGCTATCGCCGTTTCCTGATGCGGGCCTTCGGGGAAGTGCTGGCCCGGGTGCCGCCTCCTGCCAGCGGCCTCGACTTTGGCTGCGGCCCGGGCCCGGCGCTGGTCGCCATGGGGCGGGAGTCGGGCTTCGAGATGGCGGGCTACGACAAGTTCTACGCCGACGATCCCGAGCTGCTGTCGCGGGAGTATGACTTCATCACCAGCACCGAGGTGGTGGAACACCTGGCCGACCCCCGCGCCGTGCTGGACGGCCTCTGGGCCCGGCTCAAGCCCGGCGGCGTGCTGGTCGTGCAGACCCAGCGGGTGCTGGGGGACGAGCGCTTCAGGACCTGGCGCTATCGCCAGGATCCCACCCACATCGTCTTCTTCGCCGAGGCCTCGTTCCGCGCCCTGGGGGCTCGCTGGCGGGCAGAGGTCGAGTTTCCCCATGCCGATGTGGCCGTCTTCACCAAACCCTGAGCCGGGCGTTTCCATTTGCCGCCGAGTTGGGCATGCTGGTGCTTTGCAACCTTGGAACGGATGCCCTTATCTTCATGTCGATTCCCCATCTCTCCCTGCAGGACGCCCGCCATCTGCAGCTCGCGGCCCAGGGTCTGCTGACCCCGCGCCGCACCAAGGTCGCCCCCGCAGATCTGCTTGACTGCATCCGCCGCATGGCGCTGCTGCAGATAGACACCATCTCGGTGGTGGCCCGCAGCCCCTATCTGGTGCTGTTCAGCCGCCTCGGCCACTACGATCCCGTCTGGCTGGAGCGGCTGCTGGCCGAGGGCGACCTCTTCGAATACTGGGCCCACGAGGCCTGCTTCGTGCCCCGGGAGGATTACCGGCTGCTGCGCCATCGCATGCTGGATCCCGCCGCCATGGGCTGGAAGTTCTCGGCCCAGTGGCTCAAGACCCACGGGGAGGAGATCGAGCAGATCGTCGAGCGCATTCGCCTGGAGGGCCCGGTGCGGGCTGCCGACTTCGAGCGCAAGGGGGGCAAGGGCAATGGCTGGTGGGACTGGAAGCCGGAGAAGCGGCACCTGGAGGTGCTGTTCACCGCGGGCCGCCTGATGGTGCGCGAGCGGCGCAACTTCCAGCGGGTCTACGATCTCGCCGAGCGGATCATCCCCGAGTGGGACGACGAGCGGGATCTGCCGAGCCTCGAGCTCGCCCAACGGGACATGGTGCGGGCCAGCTGCCGGGCGCTGGGGCTGGTCAAGACCGGCTGGGTGGCGGACTACTATCGCCTGCGGCGGGGCAAGTACGACGCCCTGCTCCATCGGCTGGCGGACGAGGGGGAGCTGTTGCCGGTGCGGGTGGAGGGGTGGCAGCACGGTGCCTTCGTGCACGCGTCGCTCGCGGGCGAGCTGGCGCAGGCCCAGGCGGGCACCCTCAAGGCGACCCACACCACAGCGCTCTCGCCGTTCGATCCCCTGGTGTGGGATCGCAAGCGGGCCAGCGAGCTGTTTGGCTTTGACTACCGTATCGAGTGCTACACCCCGGCCCCCAAGCGCCAGTACGGCTACTTCGTGCTGCCCCTGCTGCATCGCGGCAGGCTGGTGGGTAGGATGGACGCCAAGGCCCACCGCAAGGAGGGGGTGTTCGAGGTGAAGAGCCTCTACCTGGAGCCGGGCGTCAGGGTCACCCAGATCCTGGCCCGGGAGCTGGACAAGGCACTTCGGAAGCTGGCGGACTGGCACCAGACCCCGCAATTGAGATACGGCGCCGTGCCGGCGCCCCTGCTGGCGCTTTGGGCGGCGGTGGCATAACCCCCCAACCTCCCCCTTGAAAAGGGGGAGGGGTATAAAAAAACCGGGCGCTTGGCCCGGTTTCTCATTGCGTCAGGATGTGCTTACTGGAACACCAGCACCATCAGCAGACCGACGGTGATGGCGGACACCAGGAAGGCGAAGCCGTAGAACACGTAGTGGTGCAGCTTGGTGGTGTGGATCCCCAGGTCATGCAGGCCGTGGTAGATGCGGTGCATGCCGTGCCAGATGGGCAGGGCGATGATGGCCAGCAGGATGCAGGCCCCCCACCAGGAGCTGGCGAAGGCGAGCACGCGCTCGTAGCTCATGGTCTCCACGTCCATGATGCCCATGGGCACCAGCAGACCGGTAATCAGGACAATCACCGGCAGCAGCATGGCAACCACCATGCCACCGGCACCAAACAGACCCCAGTATATTGGCTCGTCAGAACGTCTCATGCTTTTTCCTCAAATCAGGATTAATAGCGATATCGTGGCAACCTTGCTGACGCACGGGGTCCGGGGCCAGGCTGGCTCCAATAACCGGGTTCGTCAGAACGTTTCAGGGTTTTCTCCTCAGGCCACGATGATCAGGACAAGCAGGGATACCACCGCCAGCGCCAGATACTGGGCGATGACGATCGGCTTCTCCGGCACCAGGTCTTCGCCACGGAAGATGCGCATGGCTTTCGGGGCCAGTGCGAACCAGGTCTTGGCGTGGAACAGGCAGGCTGCCAGGGCGACGACGTGGAACAGGATGGCGACCGGGCTCTGCAGGGACTCCAGCCAGCCGTTGAACGCCTCCTGACCCTGGACCAGGCGCATCAGACCCCACATCAGCACCACGGCGTAGATGGAGACGAAGATGCTGGTGCCTTCGCGGATCATGTAGCCGGTGTAGAAGGCATTCTTCAGCCACCAGTCTTTCTTCATCTCGCGCACGTAGGGCTTACGTTTGCTCTCAGTGTTGTTCATGGTCTCACTCCTGGTCTCAATCCGGCTTGAACATGGCGATCATGTAGTCCTTGGCGCTCTCGACCTTGCCAAGCTGGATGGCGGCGGCCGGATCCACGCCCTTCGGGCACACTTCCGAGCAGTAGCCCACGAAGGTGCAGCCCCAGACGCCCTCGTCCTGGCTGATGATCTTCATCCGCTCTCTGGACGCGCTGTCGCGGTTGTCGGCGTTGTAGCGGTAGGCCAGCGCCAGGGCCGCCGGACCGGTGAACTTCTTGTTGATGCCGTACTGCGGGCAAGCCGCATAGCACAGACCGCAGTTGATGCACATGGAGAACTGGTGATACTTCGCCATGTCAGCCGGGGTCTGGGTGTACTCGCCGTCGCACAGGTTGCGCGGTTCGGCTGGGATGATGTAGGGCTTGATGCTCTCCAGCTTCTCGATGAAGTCGGACATGTCCACCACCAGGTCGCGCTCGATGGGGAAGTTGTTGAGCGGCTCTATGGTCATCTTGCCCGGCAGGTAGTCCCGCAGGAAGGTCTTGCAGCCGAGCTTCGGAATGCCGTTGACCATCATGCCGCAGGAGCCGCAGATCGCCATCCGGCAGGACCAGCGGAAGCTCAGGGTGGAGTCCAGCTGATCCTTGATGTACTGCAGGGCGTCCAGCAGGGACATCTCTTTGAGGTAGGGCACCTGGAAGGTCTGCATCCAGGGCTCGTTGTCCTGCTCCGGACGGTAGCGCAGGATTTCAATTTCGATCATCTCAGCCATTCTTCTTAGCCTCGTCTTGTTTCTCACCCTCGGAACCGTACACGCGCTTGGCCGGTTGGGATTTAGTGATCTTCACATCGGAGTAGTCGATGGTCGGGGCCCCTTCGCCGTTGTAGAAGGAGAGAGTGTGCTTGAGGAAGTTGACGTCGTCGCGCTCCTCGTAACCGTCCAGACGCTGGTGGGAACCGCGGGACTCCTTGCGGTTGATGGCGGAGTGCGCCATGGCTTCCGCCACGTCCAGCATGTAGCCCAGCTCGATGGCGTACAGCAGGTCGGTGTTGAAGACCGAGGACTTGTCGTTGATCTTGATCTTCTTGTAGCGGGCCTTCAGCTCGTTGATCTTGTCGATGGTGCCCTGCATCAGCTCTTCGGTACGGTAGATACCGACGCCGGCTTCCATGGACATGCCCAGCTCGTTGCGGATATCCGCCGGGTTCTCGGTGCCGTCGACATCCAGCAGGGAGAGGTGCTGCTTGATCAGAGCCTCGGCCTTGGCGGCCAGGGCGGCAGTGTCGCCGTGGGCCTGGGTCTTGGCAAACTCACCGGCGTGCTCGCCGGCCACCTTGCCGAACACCACGATCTCGGACAGGGAGTTGGAGCCCAGACGGTTGGCGCCGTGCAGGCCGACGGAGGCACACTCGCCCAGGGCATAGAGGCCCGGCAGACGGGTAGCGCACTGGCCGTTGGTCTCGATGCCGCCCATGGTGTAGTGCGCGGTCGGGCGCACCGGGATCGGCTCTTTCACCGGATCCACCCCCACGTAGGCCTTGGCCAGCTCGCAGATGAAGGGCAGACGCTCCTTCAGGTACTTCTCGCCGAGGTGGCGCAGGTCGAGGTGAACCACGTCGCCCATGGGGCCCTGGATCACGCGGCCCTTCTGCTGCTCCTGCCAGAAGGCCTGGGAGAGGCGATCACGGGGGCCCAGCTCCATGTGCTTGTTCTTCGGCTGGCCGACCGGGGTTTCCGGGCCCAGGCCGTAGTCTTGCAGGTAGCGGTAGCCATCCTTGTTCAGCAGGATGCCACCCTCACCGCGACAGCCTTCGGTCATCAGGATGCCGGTGCCCGGCAGGCCGGTTGGGTGGTACTGGACGAACTCCATGTCCCGCAGGGGCACGCCGTGGCGGTAGGCCAGGGCCATGCCGTCACCGGTGACGATGCCGCCGTTGGTGTTGTAGCGATAGACGCGGCCGGCACCGCCGGTGGCCAGCACCACGGACTTGGCCTGGATGAAGCGGGTGATGCCGTTCTGGATGTCGAAGGTCAGTACGCCCTGGACGCGGCCATCTTCCACGATGAGATCCAGGCAGAAGTGCTCGTCGAAGCGCTTGATGCTCGGGTACTTGATGGAGGTCTGGAACAGGGTGTGCAGGATGTGGAAGCCGGACTTGTCGGCGGCGAACCAGGTACGGGGGATCTTCATCCCGCCGAAGCGGCGCACGTTGGCCTTGCCATCGGGCTTGCGGCTCCAGGGGCAACCCCAGTGCTCCAGCTGGATCATCTCGTTGGTGGCGTTCTCGACGAAGTACTCGACCACGTCCTGTTCGCACAGCCAGTCACCGCCGGAGACGGTGTCGTTGAAGTGGTTCTCGAGAGAGTCGTCATCACGGACGACGCCGGCGGCGCCGCCTTCCGCGGCCACTGTGTGGCTGCGCATGGGATAGACCTTGGAAATCAGGGCGATATCCAGATCGGGGTGGGCTTCTGCAATGGCGATTGCGGCACGCAGGCCACCACCACCGGCACCGATGATGGCGACATCGGTCTTGATAATATCCACATCTGCCTCCTTAGGGATAGATTTGCTGGGCACGATTTTGCTCTATGAAAAAAATTCAGGCTTGATGCAAGTCAAACTGCTCTGTTTTAGTGCGTGGCAATGGTGGTTTTTAATACAACCACCCCATTCCATGGATGAAAACGCCGTTTTTATCGCCATCCTTCAGTGATCAGGATCAGCCGCAACCATCAGTCTGGTTGTTTTAACTCCCAGATTATATGTAGTTTTCTTTCAGTAAAATGAGAAATGCCTCTCTTTTTGGGTATTACCCTCAAAGTTTTTAAGTTTTTTATCAAAAATATTTAATAAGAACCATTCTCAGCATTTTATGGTCTGAAATTTTTTAAAAAAAGTAATGCGAATATAGCCGAGGTGAACCATGGGCAGGCTGTATGCGACCTGAATGGGGAGGAGCCTCACAAAAACGCGATACGGGGCGCCCGGGTAATAACTACTGAAACAAAAGGGATTTTACGTAAAAAAGGGGGCCTGTGCGGCCCCCTGGATGGGGTGGTCTCAGATGCGGAACATGCCCACCTGATTGTTCAGTTCGCCTGAAATATTTTTAAGTTGGGCCGACAGGTTGCGGGAGCTGTCCGCATCGATCGCCAGCTCGTCGGAGACGTCCTTGACTGCCTGGATGTTGCGGCTGACCTCGTCGGTCACCGCCCGCTGCTCCTCGGCGGCGCTGGAGATCTGGGTCGCCATGTCGGAGATCTGGTTGATGGAGGTGGTGATCTGCTCCAGGGCCTGGGTGGCGTCGTTTGCGTCTTCCACGCTGTTCTGGGCCAGCAGTTGACCCTCGTGCATGGTGCTGACGGCCCCCTGGGTGTTGCGCTGAAGGGTCTCGATCATGCTGCGGATCTCGACGGTGGAGCTGTGGGTACGCTGGGACAGCACCCGCACCTCGTCCGCCACCACGGCGAAGCCGCGGCCCTGCTCGCCGGCCCGGGCGGCCTCGATGGCGGCGTTCAGCGCCAGCAGGTTGGTCTGCTCGGCGATGCCCTGGATGGTGGAGAGGATGGTGTTGATCTCCTGGGCGTTCTTCTCCAGCTCCTGGATGATGCCGGAGGCCTGCTTGACCTGGGTGGCGAGATCCGTGATGGAGCGCTGGTTGCGGGCGATCACCTGCTTGCCGTGCTCACAGCTGCTGGAGCTGCTGCGGGCTGCCTCCGCGGTCTGCTCGGCATTGCTGGCGACCTCGACGGCGGTGGCGGACATCTCGTGCACCGCGGTCGCAATCTGGGAGATCTCGTTCTGCTGGCGCGCCAGCCCCTGGTTGGATTTCTCCGCCATGTCGTGGGAGGACCTGGCCTGCTGGTTGAGCTGGGTGGAGGAGTTGGAGATGTCCTGCACCATGACGTGGATGCGTTCGATGAAGGTGTTGACGTGCTTGGCGACGGTGCCGACCTCGTCTTCCCGCTCGATCTTGATGCGGCGGGTCAGATCGCCGTTGCCACGGGAGAGATCCGCGATGGCGTCGCCGAGGGTCTTCAGGGGCGCCAGGGAGCGGTTGATGGCCACGTAGGAGAAGCCCGCCACGATGAGGATGGTGAGCAGGCCCTGCAGCAGGGCGGAGGTCACCATGCGGGAGACGGACTGATAGGCCACCGCCTCGTCCACGACGATGCCGAAGTACCAGTTGGTGTTGGGGATCTCTGTGAGATCGAACACGCTCGCCTTGCCGCTGATATTCATCTCGGAGATGGTGTTGTCATGGGCCAGCTCGTTGACCTTGGCGGCGGTCAGGTCCGGGGAGAGGGCGGTGGCGGGCTTGAGGGTCAGCGCCTTGTCCGGGTGGGCGATGATGGTGCCGTTGCTGTCCACCAGGATGGCGTAGGTGCCTTCCGAGTTGATCGCCAGCACGTCGCGCACCAGGCCGTCGATGGAGACGTCACCGGCGATGACGCCGTCGGTGCTGCCGCGGCTGAAGGGCTCGGCGATGGTGATGATGAGGTTGCCCGAGGCGGCGTCGGCATAGGGGGCCGTGATGGCGAGCTTGCCGGCGGCCATGGCGTCCTTGTACCAGGGGCGCTGGCGCGGATCATAGCCGGCCGGCAGATCGGTCGGCTTGCTCTGGATCATCCGGCCATCCTTGGTCCCCACGTAGACCAGGTCGAAGTTGCCCGCGTTCATGGACTGGGCCAGGTGGCTCAGCGGTTCCTCCTCCTTGGCGAAGGCCTCCTTGGTGGCCTGGACCAGGCTGATGCGGGCATCGAGCCAGCGGGAGATGCCCTTGACGTTGGCGATGGAGCTGTCGTCGATGAAGCTCCAGATCAGCCGCTGGGTTTCGCTGCGCAGCTGGGTGGTGTTGTACCAGACCTGCAGGCCGGAGATGACCAGGATAATGGCCCCGATGGCGAGGACCAGCTTGTTCTTGATGGATAGGTTCATGTTTACATCCTTGTGAGCGTCAGTCTGAGATCCGTGGTGTTTGTTATTGTTATGGGCCAACTCTGTATCGGCCGACTGTGGACTTTATGTATCCGGTGCACAGCAAATTTTCGATTTATTTCACCTCCCGACGGCCCGCCAGGCCGCGCCGATACTCAGCTGAATCGATCTGGTCGGTTGGTAAAGATGCCATCGACGCCCATGGCCGCCAATGCATCCCCATCACTCACCTCGTCGACCGTGTAGACCAGGATCTTGAGCCCCCGGCGATGGGCATCCGCTACCAGGGCCTGGTCGACGAAATCCACGTCGCAGTTCAGGGTCCAGGCCCCCAGCTCCTCGGCGAAGCGGGCACCGTGCAGCGGCAGGCTGGCGGTCAGGGCGCCAGTTCTGATCTCCGGCCGCAACACCTTGAAGCGTATCAGCTCGGGATGATGGAAGGAGGAGACGACCCAGTGCGCCGGGGTGAAGCCAAGCTCCGCCTCGGCCCGCCGGGTCAGGGCGGCCACCGGCTCGGCGGTGCCTGCACCCTTGAGCTCGATATGCAGCTCGCAGCGCCCCGCAATCAGGCTCATCACCTGCCACAGGGTCGGGATCCGCTCCCCGTCTCCGGCATCCAGGCTTGCCAGATAGTCCCGGGATTGGTGGCTGAGCACCCCGTGGCCGTCGGTGCAGCGCTCCAGCCGCCGGTCGTGGAAGACCCAGAGCTCGCCGTCAGCCTGCTGCACGTCGAGCTCGATGGCACCTACCCCGAGATCCAGCGCCAGGGCGATGGCCTTGAGGGTGTTCTCCGGTGCCAGTCCGCTGGCCCCGCGATGGGCAATGATCTGCATTCGTTGCTCCTGTTGTCGTCATTGGGGGATGGTGATAACCCCACCCCGGCCCTCCCCTTCACAAGGGGAGGGGGCCCGTCAACCCCGGCTCATCCTGATATCGATCTGCTGATGAGGCAGATGCATGCCGTATTGGGCCAGCTTGTCCAGGATCAGCGAGTGGACCTCGTGGGTGCACGGGGACATTCGGTGATCCCTCAGTACCATGCTCAACCCCGGCTCATCCTGATATCGATCTGCTGGTGCGGCAGGTGCATGCCGTATTGGGCCAGCTTGTCGAGGATCAACGAATGCACCTCGTGGGTGATCGGCATCCGGTGATCCATGCTGTTGACGTAGAGCCGGATCTCGTAGATGAGGGCCGAGTCGGTGAATTCGATCAGGAATACCTCAGGGACAGGGGTGTCCAGCACCAGGGTGGACTCCTGCACGCACTGCTCCAGCAGCTGCTGCACCCGCCTGGGCTCCTGGGTCAGGCCGATGCGGATGCGCAGCTTGACCCGGGTGATGGCGTCTGACAGGGACCAGTTGATGAACTGCTCCGTGATGAAGGCCTTGTTGGGGACGATGATCTCCTTCCTGTCCCAGTCCACGATAGTGGTGGCACGGGTCTTGATCTTGGTGACTGTGCCGGTCAGCTCCCGGATGGTGACGGTGTCGCCCAGGCGGATCGGCTTCTCGAACAGTATGATGAGGCCGGAGACGAAGTTCGCGAAGATCTCCTGCAGCCCGAAGCCCAGCCCCACCGAGAGCGCCGCCACCAGCCACTGGGTCTTGGACCAGTCGATGCCGAGCATGGAGAAGCCGGTGAGGGCGCCGATGAGCAGCACCAGGTACTTGCTGACCGTGGTCAGCGCAAAGCCGGTGCCGGGGGAGAGGCTCAGGTGCTGGAGCAGGGTGAGCTCCATCAGCCCGGGCAGGTTGCGGGCGGTGACCACCGTCAGGATGAAGGCGAAGGCGGTCAGCATCAGATCCTGCAGGGTGATGGCGGAGAGCTGCTCGATACCAGCCACCTTGCTGCTCACCTGCCACACCTCGATGCTGCTGAGGAAGCTGAACGCCGAGTTGAGATCCGACCATTGCACCACCACCAGCATGGTGAAGCCCAGCATCAGCAGGGTGCGCACCAGGCCGAGGGACTGGGCGCTGAGGGTGTCGAGATCCAGCTCGGGCTCCTCCACCACGTCGGGGATCTCGGAGCTGAGATCGTCCTCGTCCCGCTCCCGCTGGGCCAGGATCTCGGCCCGCTTGTGCTTGGCGCGGTCGAAGGCGAGCCGGCGGCGCTGGATCAGCATCCAGCGGTGGGCCAAGTAGTAGACGAGCAGGCAGCCGAGCCCCGCCAGCAGGCTCAGTTCCAGCTGGCGCAGCAGGGTGCGGGAGGTATAGAAGTAACCGAACAGGGCGCCCAGCACCGCCAGCAGGGGGGCCAGCATCAGGCTGTTCCAGATGAAGTGGTGCAGCAGGTGGGGCTTGGTCATGTCGGCCTGCCCCCAGGTCAGCGGCAGCTTCTCCCGGTTGAGGCGCGCGAAGAACAGCAGTAGCCAGAGGGCGCCGACGATGAAGGCGAGGCGGCCCAGGGAGTCATAGAAGGCGTGCTCCTGATAGCTGCTGGCCATGCCCTGCACGAAGAAACAGGGGATCAGCACCAGCAGCAGGGTGCGGAACTGGCCCCACACCCGCTGGACCCGCTCCTTCGGCCAGCGGAAGTGCAGGATTAGGATCCCCTTCTCCAGGGTGAGGTGGCGGGCGACCAGCAGGGCCAGCAGCAGGAACCAGATCTCGCCAAGGCCCCGGGCCACCGCCACCGCGAAGGGGTATTGCCAGGCGCCGTCCAGCAGGCCGTGCAGCATCAGCGCCATGGCGGGCAGGGGCAGGGCCGCCAGCAGGGAACGCATCAGCAGCCGGCTGGTGAGGCTGAACTTGTCCTGGGTCACCTTGCCGATGCGCGGGGCTATGAACTGGCAGTATTCCGTCAGGTGGCGGGCGAGTTTCAGCCAGCACCAGGCCAGTCCCAGCAGGCCCAGGCCGGCCAGGGTCAGGGTGAGGGGGTTGTTCTCGGCGATGGCCCTGGGGATCTGCAGCCAGTTGGCCGGGTTGAAGATCAGCCCCAGGGCGGCGGGCACGCCGAGCAGCACGACCGGGCTCAGGGGACGTACGTCCGGCATCCAGAACAGGTGGCTGGCGCTGAGTTCGCGGATCTCGTCGATCTTGCTGTTCTGGCGGCTGTAGAGCAGCTTGAGCCGGGTCTGCTCCTGAATGAGGGTATCGGAGGCGTCGTTGAGCCGGGTCAGCAGTTGCCGCCTCGCCTTGAGCAGGTTGTCGAGCACGGCGCGCTGGGCCCTGTCCAGGGTGATGCCATCCCCGCTCAGCAGGTTGTTGCGGATCTGCGCCGGATCCTTCAGGGCATCCTGTTCGGTCTCGTACTGGTATTTCGCCATGCGCGCCTTGACGATGGCGGATTCCAGCTTCTCCAGCGGGAAGTAGGCGGGCAGGTCGGCCAGCTTGCTGCGCAGGTTCTCGCCATAGGCGTTGCTGATCTGCAGCCACTCCAGCTGTTCGCGCACCGAGTTGACCAGGTCGTTGAGCCCGGAGAGGGAGCTGTCCAGGGTGCGCTGCTCGTCCTGCACCCGCTCGATCTGGTCCTCCAGGGCCCCCAGTTGCAGGGAGAGCGCCTGGTTCTGCTGTTGCTGCTCCTGCAACAGGGGCAGATCCGAGGTGAGCTGCCGGCGCAGGCGTTCGCTCTCGGCCAGGGCCTGCTCGGTCTTCTCCCGGCGCAGCTGGTTCTGCTGGGCGAGCAGGCTGGCCTGCCACTCGTCCTCGTCCGTGATGGCGAGGTTGAGCTCCTGCAGCTTCAACTTGCCGAGATCGTTGCGCTGCTGGGCGGAGAGCTGTTCGAGCTCCAGCATCTGGATCCGGTCCGACAGGCTCTGCTCCTTGAGGCGGGTGGCCAGCTGCTGGGCCTCCTGCAGCCGATCCGACTCGTTGCTGAAGCTCAGGCGATCGAGCTGGGATCGGGTCTGCAACAGCTGCTTGCGCAGCTCGTCGACCCTCAGGTGATACTCCTGCCCCGTGCTCTCCAGCTGGTTGAGGCTGTCGGTCACCCCCTGGCGCTCCTTGCGCAGGTTGATCTGGCGGTTGCTGCTCAGGCTGATGGCCTGGCGCAGGGCGTCCTCCTTGAGGGAGGAGAGGGGCGGACGGGACTGGGGCTGGTAGTTGTGCAGCCCCTCCTTGAGCCGGGCCGACTCCTTGGGGTAGTCGATGAGGATCTGCTGGTAGGCCTTGCCCTGCTCCCGGTAGCGCTGGGCGTCCCGGGCATACTGCAGCGCCTGCTGGTAGCTCTCCCTGAGCTGCTGGTTTTCCGGGCTCTCCGTCTTGGGAACGCTCTGCAACAGTTCCTCGACCTGGGTGATGGCATCATCGGCCTGGGCTGCGGAGAAGGGGAGCAGGCTGAGACAGAACATCAGGCAGAGCAGGCGTTGCAACATGGCGCACGTTTCCGTTCATGAGAAATCGCCCTAGCCTAAAGCAGGGGCTGGAGCGGGTAAAGCCTTCCATCCTAATGATTCACAACATAAATGACGGGTGATCCGGGTCTTGTTTGGCTATTATTCTGGCCGTTTCCCACCTTGTTGAGCATTCTATGTCCTCCGTCGACCTGGGCACTGCCCCCCTCTCCCGCCTCTTCCTGCGCTATGTGACCCCGACGGTGGCCGCCATGCTGGTCACCGGCGTCTATGTCACCATAGACGGCATCTTCGTCGGCCATATCCTGGGTCAGGACGGCCTGGCCGGCATGATGCTGGCCTACCCCATCTGCGCCGTGCTCTATGCGGTGGGGGCGCTGATCGGCATGGGCTCCTCGTCGCTCGCCTCGTTTTATCTGGGCAAGGGAGAGCAGGCGCGGGCTCGCCAGATCGTCGGCAACGCCCTGGTGATGGTGCTCATCGCCTCGGCCCTGCTCGCCTTTGTCGGTATCCGTCATGGGGACGAGATGCTGCGCTGGATGGGGGCCGAGGGAGTCATCTTCGATGCCGGCCTCGCCTACCTGCAGTGGTACGCCTGGCTCGGGGCCTTCGCTGTGCTCTCCATGGCCTTTACTGCCCTGCTGCGCAACGACGGGCGGCCCGGCCTCACCACCTGGATCCTGGTGGGGGGCGGCGTGCTCAACGTGCTGCTCGACTACCTGCTGATGGCGGTAGTCCCCTGGGGGCTGGCGGGGGCGGCCATCGCCACCATGCTTTCCCAGGCGGTGACCGGGGGTCTGTGCCTGTGGCACTTCTTCACCCCCCGCAGCCAGCTGCGCATTCGCTGGGACACCCTGGTGCCGGACTGGCGGCTGATGGGGGAAACGCTGCGACTCGGGGTGTCGAGCTTCCTGATGTATCTCTACCTGTCGGTGGTGCTGGCACTGCACAACAAGGCGCTGCTCTCGGTCGGCACCTCGTTGCACGTGGCAGCCTATGGCGTCATCAGCTACAGCGAGGCCTTCTTCTATCTCATCTTCGAGGGGATCGCCATGGGCATCCAGCCCATCGCCAGCTTCAACGCCGGGGCGGGCAACTGGGCGCGGGTGCTGCGGGTGCGCAACCTGGCGCTGGGGGTGACCCTGCTGGTGGCGCTGTGCGGCATGGTGCCGCTCTATCTGTGGCCGGAGGGGGTGGTCTACCTGTTTGCCGGCGACAATGCGGCCCTCTTGCCGGTGGCGACCCTGGGGATCTGGCTCTACTTCTGGGGGCTGCCCATGGAGGGGCTGCTGCTGGTGGGGGCCACCTACTTCCAGGCCATCAACCGGGCCCGCATCGCCTCCCTGCTCACCGGCGGCAAGCTGGTGCTGATAGGCGGCTTCCTGTGGGGCTTTTCCTCCCTCTGGGGCGTGGCCGGCGTCTGGCTGGCGCTGCCCGCCTGCAGCACCCTGCTGGTGCTGGTGATGTGGCGGGCCATGGGCAAGGAGGCCGGGCTGCATGCCGCAGCCGCGTAGCTAACGCCCCCGTCCATTGACGACAAAGGCAGCCTGGGCTGCCTTTGTCGTTTCATCCTGCCAGGGTCAGGGCTTGAAGGCCCCGATAAAGATGGCGGGGTCGACCCGGGCGTCGTTCAGGCTGACGTTCCAGTGCATGTGGGGGCCGGTGGCGCGACCGGTGGCGCCGACCCGGCCGAGGATGCCGCCGCGGGGCAGGCTCTGGCCCAGCTGCACGTCGATCTTCGACATGTGACAGAACATGCTGATGAGCCCCTGGCCGTGATCGACGAACACCGTATTGCCGTTGAAGAAGTAGTTGCCGATGAGGATCACCTTGCCCGCCGCCGGCGCCTTGATGGGGGTGCCTGCACCGACCGCAAAGTCGAGGCCCGAGTGGGGGTTGCGCTCCTCGCCGTTGAAGAAGCGGCGCAGGCCGAACGGGCTGGAGAGGGGGCCGTTGACCGGCTTGTCGAACATCAGGTTGCTGGGCTGGGCCGGACTGAAGGTCTGGTAGGCCTTGGTCTGTTCGGCCAGCTCGCGGTTGATGCGCGCCATGTCTTCCGCCAGCGGATTGACCTGGCGCGTATTTTTCAACTTGATGTGCTGCTCTCGGTAGTGCTTGGCGCCGACCGTGAAGCTCAAGGTACGGCCATCGCTGGTGGTCAGTTGATGGGCGCCGGGCGCGCTCTTGAGCGGGATGCCGACGATGGCGATCCAGCGCCTGCCCTCTTCCTGCACCACCAGCACGGGCTTGTCCTGATACCGCACGGCGGGCGCCTTGGCGCCGTCCCCGAGCGGCACCACGGCCACGCCCCCCGGCACAGGGTGGTTGAGCAGGCGGCTGATAAAGCCGGATTCGGCGTGAAGAGCGGGACTGCCGAGCAGCACGAGAAGGAAGAACAGGCGGCGCATGGTGGCTCCATCGAACAAGGCGGTCAGATACGAGGGGGCAGATGATGCCACATTCTGCCGGGGCTGTCCGTCCCCCGGCCCCATGGCCGCGGGGCTGCCTGAAAGGAGCAGGAGTGAAAACTCTGTGCTATTTACTAATGTGTCACTAAAGGTGTCTTTGAATGGCACCTATGTCGGCAGGCAGTGAAACACTGGCAGGAGGACGGCAGTCGCCAGCGACATCCAGGGATAGACGGAGGTTGTGATGAAGACCAAGGCTCTCTTGCTACTCGGACTCATAATGGGGATGTCGGCACCCGTTGCCGCCTTCAACGGGGTCATTACCATCAATGGCGAAGTGACTGCGGGGACCTGTGCCATCGCGGTCAACGGGGGCACGGCGTCTGCGACCGTGACCCTGCCCACCGTCAGCACCAATGCCCTTGGCAGCATAGGCCAGACTGCAGGGGCGACCGGTTTCAACCTCGCTCTCACCAGTTGCCCGACCACGGGGTCTGTGCGGGCCTACTTCGAAAACATCGGGGTGGAGCAGACCACGGGCAATCTCAGCAACAAGGCCGTCGCCTCGGGAGGCAAGAACCCGGCCCAGAACGTGGAAGTGCAGATCCTCTCGGCCAACAGCACCCCCATCGATCTTCGTACCAACACAGGCAACAATGTGCTGGTCAACTTCAGTGCCACCGGCGGGGCGACCCTCTACTACAGCGCCCAGTACATCGCCACCGGCGCCGTCGGTGCCGGCCTGGTCTCTGCGGATCTCATCTATTCCCTGGACTACCACTGAGTCTGCCCCATGAGCCTCCCTGCCTCCCATCGTTCCCCCCTGGCAGGGCCTGACCGCATCCTCTGGTGCGCCTTGCTGCTCCTGTCCTGGCAGGCCTGGGGTCATGTCCAGATCTCCGGTACCCGGGTCATCTACCCGGCCAATGCGCGGGAAGTCACGCTGGAGCTGACCAACAAGGGGAGCACCCCCTCGCTGGTGCAGGTGTGGCTGGATGCCGGTGACCGCCGGATCCGGCCCGGTGCCGAGGCCCTGCCGTTTCTGATCACGCCTCCCATCACCCGCATCGAGGCCCAGCGCGGCCAGTCCCTGCGTCTGGCCTATGTGGGACAGGGGCTGCCTCAGGACCGCGAGTCCGTGTTCTGGCTCAACGTGCTGGAGGTGCCGCCGAGCGTCAAGTCCACCCAGGCGGGCCAGAACATGGTGCAGCTCGCCTTCCGCTCCCGGATCAAGATGTTCTACCGGCCGGCGGGTCTGGCCGGCAATGTGGAGCGTTCCGCACACCGGCTCACCTGGCGGCTGGTCCACCAGGGCGCAGGCTATGCCCTGCGGGCCAGCAATCCGAGCCTCTATCACGTCAGCATCAGCAATCTGGAGCTGCAGACGACCCAGTCGAAGCGTTACAGCAACCTGAGCGGTGGCATGGTGGCGCCGGGGGGCACCTTCGATTTCCCCGTGGAGCAACTCTCCGGGGCCGTCCATGCCAAGAGGGTGACCTTCCATTGGCTCAACGACTATGGCGCCCGCGAGGTGGGTGAATTCATCTTCCGTTGATCCCGGTGCATGCGCCGGCGCCGAGGGGGATGCCATGAGCGCCGGCGTGTCCCTCCCTTGCCATGCTTCTCCGCCGGCCTGCGGGCCCGCCCCCGGTGGCTGGTGTCTCTTCCTCCTGCTCTGGGGAGCCCTGGCCATGGCCGAGGAGGCTCCCAAGCAGGCAGGCGGCTCACACGACGAGGTGGAGTTTGACAGCCGCCTGCTCGACAGCCTGGGGGTCGACATCGATCTGGCACGCTTCTCCTGTGCCGACTTCATCCCCCCGGGGCGCTATCAGCTCGACATCACCCTCAATGGCAAGGAGAGGCTGAGCCAGCAGGTGGAGGTGAGAGCGGGGAAGGATCCCGCCACCCCCAGGTTCTGCTTCCAGCCCGACCACCTGAAACAGTGGGGGCTGATCCTGGACAAGCTGCCCGATCAGGCCGAGGTGAAGCGGCAACTCGGCCTCGACTGCATCGAGGTGGGGGCCCTGGTACCCGGCGCCGGCTTCACGTTCGATCTCGCCAGCCTGAGCGGGGCACTCAGCCTGCCCCAGGCCTACCTGGGCCGTGTCAGACGGGACTATGTGGGGCCGGAGCAGTGGATGCAGGGGATCAATGCCGCCTTCGTCAGCTACAACGCCAACCTCTACTACAGCGAGCAGGAGGCGGTCGACGAACCGCTGAGCAGCAGCATCAACCTCAACACAGGTCTCAACCTCGGCGCCTGGCGCCTGCGCCACAACGGCTCCTATCAGGGGGGCAGTCACGGGGTCTATGATCCCCTCAACAGCTATGCGCAGCGGGACATTACCTCCCGCACCGCCCAGCTGATCCTGGGGGAGTATTTCACCCCGGGCGACAGCTTCGACAGCGTGCCCTTCACCGGTGTGCAGATCGCCAGCGACGACGCCATGCTGCCCGACTTCGAACGGGGGTTCGCCCCCGTGGTGCGCGGGGTGGCCCAGAGCAACGCCAGGGTCACCGTTCGTCAGGGCAGCGCCCTTATCTACGAAACCCAGGTGGCGCCCGGTGCCTTTGCCATCGACGATCTCTATGCCACCAGCTTTGCCGGAGATCTGGACGTGACCATCACGGAGGCGGATGGCAGCGTTCAGAGCTTCACCCTGCCGTTTTCCTCCGTGGTGCAGATGTTGTGAGACGACACCTCCCGCTTCAGCCTGACCCTGGGGCGCTATCGCAACGAGGCGGGGTCCGATGGGCCGGACTTTCTGCAAGGCACCTACAGGCGCGGCTTTTCGGATGCCTTGACCCTCTATGGCGGGGCCATCGCCGCCGAGGATTACACCGCCCTGATGGGCGGTGTGGCGGTGGGGTCGGATTACGGGGCCCTGGCCGTCGATGTCACCGGATCCTGGGCGCGCGCCCTGCCCGTCAGCGCAGCCTTGCCGGCGTCGCAGTCCGGCCAGAGCTATCGCCTCACCTACAGCAAGCAGATGGAGATGACCCGGACCTATGTCATCCTGGCCGCCTACCGCTTCTCCAGCGAAGGCTACCTCGATCTCAACGACGTGGCTGCGATACAGGCCCAGGCGCTGGACCGCCTGCAGCGGGAGCGCAATCGCTTCCAGCTCAATGTCAATCAGCCGGTGGGGGAGTGGGGGGATCTCTACTTCAACGGCATTCGCCGCGACTACTGGGGAGGCCAGGGGGAGAGCAGCAGCTTCCAACTCGGCTACAACCGGGGGTTTGACTGGGGCAGCCTGACCCTGTCGGCCAGCCACTCCCTGGAGGAAGGGGTCGGCGATCAATACGTGCTGAGCCTCAGCATTCCCATCGGCGACAAGCTGGGGGCCCCGCGCCTTAGCAGCACCCTCTCCTATCAGGAGGGGCTGGGGACCAGCGCCAGGCTGGATCTCAACGGCGGCTCCCGGGACGGCCGCTTCTATTACGGCCTCTACGGCAGCCATGGTCCCGGCGGGGAGGGCAGTACCCAGGGTTATGGTGCCAATCTGCAGTATCAGACGGCATCCGCCCAACTGGGGCTCAGCACCAGCCAGGGGGAGGGGTATGCCCAGTATGTGGCCTCTGCCAAGGGAACCCTGCTGGTGCACGGTGAGGGCTGGGTGCTGGGGCAGACGCAGGGGGAGACGATGGCACTGGTGGAGGCAAAGGGGGCCCAGGGGGCCAGGGTCAGCCACGGGATCGGCAGCGAGGTGGACGGCGATGGCTATGCCGTGCTGGCCGGGCTCAACCCTTATCGCACCAACATCATCGGCCTGGATCCGAGCGGTTTGCCGCTGGATGTGGAGATCGACGGCAGCGCCCGCATGGTGGCCCCCCGCCCTTCGGGGCCGAGGTGGTCGACGGCAGCGGCGGCTCGGTGGCCGTGGTCGGCCAGGGGGGGCTTATCTTTGTGCGTGGCGAGCAGGGGCCCCTCTACGTTCAATGGGGTGAGGAGAGGGAAGAGCGATGCCGGCTCGCTTATCGGGCTCCCCGGCCGGATCCGGCCATGCCCTATCAGCAGGTGGCGGCCCGCTGCCTCGGCGTGGAGTCGGGCTCATGAGACGGGTCGGATGGCCGGGTGTCGTGCTGCTGGCCCTGCTGTGGGCAAGGGAGGGCGAGGGCGCCCTCAACCTGACCCGTACCCGGCTCGTCCATGAGGGGGGTGAGGCCACACTGCTGGTACGCAACGATGGCGCCGGCCCCAGCCTGTTGCAGGCCTGGGTCGATGAGGGGGACGAACGCCAGGGACCGGCCGAGGTCACGACCCCCTTTCTGGTGGTGCCCCCCGTGATGCGGCTGGGGCCCGGACGGGGGCAGACGCTGCGTGTCCTCGGCGCGGATCTGGGCCGGCTTCCCCGGGACAGGGAGTCCCTGTTCTGGCTCAATGTGCTGGGGCTTCCCCCCAAGGCTCACGCCTCGCAGGGGAGCGTGCAGCTGGCCTACCGCACCCGCATCAAGCTGTTCTATCGGCCGCCCGGGCTGGCGGGATCGGTGGCGGAGTCGGTGTCTAAGCTGGGTTGGCAGGCCTTGCCCGGGGGCGGGCTCAGGGTCACGAATCCGGGCCCCTTCCACATCAGCCTGAGCGAGGTGCTGCTGACGGCAGGCGGGCGGGGGCTGGCCTGGTGCGAGGGCGGGGTGCTGCCGCCCTATGGTGCCCTGCCCGTGGTCATGGCGGGGAGGGTACCGCCGGACGCCAGGGGCAGGCTGCGCTGGATAGACGACGACGGTATCTACCGTGAACAGGCCTTTGTGCTGGGATTGGGGGGAGGATCGCGGGATGAGTAACATGGCTGGCCGTCATGGCCCCTGGCCCCTGCTGGCGGGGGCGCTCCTGCTGCTGGCGGGCATGTGGACTCAAGAGGGGTTGGCCGTCAGCGGTCAATGCACCAGCCCCTTCGTGGCGACCCTGCCCATCAGCGCCGATAACGATCTCTATCAGCCTGGCGAGACCCGGAGCGCGACCTTCTCGACCACGGACACGGCCACCTGTGACTGCACCGGGATCTCGGTGGGCCTGCTGGTGACGGTCTACTACCAGGGCACGACCGGTCTGCCGACCGTTGCCGATCCCCTCGGTACCCTCATCAAGCTCAACCCCTATTTCGGCCTCAAGGTGGAGTTCAACGCGGCAGGGGCATACCAGACAGTTCCCTTCAATGCCACGACCAGTGGGTTGCTCAGCGCCTGTGTCGGCGGCTTGCTGAATGTCTCCCTGCTGGGGGGATCAACGTGAACGGCGGGCGCGTCACCCTGAAGCTGCTCAAGGGGGTCACGGGCACCCAGACCTTCAGCGGCACCGTCGCCCACCTCTTCGTGCGCCGTGCCGGCACACCCGACACCAGCCCGGTCAATGCATTCAGCACCCTGGCGATGAACATCAGCGTCACCTCGACGCCGACCTGCCAGTTTCCCGCCGGCACCAGCATCCCCATCGATCTCGGCGCCGTGGCGCAGAGTGCCTTCGTCGAGGGGGAGATCCCCAGGGGATATAGCCCCCGCAGCGTCGATGTGAGCGTGACCTGCAGCCAGATCCCGAGCGACTACGTGGTGCCGCTGCGCTACAGCTTCGGAGGGGCGCTCAGCAGCCAGAACCGCTTCATCACCACCAGCCTGGCCGGAGTCGGGGTGGGCATGGTGGAGCAGGACACCTTGACCCCTATTCCATTCGATACCGCCATCGCGGTACCCTATTCGGCGGCTACCCATGACACCGACTACAGGGTGAGGCTCTATCCGACCCGGTTGCCGGGTCAGGTGGTGCGTACCGGTACCTATACGGGAACCATCATGGTCACGGTGAGCGTGCCCTGACGAGAGGCTTCCCCGCTCCTATTTTTCGACGAGGTCAATGATGCAAAGCGACAGCGCCCTGCGCCGCGAACCCAAGCGCCACTCCATCGGACAGGGCTGGATCTGGGTCCGCACGGGATTCGACATCTTCAACAAGGGGATGGGGGCCAGCGTGGCCATGATAGTGCTCTGGTTCGTGGTGGGCATAGTGCTGGACCAGCTGCCGGCGGGGGGGCTTATCTCCCAGCTGCTCTACATGGTGTGGGGTGCCGGCTGGGTGGCGGTGGCACGACGGGGCTTTGGGGGGCAGCCGCTGCAGTTCGCCGACTTCTTCGCCGGTTTTCGCCATCGCCTGACGCCGCTGATGCTGGGGGGGCTCATGGTGCTCGCCCTGTTCATGATGATCCTGATGATCTGTGCGTTCATGCTGCACCTGTGGGGGCTGACCGGCCTGTTGTCCCAGGATCCCGAGACCCTGACGCTGACTCCGGAACAGGCCCGGGGCTTCCTGCTCTGCGCCTTGCTGGGGCTGGCCCTGCTGGTGCCCGTGCTGATGGCCATCACCTTTGCCCCCGCCCTGATCTTCTTCCACGGGGTCGGGGTCTGGCAGGCGGCCAGGCTCAGCTTCAGGGGCTGCCTGCGCAACATGTGGCCCTTCCTCTGGTGGGGACTCCTCGGGGCCGTGCTGATCTTCTTCGGGGCGCTGCTGATGCTGGTGGGCCTGCTGGTGGTGCTGCCCGCCATCAACTACTCCATCTATGCTGCCTATCACGACATCTATCTGGAGGAGCCGGTGGCGAACGATGGCGAGCCGCCTGCCAGGGAGTTCGGCTTCGAGGCGTGAGCCAGGATCCGCAGACAGGGGGCCGCCAGGCCCCTTTTTCATGGACCCTCACCGGGCTTGCCACAGGGGATCGTCCGTCATCCGGGCGACGAGAAAGTCGAGGAAGCTGCGCAGCAGGGGAGACATCTGCTTGCGGGTGCCGTAGACCGCATAGACGCCGAGCCGCTTGGGTTGCCACTGGTTCAGCAGGGGCACCAGGGCGCCGCTCGCGAGGTGGGTCTCCACCGAGTAGCGGGGCTGCAGGCTGATCCCCGCCCCATCCAGGGTCGCCGCCAGCAGCAGGTTGGAGATGTTGGCGCTGAGGTTGCCGCTCACCGGCACCGACTCGGGACCATGAGGCCCCTGAAACTCCCACAGGCTCTTGCCGAAATAGGTGTAGGTCAGGCAGTTGTGCAGGGCCAGATCCTGCACCTGCTGGGGCGGAGCATGGCGAGCCAGGTAGGCGGGACTGGCACAGACCACGGAGTGGCAGGTGCCTAAGGGGCGCGCCACCAGATTGGGATCCAGATCGTTGGTGATGCGCAGGGCGAGATCGATCCGCTCCTCCACCAGGTTGACCGTCCTGTCCAGCAGCAGGATGTCGATGGCCGTGCCCGGGTAGCGAGCCAGATAGTCGTTCGCCACCTTGACCAGCAGGGCTTCGGAGAGGGAGTAGCTGCTGGTGATGCGCAGTTGGCCCTTGGGGGCGTCGTCGCCCTTCACGGCGATCTGTTCCATCTCCTCTCCGAGCGCCAACATGGCGCGGGCCCGGTTCAAGGCCTCCTCGCCCGGGCCGGTCAGACTCAGTCGGCGGGTGGTGCGGTGCAGCAATCTGGCCCCCATCCAGCGCTCCAGTTCGGCCAGGTAGCGCGAGACCATGGCGCGGGACATCTCCAGCTTCTCTCCGGCCCCGCTCAGGCTGCCCTGTTCGACCACGCAGACGAAGACCCGTAATGCGGTCAGCCTATCCATTCGTGCCTCTATATGCTCGATTTGTGCAACAGTGATGCACTGGTTATGCGGTATTTGCACCTTAGGCGATCCAATACACTGTGTCCATCAAATGACCCCCCGAATACTTAATGAGGAATAGATGATGAACAGCACCCTGATCCGCAACCTGACGCTGGCCACCACCCTGCTCGGTGGCACCGCGCTGGCCGCCCCCCTGACCGTGACCGTCTACAACCCCGGCGAGAAGGCGATCTTCCCGGTCTCCTCCTCACTGGTGACCGGTGACAAAGAGGCGATCCTGATCGATGCCCAGTTCGACGTGCAAAATGGCCAGGCGCTGGTCGACATGATCAAGAAGAGCGGCAAGAAGCTGACCACCGTCTATATCAGTGCCGGTGACCCCGACTTCTACTTCGGTCTGGAGCCCGTCATGGCTGCGTTCCCGGATGTCAAGGTGCTGGCCGACCAGCATGTGGTTGACCATATCAACCAGACCAAGGATGCCAAGCTGAGCTACTGGAGCCCGATCCTGGGCAAGGGCGCACCGAAGAGCCTGACCGTGCCGCAAGTGATGACGGCCAGCCACCTGACGCTGGATGGCGAGAAGATTGAGATCAAAGAGATGAACACGCCCAATGCCTATCTCTGGGCCCCCTCCATCAAGACGGCGTTTGGCGGCGTGCCGGTCTACAGCGGGGTACACGTCTGGATGGCGGACAGCCAGACCAAAGCGGCCCGCAGCAACTGGGTCAAGGCGCTGGACAACCTGCTGGCCCTGAAACCCGAGCGCGTGGTACCGGGCCACTTCCTGGGCACCGCGCCCCAGGGCACTGCCGCAGTGACCTTTACCCGTGACTATGTCCAGCGCTTCGAGCAGGAGCTGGCCAAGGCGAACAGCTCCGGTGAGCTGATCGAGGGCCTGAAGAAGGCCTATCCGTCCCTGCCGGTGGACGACGGCCTGGCCATAGGTGCCAAGGTCAACATGGGCGAGATGAAGTGGTAAACCCCTGACGCCTACTTCCCTGTGTTTTTTACCGGGCCCGAGGGCCCGGTTTTTTTAGCCGAATGAACGAGTGAATCACATGAACGACACCACCTTGCACTATGTCTATGACCCCCTCTGTGGCTGGTGCTATGGCGCAGCCCCCCTGCTCCGCGCCGCAGCCGGGATCCCGGGCCTTCGCATCGCGCTGCATGCGGGCGGCCTCTGGCTGGGCGCCCGGCGCCAGCCCATGGGCCAGGCCCTGCGGGACCATGTGCGCCCCCATGACGAGCGGATCCACGCCCTGACCGGCCAACCCTTCGGGGAGCGCTACTTCAACGAGCTCCTGCTCAACGAGAGGTTGCTCCTCGATTCCGAGCCGCCCATTCGCGCCATTCTGGCACTGGACGAGCTGGGCGGGGATGGCCTTGCGTTGTTGCACCGCATCCAGGAAACCCATTATGGGGAGGGGAACTGGGTCGGCTCCCCGGCGCGGCTCACGGCGCTGGCGCAGGAGCAGGGCGTGCAGCCTGAGGCCTTTGCCCAGGCCTGCCAGCGGGTGGATCTCGCCGGGCATCTGGCCGACAGCCAGGCCTGGTTGCGACGGCTCGGCGGGCAGGGATTCCCGACCCTGGGGCTGATGCGGGGCGAGCGCCTCCTGCCCGTCCCCGTCTCACCGTATCTGGGGGAGCCGCACGCCTTCGCGAAGCATCTCGCCTCCCTGATGACTGACTGACCCCTGGCGGCCGCGGTTCCATGCCGTGGCCGCCGCCATGCTCCTGTTACCTGTGTGGCGGACGTGCATTCGCCTGCGAGCCTCCCTTGTCCCCCGCCCCGTTCTTGTGCATGCTAGCGGCCACATTGAATGGCAGGATGCAGTACCCATGAACCTTCGCGATCTCGAATACCTGGTAGCGCTGGAAGAGGAGAAACACTTTCGCAAGGCGGCGGAGCGTTGCTTCGTCAGTCAGCCGACCCTGAGCGGCCAGCTGCGCAAGCTGGAAGATGAGCTGGGGGTGATCCTGATCGAGCGCACCTCCCGCAAGGTGCTGTTCACCCCGGCCGGGGACGCCATGGCCCGGCAGGCCCGCAAGGTACTCAAGGAGGTGCGCGAGCTCAAGAGCATAGGCCAGCACTTCGCCGAGCCCATGTCCGGCGAGATCCACATCGGCTTCATTCCCACCGTGGGTCCCTACCTGCTGCCCCACATCATTCAAGATCTGCGCGAACACTTCCCCAAGCTGGAGTTCTACCTCTACGAAGAGCAGACCCAGGTGCTGCTCAAGCGGCTGGAGGAGGGGGAGCTGGACTGCCTCGTGCTGGCGGAGCTGGAGGGGATGGAGGGCTTTGGATCCATCCCCCTCTATCAGGAGCCCATGTGGCTGGCGGTGCCCCAGCATCACCCCGAGGCCTGCGCCAGGGCGGTGCCGCTGCACAATCTCAAGGGCAAGAAGCTGCTGATGCTGGCCGATGGCCACTGTCTGCGGGAGCAGGCGCTGGGATTCTGTTTTGCCGCCGGCATCGGGGAGGATCAGCGCTTCAAGGGCACCAGCCTCGAGACGCTGCGCAACATGGTGGCGGCCGGCAGCGGCATGACGCTGGTGCCCAGGCTGGCGGTGCCCGCCAATCCGGAGGAGGGGGGCGTCAGCTATCGTCCGGTGATCGACCCCGTGCCGGGGCGCACCATCTCCCTGCTCTACCGTCACTACTCGGTGCGACGTCCTTGCTTCAACGAACTGGCGGCCCGCATCTCGCGCCTGATAAAGAGCCTGCCCGTCTAGGGGCGAGGTCTCCTGGCACAAAGAAAAAACCGGCGCAGGGCGCCGGTTTTTTTGTCTCTCGCAGATCTAGAAGATGTCGTCGGTCGAGACGGGGCCATCGGTGGCCGAGCCGTCACCGCCATACACCTGGTTGCCATCGGAGAGCTGGCTCGCGTAGCGGGTCGGTTCAGTGCCTTCCTTGAAGAACTCGTCCGTGCTGCTGCCATCGGCGCGATTGGTCAGCAGACCCGTCTCGCGATCGATGCGCACCTGCATGATCCCCTCGGGCACCGGCATCTTGCGCTCGGGCACCTGCTTGAGCGCCGTCTTCATGAAGTCGATCCAGATGGGCTGGGCGGCACCGCCACCGAATTCGGCGCGACCCAGGCCGCGCTGGTGGTTGTCAAATCCGATCCAGGAGGTGGCGACCAGATTCGGGGTATAGCCGGAGAACCAGGCATCGCGGGATTCGTTGGTGGTCCCCGTCTTGCCCGAGATGTCGTGGCGCTTGAGGTCGCGGGCCGCTCGCCAGCCGGTGCCGCGCCAGCCATTGCCACCCCAGATGGCGGTGGTCAGGGTGTCGGTGATCAGGAAGGCGCTCTGGGCGCTGATGGTCTGCGGCGCCATCTTGTTGGGCACGACGGGATCGATGGGGCACTGGGCCTTCCAGTCGGGCACCGTATTGGCATAGGCATCGGCGCTGTCGAGGCCGGCGGCGGCCAGCACACCGCAGTCGCGGCAGGCGGCGGCCGGATTGGCCTGGTACAGGGACTTGCCGAAGCTGTCGGTCACCTCGGTGATGAAGTAGGGGCTGACCTGGAAGCCGCCATTGGCCAGCACAGAGTAGCCGCGCACCACTTCCAGCGGGGTGAATTCGGCGGCGCCGAGGGCCAGGGATTCGTTGGCGGAGATGTGATCCCGGGCGAAGCCGAAGCGGGTGAGGCCGTCGATATAGGTATCCAGCCCGATGGCGCGCATCAGCCGGACCGACATCACGTTCTTGGACTTGGCGAGGCCGAGGCGCAAGGGGGTCGGCCCTTCATAGATGGCAGGCGAGTTCTTGGGCTGCCACATGGGGCCCTTGGCCGGATCCCACTGGTTGATCGGTGCGTCGTTGATGAGGGACGCCAGGGTATAGCCCTGCTCCAGCGCGGTGGCATAGAGGAAGGGCTTGATGTTCGAGCCGACCTGGCGGCGAGCCTGATCGACCCGGTTGAACTTGGAGATCTCGAAGCTGAAGCCGCCCACCAGGGCCTCGATGGCGCCGTCTTGCGGGTTCATGGCGACCAGGGCGGCGTTGACGTCGGGGATCTGGGAGAGCAGCAGCTCTTCCCCTTTCTCCCGCACCCAGATTTGGGCGCCGACTCTGAGCACATCCCGCGCCGATTTCGGGGCGAAGCCCTGGCGATCGTCGGTGATGAAGGCGCGCGCCCACTTGATGCCGTTCCAGCCCAGCTCGGCCTGTTTGCCGTTTCTGAGCACCAGGGTGGCGCTCTTGTCGCCCAGCTTGGTGACCACGGCGGCCATCAGGGGCTGATAGCTCGGCTGTTTGGCCAAGTGGGCCATGATCTGGTCGTAATCCCAGGCCGCTTCGCCGGCTTTCCACAGCAGGGCGGTCGGGCCGCGATAGCCGTGGCGGGTGTCGTAGTCGAAGACGCCGTCGAGCAGCGCCTGGTGAGCGGCGCGCTGGCGCTTGGCGGTGACAGTGGTGTAGACGTGCAGTCCCATGGTGTAGGCATCTTCACCAAACTGCTCCACCATCTTCTGGCGCACCATCTCGCTCAGGTAGGGGGCGTTCAGGGTCGTTTCCGCACCGTGGTAGCGGGCCTTGACCGGCATTCTGGAGGCTTCGTCATACTGGACCTGGGTGATCTTGCCGGTCTCCAGCATGCGACCAAGTACCACGTTGCGGCGGGCGAAGGCGCGCTCCGGGGAACGGATGGGGTTCAGCATGGAGGGGGCCTTGGGAAGCCCCGCGATGATGGCGATCTCGTCCAGGGTCAGATCCTTGACCTCCTTGCCGAAGTAGACCTGGGCGGCGGCGCCGACCCCGAATGCCCGGTAACCGAGGGGGATCTTGTTGAGATAGAGCGTCAGGATCTCGTCCTTGGTGAGGTTCTGCTCGATGCGCCAGGCGAGGAACACTTCCTTTATCTTGCGCACCAGCGTCTTCTCGTTGCTCAGGAAGAAGTTGCGTGCCACCTGCTGGGTGATGGTACTGGCCCCCTGGCGCGCCTGACCGGAGACGGCCCAGACGGTCGCGGCACGAATGATGCCGATGGGGTCAATGCCCGGGTGTTCATAGAAACGGGCATCCTCGGTGGCGAGTACGGCATCGATCATGGGCTGGGGGATTTCATCCAGCCGCAGGGGGATGCGACGAATTTCGCCAAACTGGGAGATCAGTTCCCCGTCCCGGCTGTAGACCTTCATGGGGGTGGCCAGCTTGACATCGCGCAGAGCGCTCACATCCGGCAACTGGGGCTTGATGTAGAAATAGATGCCGATGAGGCTGGCAACACCCAGCACTGCACCCAGCATCATGACAATAAACAGGCGAACGAGCCATTTCAGCATGGAAGAACTACCAATCGTCTTAAAATTAGCCAACGGGCGCAGAGTATAGCCTTTTTACCCTCGCGGATTCGAGGTTTTCCTGTCCGCAGACGGCGACCTCGAGAAGAGGCGGGAGGGTAGCATTCCGGGACGCAATTACCAAGGGGGGCCGCAGCCAGGGCCGAAAGGAGAGGAAGGTCAACTTTTGACATAAACTTTATGACATTGATAGATAGAGCATTATATTGAGTTAAGGCATCACCCTGTGATGCGCTGTCCTACAATAAGTCCGAAACCCAATAACGCATGGATGTGTATATGTTTGGGCTATTAAGTAAGGGATCCCTCCTCTCCTTGGCGGGCATTGATTTTGGCAGTCAAACCATCAAGGCCGTCACCATCAGCGGGCGTCCCGGCAAGGTGCATCTCGGCTCGGTTGCCGAGGTCCCCATGCCCAGGGGCACTCTGGTCGATTATCAACTGCAGGACATTGAGCGGGTCGGCCAGTCCCTCAAGTCGCTCAGGCGGCTCGTGCAAGGGGACTGCCAGCACGTGGCCACGGCCGTGACGGGCTCCAATGTCATCACCAAGATCATCCAGGTCGACACCAACATCAACGAGAGCGAGCTGGAGAACCAGGTTCATCTGGAGGCGGAACAGATCATTCCGTTTCCTCTGGACGAAGTCAGCCTGGATTTCGAGATCCTCGGCATGACCGCCGACAACAGCCGTCAGGAGGTGCTGCTGAGTGCGGCACGGACCGAGAGCGTCAGCGGCCGGGTCAGTGCACTGACGGAGGCGGGCATGAATACCATGGTGGTGGACGTGGGGGTCCACGCGCTCGGGCGCGCCGTGCTGGCCTGCCTGCCCGAGCTGCAAACCTGGGACAAGCCGGTCGGCATCGTCGACATCGGTGCCAGTGCCATGACCTTTGCCGTCCTGTTCAGGGGGCAGGTGATCTATTCCCGCTTGCAGAATTTCGGTGGCGATCAATACAGCCAGGCCCTGGCCTCTTTTTACAGCATGAGCCTGGAAGACGCGGAACTTGCCAAGCTCCAGGGATCCCTGCCTGCGGATCATGAGGTGGATGTGCTGCTGCCGCACCTCAGTACCCTGGTGCTGCAGATCCGGCGCAATGTGCAACTGTTCTGCAGTTCGTCGGGCAACAAGGAGCTGTCCAAGCTGGTGCTGACGGGCGGGGGAAGTCTGCTGCCCGGTCTGGCCGGGCAGCTAGGCAGCGAGCTCAACTGTGAAGTGCTGCATCCCGACCCCTTTGCGCTCTTTGGCAAGCCTCAGGGAGAAGGGGGTCTGGCCCACGGGGCCAAGTACATGACGGCACTCGGTCTGGCACTGCGGAGCTTCACACCATGTCAAATATAAATCTCCTGCCCTGGCGGCAGGCCAGGGCCCAGCGCCAGAAGAAGCAGTTCGGCATCATGTTCGGGCTGTTCCTAGCGGGAACTGCCGTCATCGCCTTTGCCGTCGACTGGCTGGTGCAACAGCAGATCGGCTATCAGCAGGAGCGCAATCAGCGATTGTTGCAGGAGATGGCCATGCTCGACACCCAGCTCGGCGAAATCCGGCTGCTCAAGGAGCGGCGCAAGGATCTGATCGATCGCATGCAGCTCATCGAGCAGTTGCAGATGCGGCGCAACATACCGGTGCGTCTGTTCAATCAGCTGCCCGTGCTGGTGCCTAATGGGGTATATCTTGACACCCTCGCCCTGCAGAACAACAAGATCGATGTCAAGGGCAAGACCGAAGCCTATGGCAGGGTGGCCAGCATGATGAGACGCATCGACGGGTCGGGCTGGCTGGCGCAGTCCCAGCTCAGCACCATCTTCACGGCAGAGGTGGCACCCATTGCACTGAGCCAGTTCTCCATGATGTTCCAGATCGCCACGGCACTCCCGGACGCGGCTAAGGGGCAAGAATGAACCTGCAACAGCTCAATGAACTGGATATCAATGACATCGCGCGCTGGCCCAGGGTCGCTCAGGGTATCTTCATCTTCCTCTGCTGCGCTCTGCTGGGGGGGGCCATTTACTACTATGTGATTGCCAACTCCATGACGGCATTGGCCAGGGAGGCGGATAAAGAGAAGGAACTGAAGAGCCAGTTCGAGAGCAAGGCCATGCTGGCCGCCAATCTGGAGGCATACAGGAAGCAGATGGTGCAACTGGAGCACCTGGTCGATACCCAGCTCAAGCAGTTGCCCAACACCCATGAGGTTGCCGGCCTGCTGGACGACATCAGCTTCATCGCCACCGACAACGGTCTCAAATTGAACAGGATCAACTGGGAGCCGGAGGTCAAACACGAATTTTCGACCGAACTGCCCATGCGCATCGAGGTGGTGGGCACCTATCACGAACTCGGCAAATTCACGGCAGACATGGCCGCGTTGCCGCGCATCGTGATCCTGGAGTCGTTTCAACTCAATCAAGACAAGGGACAGGACGAGTTGATCGGCATGTCCATGCAGGCCAAAACCTACAAATACAACGGTAAAACCGTGGAGCAGAAGCCATGAGCATGAGAGTGACAGTACTCCTCTTGTCGGCGCTGTTGGTGACGGCCTGCGGCGTACAGGAGGACATGGACGAGTACGTCAGGCAGACCAAGGCGAGGAAACCCATCCCGATCGAGCCCTTGCCTGAGATAAAGGCCTTTTCTCCCATGGCCTACCAACGCAGCGATCAGCGCAGCCCTTTCATTGCCCCCCAGCCGGAGACCAGTTCCAGGCTGGATGCCAAGGCCAAGCCGGATTGCGCGCAGATCGTCGCCAATCGGGAGAAGGAGGTGCTGGAACGCTATTCGCTGGCCAGCCTGAGCATGAAGGGATCGATCGGCAGACAAGGACAGCTATGGGCATTGATCAATACCCCGGACGGGCAGGCCGTGCGAGTAGGGCTCAATCAGCACATGGGACTGGATCAGGGCAGGGTCATCAAGATAACGAATACGCATGTTGACTTGATGGAGACGGTACCGGATGGCAAAGGATGCTGGGTCACCCGAGAGACCCAGCTGGCCATGGCCAATCTCGACGCAAAACTATGATCAGGGATGAGCAGAGATGAGAACAACAATAAGAAGGATGACAGGTGTGGCGCTGCTGTGTCTGGGCGGATGCACTCAGGTGTGGGCGGTCCCCGCGTTGCAGGAGGTCAAAGTCAATCCCCTGCTGGCCGATCAACTCTTGCTGGAACTTAGTTTCAGCGAGCCCGTGAGCGGGTTTACCGATAGGCTGTCGTATGAACCCAATCAGCTCTTGTTGCATGTGCCCGGAGCTGTGGGGGCACTGACGGTCAATCCGCTGTCGATCAAGCAACAGGGGGTGAACAACCTCAAGGTCGAGGGCAAGGGGCAGGGGCTCGACATCAAGATAGCCCTCGATCAGCTGACCCCCTATCAAGTCCATCAGCAGGGCAACAAACTGCTGGTGTCGCTGGGGGAAAAGGCCGGTCAGCCAGTGGCCTCCTCGCCCGCCCCTGCGGCGGCCAACCCGTCGGCGCTTGTCAGGAGCCAGCCGGTGACGCAATCTGCCTTGATCGATACCCAGCGGGTTGCCCAGAACCAGTCCCAGTATCAGGCACAACCCGCCGTGGCGCAGACCCCTGCCGTGGTGCCGATCCCTGCCGCTGCCAGCAAGCCCGTGCTGTCCGTCGCGCCGACGAATCCGGGAGGTGGCTATTTCAACTCGGTCAAGGGCGTCGATTTTCGCCGTGGCAAGGAGGGGCAGGGGGAGTTCCTCGTGACCCTTGACAACAGCTCGGCGGCGGTGGACGTCAGCAGCCGAGGTCAGAAGGTATTTGCCAAGTTCCACGGCACCCGGATCCCGGATGAACAGCTCAACCTCATCAATGTGCAGGACTTTGCCACCCCGGTCTCCCAGGTGGAGGTGTTCCGCCAGGGCAATGACACCCTGTTTGAACTCTCGGTCAACGGTCAGTTCGATTACCGTTACGATCAGGCCGACAAGATGTTCATCATAGAGGTGAAGAAACGGGCGGCCACCACGGCGGCCAAGCAATATCAGGGCAAGCCGATATCCTTGAACTTCCAGGATATTCCGGTGCGAACCGTGTTGCAGATCATCGCCGACTTCAACAATCTCAACCTGGTGACTACGGACTCCGTCGCCGGCAACATCACCCTGCGCCTCGATGGGGTGCCCTGGGAGCAGGCGCTGGACATCATCCTCAAGGTGAGGGGGCTGGACAAGCGGCTGGACAACAACATCCTGCTGGTGGCCCCGGCGGATGAAATCGCCGCTCGCGAGAAGCAGCAACTGGAGAGTCGCAGCCAGGTGGCCGACCTTGCGCCTCTCTACACCGAATACCTGCAGATCAACTATGCCAAGGCAGCCGAAGTGGCCGCCCTGCTCTCCTCCGAGAGCACCAAGCTGCTCTCCCCCAGGGGGGCGGTGAGCGTGGATGAGCGTACCAACGTGCTGGTGGTCAAGGACACGGCGGACGTCATCGGCAACGTCAAGCGCATGCTGGATATCCTCGATATCCCGGTCAAGCAGGTGGTGATCGAGGCGCGTATGGTGACCATAGACGACGGTTTCGACGAGGCGTTGGGGGTGCGCTGGGGCGTGACCAAAACGGACGGTCATGGCAACGGCACCTCGGGCACCATAGAGGGGAATGACGGTGCCGGTAACAATGACGGCAGCTCCACCATCACGCGTCCCGGCGTGGAAGACAGGCTCAACGTCAATCTGCCGGTGACCAATGCCGCCGGTACGCTGGCGTTCCAGGTCGCTCGTCTCGCCAACGGTACCCTGCTCGATCTTGAACTCTCCGCCCTCGAGAAGGAGAGCAAGGCCGAGATCATCGCCAGCCCCAGGGTGACCACCGCCAACCAGAAACCGGCCCTGATCGAGCAGGGGACAGAGATCCCCTATGTAGAGTCCTCCTCCAGCGGGGCCACCTCGGTCACCTTCAAGAAGGCGGTACTGAGCCTCAAGGTCACACCCCAGATCACCCCGGACAACAGGGTCATCCTCGACTTGACCGTGACCCAGGACACCAAGGGGGAAACCGTGCCGACCGGTACCGGGGATGCGGTCTCCATCAACGCCCAGTCGATCACCACCCAGGTGCTGGTCAACAACGGCGAGACCCTGGTGCTTGGCGGCATCTATCAGCAGACGATTAAAAATGATGTCAGCAAGGTGCCGCTGCTGGGGGACATCCCCGGCCTCGGCTACCTGTTCAAGAAAACCACCAGTGAAAACAAGAAGCGTGAACTGCTGATTTTCGTGACCCCGAGGATAGTCACCGACGCCCTTTGAAAACTTTACATGTGAGAGCAAAACACATATAACCTTACGCCCCGATGAGGCTGGGGCGTAAGGGCTGCGGTTGCCAGTCCTGGTTTCTGTTGAGATAATCCCCCTCCTGATCCATCGCAAGATAAGATTCATAGGTACCCCGGTCGAGTGTTTACCGGGGCCATACAGTTTGTAATTACTAACGAAAAGACATGGCTGAGAAACGCAATATTTTCCTGATAGGTCCCATGGGTGCGGGCAAGAGCACCATAGGTAGACATCTGGCAGAACAACTGCACATGGAGTTTTTCGACTCAGATCATGAGATTGAGCGCCGCAGTGGTGCCGATATCGGCTGGGTGTTCGATGTTGAAGGCGAAGAGGGTTTCCGGATCCGCGAAGAGAAGGTGATCGGTGAGCTCGCCGAGCATCAGGGCATCGTGCTGGCGACGGGTGGCGGCGCCATCAAGAGCCGTGAAACCCGCAACAAGCTCTCTGCCCGTGGCATCGTGGTCTACCTCGAAACCACCATTGAGAAGCAGCTGGCGCGCACCCAGAGAGACAAGCGCCGCCCCTTGCTGCAAACCGAAGAGCCGCCCCGGGAAGTGCTGGAGCGTCTGGCGCAAGAGCGCAACGCCCTGTATGAAGAAGTCGCTGACTTTGTCATCCAGACCGATGATCAGAGTGCAAAAGTTGTTGCCAATCAAATCGTCAAGTTGATCGGCATGTAATCCATTAGAGGACGTCCATGGAAAGGTTGAAGGTCGAACTGGGTGAACGCAGCTACCCGATAGAGATAGCTGCCGGTCTGTTGCAACACCCCGAGGTGCTGGCGCAGACGATCAAGGGCAAGCGGGTCATGATAGTGACCAATACCGTGGTCGCGCCCCTGTATCTTGAGCAGATCATTCAGTTGCTGTCCGGCTTTCAGGTGGAACACCTGATCCTGCCGGATGGGGAGGCCCACAAGACCCTGGCCACCTTCGAGCGGATCATGTCCGCTCTGCTGGAAACCAGCCATGGCCGTGACACCACTCTCATCGCCCTGGGGGGCGGCGTGATAGGCGACGTTGTTGGCTTCGCTGCGGCAAGCTATCAACGAGGCATTCCGTTCATCCAGGTGCCTACCACGCTGCTCTCCCAGGTTGATTCTTCCGTCGGCGGCAAGACCGCCGTCAACCATCCCCTTGGCAAGAACATGGTGGGTGCCTTCTACCAGCCCAGGCATGTGATCATCGATACCGACTGCCTCAAGACGCTGCCCGCACGGGAGTTTGCCGCCGGCATGGCCGAGGTGATCAAGTACGGCATCATCTGGGATGAGTCCTTCTTCTCCTGGCTCGAGGCCAACATGACGCGCCTGCAGCGGCTCGATGCCGACGCGCTCTCCTACGCCATTCGCCGTTGCTGCGAGATCAAGGCCGATGTGGTCGGGCAGGACGAGACCGAGCACGGGGTGCGGGCCCTGCTGAACCTGGGGCACACCTTCGGCCACGCCATCGAGGCCGAGAAGGGCTATGGCAACTGGCTCCATGGGGAGGCGGTGGCGGCAGGCATGATGCTGGCGGCGGACACGGCCCTGGCCCGTGGCGACATGACAGAGCAAGAGGTTGCGCGGATCCGCGCCCTGCTGCTGGCGGCCGAGCTGCCGGTGCAGGCGCCGCCGGAGATGGATTTTGCCGCCTTCATCCGCCATATGCGCCGTGACAAGAAGGTGCTGGAAGGCAAGCTGCGACTGGTGCTGCCGGTCGGGATCGGGCGGGCCCAGGTGGTGGCCGACGTGACGGATGCTCAATTGATGGCGGTGATCGAGTCTGGTCGTGACCACTAACAAACTGCTCAAGCTCCCTTCCCAGCGGCAGCTGGTCGACCGGCTGCTGCACCTGATTGAGTTCAATCACCCCTTTATCTTTCTCTGTGGCAAGCCCGGCAGCGGTCGTGGCACGCTCTGCGAGTCGCTGCTTGCCCAGTTGCCTGACACGGTGCGGGTGGTGAGCCTCATCGGCAGTCCGGCCATGAAGATGGCGGATGTACGCCAGTTGCTGCTGCAGCAGGTAGTGGCTCGCCCCCTGTTCAATGCGCAGGATGCGCTGGCCGACAGCTTCTTTCGCATGCTGGAGGGCAAGCCGTCCACCCTGCTGCTCATGGTAGAGCGCGCCGACGCATTGCCCACCGAGCTGGTCGGGGAGCTGTGGGCGCTCTGTCGTCACAACGATACCCTGGCCGCGCCCCACAAACTCGCCATCCTGCTCTCCGGCGGTGACGCCTGGTGTCGCAACCAGAAGGCCCTGCTGAAAGGGCGTGCCATGCCCGCCCTCGAGCTGGAGGTCGCGCCACTGAGCGCGCCGGAGCAACGCATCTTCTTGTATGAGAAGGCCAAAGAACTCAAGATCCCCACAGCCCTCTTGCCCAAGCCCAAGGTGGAAGAGATCCTGAATGGGGCGGGCGGACACCCGTCCGCCATCATGCAGTCACTGGAGGATATCATGACCGACAGAAGGCCCAAGAAACGCCAGGCCGAGTTGCCCGTCAAGAAGATCGCGATCGTGCTGGCCCTGGTGGCCGCCGGCTTGCTGGCCCTGAGCTACCTGCCCCTGTTCGATGATGGCGGCAAGGCGCCAGACCAGGCATCGTCCCAGGGAACGGCGTTGCCCGACCCCGTCACCGCAGATCCCCTGAGTGTCGGCGGTGCGAGCGCGGCACAGGGCACCCAGGAGAGTGACACCGGCCCCGGGGCGGCGGGGACGCAGGTCGCCCGGGATTGGCAACCCGATGCCAAGCCCTTGCCCAAGAAGGTCGAGAGCGAGACGGTCACTACGGAGTCGACCAACTACGAGGGGCGCCGGGTAGTCATCTCCGACGAAGTGGTCGAAAAACTGATGAATCAGCCCAACGTCAGCGGCGCCCTGCCCACGGCCGTGGTGGACGAGCTGGTGGGCGGCGGTTCCCAGGCAGTGCCGACGGTGCAGGCCAAGGCACAGGGCAGCACCCCGGCGGTCAAACCGGCTGCCCAGGGCAGCGGCACCCAGCCTGCGTCGGCCACACCGGCTGCGGCGCCGGCCCCCAAGGTGGCGTTGACTCCGGTCGCGACCCTCAACAAGAAGCCGAAGAACCACTACAGCGTCCAGCTGATGGGGGCGAGCAACACCAAGGCCGTGGACAGCTTCGTGGCGGAGCACGGGCTGGCGGGCAAGATCTGGGTCTACAAGACGAGTTTCCGTGGCAGTCCCTGGTATGTGGTGGTGCAGGGCGACTATGCCAGCAGCGCCCAGGCCAAGGCGGCGATCCGCAAGCTCTCGCCCGCCTTGCTCAAGGGACAACCCTGGCCCAAGTCGTTTGCCCAGATACAAAAAGAACTGAAGCAATAGCCAGCCGCCCGAAGAAGGGGGTAGAATCACCCCCCTTTTTTGGCATCGCCTTGTTAACACCGGACATCCATGAAAAAAACACGTGCGTTTTTAAAATGGGCCGGGGGAAAATACTCCCTGGTCGAAGAGATCGCCGAGCGCTTGCCGGACGGACGTGTGTTGCTGGAGCCCTTCGTCGGGGCGGGATCCGTGTTCCTCAACACGGATTACGATGCCTATGTGCTCAACGATATCAATCCGGATCTCATCGATCTCTACAACCACCTCAAGCGGCAGCCGGATCGCTTCATCGGCGAGGCTCGTCGGCTGTTCGTGGCCGAACACAACCACAAGACCGCCTACTACCGTCTGCGCACCCAGTTCAACCAGGCCGAGGCCGGGTTCGAGCGGGCCCAGTTGTTCCTCTTCCTCAACCGCCACGGCTTCAACGGCTTGTGCCGCTATAACAAGAAGGGCGGGTTCAACGTCCCCTTCGGTTCCTACAAGAAACCCTACTTCCCGGAGAAGGAGCTGTGGGCCTTCGCCGAGAAGGCGCAGAAGGCCACCTTCATCTGCGAGAGCTATGCCGATGCCATGGCGCGCGCCGAGGAAGACTGGGTGATCTACTGCGATCCGCCCTATGCGCCCCTCTCCACCACGGCGAGTTTCACCACCTACTCGGCGGGCGGTTTCACCCTGGACGATCAGGCTCTGCTGGCTCGCCTGGCCCGCCACACCGCCGCCCACAAGGGCGTGCCCGTGCTCATCAGCAACCACGACATCGAGCTGACCCGGGAGCTCTATCGCGGGGCCCGGCTGGACGAGATCCTGGTCAAGCGTACCATCAGCCGCAACGGCGGCGGTCGCAACAAGGTGGCCGAGCTGCTGGCACTCTATCCGCCCGGCATCGAACCCGAGCAGGGTTATTATCCTGGCGAGGCGGAGCTGGCCGTCGCCGGTTGAGTCGTGAACGGTCCCTGCGGGGACCGTTGTCGTTTCTGGTACTGCCGGCTTGCCGCGACACGAGCGGATCCTTCCTGCCACCCGGTGCGCCAGGCAGCGGATGGGTTTTCCCTGCAGGAACAGCCCGTTTGCACCGATTGCACGGGGGAGCGCCGCGGTTCACTGGTTCAGCAGATGCGGGTCGTTTTCATCGCCCTTTTGCGATAAAATTGCGCCGTTTTTTCTGCCACGCTGCCAATGGATGACGCTGATGAAAGACTTTCTGATTGCCCCCTCTATCCTCTCCGCCGACTTTGCCCGCCTGGGCGAGGACGTGGCCAAGGTGCTGGCCGCCGGGGCCGACGTGGTGCACTTCGACGTGATGGACAACCACTATGTCCCCAACCTGACCATAGGCCCCATGGTCTGCCAGGCCCTGCGTGACTATGGCATCGAAGCCCCCATCGACGTGCACCTCATGGTCAAGCCGGTGGATCGCATCGTGCCCGACTTTGCCAAGGCGGGCGCCAACCTCATCACCTTCCACCCGGAAGCCTCCGACCACGTGGATCGCACCCTGGGTCTCATCAAGGAGCAGGGTTGCCAGGCCGGTCTGGTATTGAACCCGGCCACGCCGCTCACCTGCCTCGAATACGTGATGGACAAGCTGGACGTGATCCTGCTGATGTCGGTCAACCCGGGCTTCGGTGGCCAGAGCTTCATCCCCGGCACCCTCGCCAAGCTGCGTCAGGTGCGCCGCCTGATCGACGAGAGCGGCCGCGACATCCGTCTGGAGATCGACGGCGGCGTCAAGGTCGAGAACATCCGCGAGATCGCGGCCGCCGGTGCGGACATGTTCGTGGCCGGCTCCGCCATCTTCGGCAAGCCGGACTACAAGGCGGTGATCGACGAGATGCGGGCGGAGCTGGCCCATGTCCGTTGAGCGTCCCTTCGATCTGGTGCTGTTCGATCTCGATGGCACCCTGATCGACAGTGCCCCCCAGCTGGCGCTGGCGGTCAACCGTACCCTGGCGGATCTGGGGCTGGCGGAGGCCGACGAGGCGGTGGTGCGCACCTGGGTCGGCAACGGTGCCGACAAGCTGATCCAGCGTGCGCTGGATTACCGCGAGGCGCCCGAGCTGTTCGCCAGGGCCCGCCCCCTGTTTGACCGGCACTACCAGGCCTGCCTGCTGGAAGGCCTGGGGATGTATGAAGGGGTCGAGCAGAGCCTGCGTCGCCTGCAACGGCTCGGCTATCGCCAGGCCGTGGTGACCAACAAGCCGAGCCACTTCGTGCAGCCCATTCTGGAGGCCCTCGGCATCCAGGATTGCTTCGCCCTCTGGCTGGGGGGCAACTGCGTGCCCGTCAAGAAGCCGAGCCCGGAGCCGCTGCTGCACGCCTGCCACGAGCTGGGTGTCAGCCCGTCCCGCACCCTGATGGTGGGGGACTCCGAAAATGACGTGCTGGCTGCCCAGGCGGCCGGCATGAAGGTGGTGGGGCTCACCTACGGCTACAACTATGGCCGCCCCATCGCGGATTCCCGCCCGGACTGGGTATGCGAGCAGTTTGCACAGCTCGATGCCCTGCTGGCCGAATAACAAGGATCAACACATTCATGGCTAAACCAATCGTATTGAGCGGGGCCCAACCCTCGGGCCAGCTGACCATAGGCAACTACATGGGTGCCCTGCGTCAGTGGGTCAGCATGCAGGATGACTTCGACTGCCTCTACTGCATCGTCGATCTGCACGCCATCACCACCCGCCAGGATCCCGCGGCCCTGCGCAAGGCCTGCCTGGACGCCGCCGCCCTCTATCTGGCGGTCGGCATCGATCCGGCCAAGAGCACCGTCTTCATCCAGTCCCACGTGCCCCAGCACGCCGAGCTCGGCTGGATACTGAACTGCTACACCCAGATGGGCGAGCTGTCGCGCATGACCCAGTTCAAGGACAAGTCCGCCCGTTTCGAGAACAACGTCAACGTCGGCCTGTTCGGCTATCCGGTGCTGATGGCGGCGGATATCCTGCTCTACCAGGCCAATCAGGTGCCGGTCGGCAATGACCAGAAGCAGCATCTGGAACTGACTCGCGACATCTGCACCCGCTTCAACAACCTGTACGGCGAGGTGTTCACCCTGCCCGAGCCCTTTATCCCGACCGAAGGGGCCCGGGTGATGAGCCTGCAGGATCCCACCAAGAAGATGTCCAAGTCCGACGACAACGAGGCGAACTTCATCGGCCTGCTGGAAGATCCCAAGCAGATCGTCAAGAAGATCAAGCGGGCGATGACCGACTCCGACAAGCCGGCCGTGGTGCGCTTCGATCCCGAGAACAAGCCGGGGGTCTCCAACCTGCTGACCCTGATGTCCGGGGTGACGGGTCGCTCCATCCCCGAGCTGGAGCAGCACTTCGAGGGCAAGATGTACGGCCACCTCAAGGGCGAGACGGCCGATGCCGTGGTCGCCTTGCTGGAGCCCATCCAGGCGCGCTTCCGCGAGCTGCGTCAGGATGAGACTCATCTGCGGGCCATTTTGGCGGCTGGCGCACAAAAGGCACGGGAAAGGGCTGAAAAAACCCTGACCAGCGTATATGATGTCGTCGGCTTCGTTCCTCGAGCCTGACATACTGGGAAGGTGTAGTAGAAGAGAGCTGGGTATCTGCCTGGCTTTCTTTGTTTTACCCGCCCGGTTCGTCATTTCCTCCTTCAATGTCACACAGGGGTCGTTGCCCCAAGAGAAAGCATGTCTGCCGAATCACATATCCTGACTGAAGAACTGGGTGACAAGGGCCACTGGCTGCGCAAGTTTCGCAAGGCCAAGAACCTCAACACCCTGCAGCTGATGGTCTCCAATGCCATCGACAAGCACCACAAGACCCCGGCCATCGCGGCGGCCATCTACCTGGCCGAGTGTCAGCGCGAGCGCGAGCTGGAGCAGGGGCGCCTGCTGGATCGCTGAGCCCTGCCTGCGGGCGCTGGCCATTCGCGGGCTGTGCTGCCGATCCCCTGAGCCCGGCGCAAGCCGAGTCCCGTTTATTCCTCCCCGGGGCCTGCCCATGGTGGCGAGAGCGCTCGTCTCCCCCTTGGCTCCTGCCCACCTCGCAGACCATGAAAAATGGCGTTGCGCCTGCACGGGGCGTGAAGGGGGCCGCGATGTTCCCCCGCCGTCGGCCTGTCGATTATCTCCGCCCGTCGGGAGGGCGATAACAGGGACGCGCCGCCACCGCCAGGCTCGCCATCCGGATCACCACGACGGCCCCGGTTTATTAACGGGGAGAGACATGCCAGAATGCGCGGCGTCTGTCCGTCGCCGCCCGTGACGGGCTGTCCGATCACCGTCTCTGTCTGACTCCCAGGGTCTTTTCATGCTGCTACTCATCGACAACTACGACTCCTTCACCTGGAACCTGGTGCAATATTTCGGTGCCCTGGGACAGGAGGTGCTGGTGAAGCGCAACGACGAGCTGAGCCTGGAGGAGATAGCCCGGCTCGCCCCACGCCACCTGGTGATCTCCCCTGGGCCCTGCACGCCGAACGAGGCGGGTATCTCCCTGGCCGCCATCCGCCGCTTCGCGGGCGAGATCCCCATCCTCGGCGTCTGTCTCGGTCACCAGTCCCTGGCCCAGGCGTTCGGCGCTCAGGTTGTACGTGCGCGCCAGATGATGCACGGCAAGACCTCCCTCATCCGCCATCGGGGGGAGGGGGTGTTCAGGGGATTGAAGGATCCGCTGCGGGTCACCCGCTACCACTCCCTCGTCGTGGAGCGCGATTACCTGCCCGATTGTTTCGAGATCACCGCCTGGAGCGAACACGACGACGGCAGCGTCGACGAGATCATGGGCCTGCGACATAAAACACTGGCGCTGGAAGGGGTGCAGTTCCATCCGGAGAGCATCCTGAGCGAGCAGGGCCACCAGTTATTGGCCAATTTTTTAGCCGTTTCCTGAAAAAATTGTGACATGCGCCTCAAAACCGAGATGAGGCGAAAAAAATTTTCCCTGACACTTTATTCACCCTCCTCCCTGTCCAAATTATCTCTTGCCAACACCCCCTGAGCCGTTATGCAATGCGGTTGCCTAAAATCTCACGGGCAATCGAACAATGTTCCTCATAGGCGGTCAAGTTACAGACTTTTTACTTTTTTTCTGTGATAATTCCGCCACGTTTACACGGATTTAACTTTTGGGCGGTGGATTATTCTGCCGCGATATAGCAGGAGAGCAATATGTCAGAGTTGTTGGCAGTGACACGTGAAGTGTTTGATGAAGTGATGGTTCCCAACTATGCGCCGGCCAAGATCATTCCGGTCCGCGGCGAGGGATCACGTGTCTGGGATCAGGAAGGCCGCGAGTATGTCGACTTCGCGGGCGGGATCGCGGTCAATGGCCTGGGCCATTGCCATCCCAAGCTGGTCGAAGCCCTGAAAATCCAGGGTGAGAAGCTGTGGCACCTCTCCAACGTGATGACCAACGAGCCGGCCCTGCGCCTGGCCAAGAAGCTGGTTGCCGCCACCTTCGCCGAGAAGGTCTATTTCTGCAACTCCGGTGCCGAAGCGAACGAAGCCGCCCTCAAGCTGGCCCGCCGCTACGCCATCGAGAAGTTCGGGGCCCACAAGACCCAGATCATCGCCTTCCACCAGGGCTTCCACGGCCGTACCTTCTTCACCGTGAGCGTCGGTGGCCAGGCTGCCTACTCCGATGGCTTCGGTCCCAAGCCGGCCGACATCACCCACGTGGCCTACAACAACCTGGAAGAGCTGGCCTCCGTCATCTCCGACAATACCTGTGCCGTGGTGATGGAGCCGCTGCAGGGGGAGGGGGGCATCATTCGTCCCACCGACGAGTTCGCCCGTGGTGTGCGCGAGCTGTGCACCAAGCACAACGCCCTGCTGATCTATGACGAAGTGCAGTCCGGTGTCGGTCGTACCGGCGAGCTCTATGCCTACATGGGTCTGGGGGTTACGCCGGACATCCTCACCAGCGCCAAGGCGCTCGGCGGCGGCTTCCCCATCGGCGCCATGCTGACCACCACCGAGATCGCGGCTCACCTGAAAGTGGGTACTCACGGTTCCACCTACGGTGGCAACCCGCTGGCCTGCGCCGTGGCCGAGGCGGTACTGGACGTGGTCAACACCCCGGAGGTGCTGAACGGCATCAAGCAGCGCGAACAGCTGTTCCGCCAGGGTCTGGAAGCCATCAACGCCAAGTACCACTGCTTCAGCGAAGTGCGCGGCCAGGGTCTGCTGCTGGGCGCCGTGCTGAACGATGATTTCAAGGGCCGCTCCCGCGACTTCCTGCTGGCCTCCGTCGATCAGGGCCTGCTGGCGCTGGTGGCGGGCACCAACGTGGTGCGCTTCACACCGTCCCTGGTGATCCCGGAAGCGGACATCAAGGAAGGTCTGGCCCGGTTCGAGAAAGCAGTCGCCCAGGTGGTCAACGCCTGAGGCTAGTTGAGGTGGGGAACCCGCCCGGCAGGAGCCGGGCCCCCACCTGTCGTCAATGAAAGGGAGTTGTCATTTATGTTGGTTATCCGTCCTATCGAGCAGCGCGACTTCGCCGGCCTCAAGACCTGTGCCATCGAATCCGGCACCGGCATGACCTCGTTGCCGGTCAACGACGAGCTGCTGCAACGCAAGATCGATGCCTCGACCCAGACCTTCCTGGACAAGCCCGCCGGCAAGGGGGATTGTCTCTACTTCTTCGTGGCCGAGGATCTGGAAACGGGCGAGATGGTCGGCACCTGCGCCATCGACGCCGCCGTCGGCCTGTCCCAGCCCTTCTACAACTATCACATCGGCAAGGTGGTGCACTCCTCCCCCAAGCTCGGCATCTACAACGTGGTGGAGACGCTCACCCTCTCCAACGACTACACCGGCAACTCCGAGCTCTGCACCCTCTTCCTGCGCGAATGCGCCCGCGAGGGGCTCAACGGCCGCCTGCTCTCCAAGCACCGTTTCCTGTTCATGGCCGAGCACCCCGAGCTGTTTGACAGTACCGTCTTTGCCGAGATGCGCGGCGTCTCCGATGGCAACGGCCACAGCCCCTTCTACGAGTGGCTGCAGAAGCATTTCTTCTCGATGGACTTTCCCACCGTCGACTATCTGACCGGCATCGGCAAGAAGCGCTTCATCGCCGAGCTGATGCCCAAGTACCCCATCTACGTGAACCTGCTGAGCAACGAGGCGCGCGCCGTCATCGGCCAGACCCACGAGAAGACCCGTCCGGCCATCAAGATGTTGCAGGACGAGGGCTTCGTGAACCGCGGCTACGTCGACATCTTCGATGCCGGCCCCACGGTCGAGTGCGAGGTGAAGAACATCCGCAGCGTGCGCCGCAGCCAGAAGCTGGCGGTGCTGGTGGGCGAGCCCATCGGCGGTCACACCTACCTCATCTGCAACGCCAGGTTCGAACAGTACCGCGCCTGCTACGGCAACATCCGGGTCGATCTGGACAAGCACGAAGCCATCATTCCGCCCAAGATGGCGGCCGCCCTCAAGGTGGAGAATGGCGACATGGTTCGGGTCGTCGATCTGGAGTAACGGGTATATCCGCATTGAGACGGGTCGCCAAGGCGGCCCGTGCACCACAGGGAGTGAATTGATGATGTCTTTAGTCCAGTTTATCGATGGCCAGTGGCTGGCCGGTGAAGGCAAGCCGTTCGAATCAAAAGATCCGGCCAAGAACGCAGTGATCTGGCAGGGGGAGGCGGCGAGCGCTGCCCAGGTGGACGCCGCCGTCAAGGCGGCCCGTGCGGCCTTCTACCATTGGTCCGATCTGGCCCTCGAGGAGCGCCTCGCCATCGTCCGCCGCTACGCCGACCTGCTCGGCGAGCACAAGGAGGCGCTGGCCCTGACCATAGCCCGGGAAACCGGCAAGCCCCTGTGGGAGACCCGCACCGAGGTCGCCGCCATGCAGGGCAAGATCGCCATCTCCATCCGCGCCCATGACGAGCGCACCGGCACGGTGGAGAACCCCATGCCCGGCGCCAGGGCCTTCGTGCGCCACAAGCCCCACGGCGTGGTCGCCGTGTTCGGCCCCTACAACTTCCCGGGCCACCTGCCGAACGGCCACATAGTGCCTGCCCTCATCGCCGGCAATACGGTGGTGTTCAAACCCTCCGAGCTCACCCCCATGGTGGCCGAGGCCATGGTCAAGGTGTGGCAGGAGGCGGGGTTGCCCAAGGGCGTGCTCAACCTGGTGCAGGGCGAGGTCGATACCGGCAAGGCGCTGGCGGGCAATCCGGACATCGACGGCCTCTTCTTCACCGGCTCGTCCCGTACCGGCCACTTCCTGCACCAGCAGTTCGCCGGCCAGCCGGGCAAGATCCTGGCCCTGGAGATGGGCGGCAACAACCCGCTGATCGTGAAAGACGTGAGCGACATCGACGGTGCCGTGCACGCCATAGTGCAGTCCGCCTTCATCACCTCGGGTCAGCGCTGCACCTGCTCCCGCCGTCTGTTTGTGGAGCGAGGCGCCCGGGGCGATGTCCTGGTCAAGCGGCTGGTGGAGGTGGTCGGCCAGATCCGGGTCGGTCACTACGATGACGAGGCTCAGCCCTTTATGGGCGCCATGATCAGCGAGCGAGCGGCGCTCGGCATGGTGGAGGCCCAGGCCAGGCTGCAAGCGCTGGGTGGCGAGAGCCTGCTCACCCTCAAACACTTGGAGGCGGGCACGGGGTTCGTTTCTCCCGGCATCATCGACGTGACCGCGGTCGCTTCGCTGCCGGACGAAGAGTACTTCGGCCCGCTGCTGCAGCTCATTCGCTATGACGACTTCGATGCCGCCATCGACCAGGGCAACGCCACCAGCTTCGGCCTCTCGGCCGGCCTGCTGGGCGACAACGAGGCGGACTGGCAGCACTTCTTCAAGCGCATTCGTGCCGGCATAGTCAACTGGAACAAGCCCATCACGGGCGCCTCCAGCGCCGCGCCCTTCGGCGGCATCGGAGCCTCCGGCAACCACAGGGCGAGCGCCTACTACGCCGCCGACTACTGTGCCTATCCGGTGGCCTCGGTCGAGGATGGCAAGGCGAGCATGCCGGATCAGCTGTCCCCGGGTTTGACGTTTTAATCGTTCATGGAGATAGCGATGCAGACGAGATGGCTCAATGCCGACGACTACTGTGTCATATCTCCGGTGGCCTCGGTCGAGGATGGCAAGGCGAGCATGCCGGATCAGCTGTCCCCGGGTTTGACGTTTTAATCGTTCATGGAGATAGCGATGCAGACGAGATGGCTCAATGCCGACGACTACTGTGTCATATCTCCGGTGGTTTCGGTCGAGGATGGCAAGGCGAGCATGCTGGATCAGCTGTCCCCTGGCCTGACCTTCTAATAACAAAGGGGCATCCACGGGTGCCCTTGTCTGTACCCGCAATCAAAGGAAAGAGAGATGCAAAAGGATATCGAGACCCTGTTTGGCCATCTGTGGGACAACTACATTCAGGTCACCCCCAGTGCCCACAAGGTTCACCAACTGCTGGGGGGCGGTGCCCCCATCATCAACGATCACGTGGCGTTTCGGACCTACAACCTGCCCAAGCTCGGCCTCGAGAAGCTGGCGGCCCACTTCCGTGCCCTGGGGTACGAGGAGAAGGGCGAGTATGTGTTCAAGGCCAAGAAGCTCTATGCCAAGCACTTCGAGCATGCGGATCCGGACGCCCCCAAGGTGTTCATCAGCGAGCTGAAGGTGGAAGAGCTCTCGGCTGGCGCCCAGGCCATCATCCACAAGCTGGTGGATCAGGTGCCCGATCACCTCACCGACACCCCGGCCTTCCTCTATGCCGGCGCCCCCTGGCAGGTCTCCCATGCCGACTACCAGACCCTGCTGGCGGAGAGCGAGTACGCGGCCTGGATGGCAGCCTGGGGCTATCGTGCCAACCACTTCACGGTCAATATCAACCGTTTGGCCGACTTCGACACCATCGAACAGGTCAATGCGGCCCTGAAGGCGGCGGGCTTCGTGCTGAACACCGTCGGCGGCGAGGTGAAGGGAGATCCCCAGGTGATGCTGGAGCAGTCCTCCACCATGGCGGACAAGGCCGAGGTGGCTTTCAGCGACGGCGTGCGCGCCATCCCGAGCTGCTTCTACGAGTTCGCCCTGCGCTACCCGCAGCCGGACGGCGTGCTCTACCCGGGCTTCGTCGAGGCCTCGGCGGACAAGATCTTCGAGTCCACCAACGCCATGTAAGGTGGTGCCGGATCATGCCGGTACCGCGTTATGAAAAACGCCTCCCTGGTGGAGGCGTTTTTGTTGGCGGACGGGGCACATTTGCCCACCCTAGCGCGGGCAGAGTGCGCCCTGATGGACCAGCAGGGTCTCCATGCCGGCGGCGCGGCCCGCCTCCAGGCCTATGGGGGTGTCTTCGAACACCAGGCAGTTGGCCGGCTTGGCGCCGAGCTGCTCGGCCACTTTCAGGAAGGTGTCGGGGTGGGGCTTGTGGTTGACCACGTCATCGGCGCTCACCAGCACGGGGATGAAGGCGTCGAGCCCGGTCTGGCGCAGGATGTGCGCCGCATGCGCCCGGGTTGAGCCTGTGCCAATGCCCATGGGCACCTTGCCATGGCAGCCCTTGACCAGCTCCCACATGGCGGGAAACACGCTTACCTTGTCGATATGCTCAAGATAGAGCGCCACCTTGCGGCGGGCGAAGGCCTCCACGTCGATGGTCAGCCCGTGCTGCTCTGCCAGCATGGCCACTATCTTGCGGGTGGGAATGCCGCCGTACTCGTTGAGCTGCGCCCGATCGAACGGCAGGCCGAACTCGGCGCTCGTCTGCTCCCAGGCATCCAGGTGCAGGGGCATGGAGTCCACCAGGGTGCCATCCATATCGAAGATCAGGGCGTCGTACTGCTCAAAGCGGTGTTGCTCGGTCATGGGACTGCTTCCTCCTGGGCGAAAGGCCCAGGGTACCAGATCCGTCGGTTGGATGCCGCTCGCCCCGTCGGCGGTGTCTCGGCCTAGGCGCGCTGGCGCTCGCTCTGGGCCTCCAGCTCCTTGCCGAGGAAGTAGTTCAGGAAGGTGCGGATCACCGCGATGATGGAGAGGCGGATCAGCTCCTCCTTGCTCGGTGCCACCGTGGTGGCCAGGATGTCGGCGGCGAGCTGGAACTCCAGCGCCAGGATGAGCCAGCTGCCGAAGCAGAGCCGGATGCGGGGAAAGCCGGGCTCGTGATCCCGCACCCTGGCCGCCAGCCAGAGGGTCTTGCCGAGCCCCATCACCACGCAGGCGATGGAGATGAGTTCCAGCAGCAGCTGGAACAGCTCGACCCCGTGCATCATGGCCTCTCTCAGGCCGGTTATTTCAAACACGCTCGACTCCTCCACGATTCAAAAGAGACACTTGTACCACGCTGACCGGCCCGGGCCAACTCAGAGCCTCCTGAGCAGTGCGGCCATCTGCTCGACGAGCTGGCGGGCGGCGGGACTGACGGCGGCCAGTTGAAAGTAGCCGTGGATGACCCCGAGCTGCCGCTGACAGGTGGCGACGACGCCGGCTTGCAGCAGTTTGCGATAGAGGGCTTCTCCTTCGTCGCGCAGCGGATCAAATTCCGCGGTCACGATATGGGTCGGCGGCAATCCTGGCAGGGCCGGGTGGTGCAGCGGGCTCGCCTCCGGATGATGGGCGGGCAAGGTGCCCAGATAGGCCTGAAAACCGCTGAGCAGCATGTCGCGGGTGATGAGGTAGTCGTCGCCGAGCAGGCGATAGCTGTCGCTTCCCCCCAACGCATCGAGCATGGGGTAGAGGAGGATCTGGGCGGCGGGAAGGGGCGCTCCCGCCTCCTTGAGCCGCAACATGGTGATCAGGGCGAGGTGACCGCCTGCGCTGTCGCCTGCGAGCGCGATGCGCTTGGGATCGCCGCGCCACTGCGGCAGCTCGGCCATGATGGCGAGGGTCGCGGCCAGCGCATCGTCATGGGCCGCCGGATAGGTGTGTTCGGGAGCGAGGCGGGTATGCACGGCAAAGACCAGGGCGCCGGCACGGTTGCACAGCATCCGCATCTGGCGGTCGTGGGTCTCGAAATCCCCGCTGACGAAGCAGCCGCCATGAAAGTAGATGAGTACCGGAGAGGGGGAGTCTGCGGGATCGACGGGCTGATAGAGGCGGATGGCGTAATGTTCTTCTTGCCACTCCTCGATGCTGCCCACCTCCTCCCGCTCGCCCCCCAATGCGGCAGAGGCAAGGTAGCCTTCACGCCGCGCCTGCCAGCTCAGCTCGCCCTGGGTCTGCCTGCGGCGATGAAGTCCGCCACCATGGCCGCGATGGCCGGTTCCAGTCGTTTTTCCATGACGTACGACACCTGTATATAAAAACAGGTATTGTGCGCTTTTGGTCCGGGAGTGCAACCGGAGTTAAATGAGACAGCTCACAAAATCAGGCTTCAACCAGCTTGAATTCAATCACATAGAGCTGTGGCAGATCGGGGTAGATGGCGCGGATGACCTCCTTGAGCTCGGGGAGCGTCATGTTCTCCTGGCGGGCGTGCTCGTCATCGAGTTCATCGAAGGCGACTGCCTTGACGGAGATCACTTCGATGGTGCCAAAGGGCTGATGCTCCGGGTTGGTGAACAGGGCCAGCCGCTGGCCGGGCTGCCAGTCGGCCTCGCTCTCGTCGCGGATGGTGATGGTCTTGCGCCCGGCCTGGATGTCGGCGACGAAGCGGCTGAAGAAGGTGAACTCGGGGTGGTTTGCAACAGACATGGGGACTCCGATGGTGAGTGAAGGTCAAAGATCGAGATAGGCGCGCAGCCTGGCCAGATCGGCGATGGCGGGTCCCTCGGCCCCTTCGCAGACAATCCCCTGTTCGATCAGCTCCTTGAGGGCGCGCCGATAGACCCGCTCTGTGGTGCCAAAGCGAGCCGCCTCGTGGGCCCGCTTGCGTGAGCCCAGCATGGGGGTGCGCTGGCGCTCGCGCCACAGCTCGAAGGCGATGTTGTAGGCGATGGGGTGCAGCAGCCGGCTGGTGGTGATGTCCAGGGTATCCAGATAGTCGCTGGCGAGCGCCGCGGCGAAGAAGAGGGTCAGCTCGGGCTCGGCCAGCAGCCGTTTGGCCAGCTTGTCGGCGCAGATGACGGCGGCGTCCAGCTCGGTCTCGGCCACCACGCTCCACTGCACCGGGGTGGCGCTGAAGAACTCCATCTCACCGAAGATCTGCTGGTGGCACTCGATTTCGCCGAGTTGAAACAGCCGCCCCGAGTGCACCGCACTGTTGAGGGAGATGCGGCCCTGGGCCACCAGATAGAGCTGCTCGCACCGCTCCCCCTGCCGCATGATGGGTTCGCCCGGCAGATAGCGGCGCGAATAGAGGGTGCAAGCCGCCAGCGCCGCGGCAAAGCGCGGTTCGAGTGCGGCAAGCTCGGCGTGAAAGCGACCGAGGGGATAGGGTTGTTGCTGCATGGTGAAGGCCCGGCTTGACGAGGGCCATGAGGCTAACAAGGGCGGGGGCGGGATGCCAGCATCGGCGCCTCCGAATGTGCCGGGCTTAACGTTTTGCCGGGGCCGCAACGGGCCCCGGCTTATTGCGTCAGGGCGTGGAGGGCGGCGGCGATGGCCAGCCGCTCGCCGGTCATCATGGCGGCTTCGCTGGCGGCGTAGTCGCTCACTCCCGCTTGCACGTCCTGCTCGAAGGCCACCACGTTGCAGAGCACGGCGGCTACCCGCACCTTGCGCAGGCGCCCCACGGCGAGCAGGGAGGCGGTCTCCATGTCTGCCCCGAGTACCCCGCGCTGGTGCCAGTAGCGACAGACGTCCTGCTCGTCATCCCGGTAGAAGCTGTCGTGGGAGCGCACCAGCCCGTGCCAGTGAGGCTGGTCGCTGGCGCCGAGATGAGCGAGCAGGGCGGCCTGCAGGCGGATGTCGGCGCAGGCGGGGTACTCGGGGGGCAGGTAGGCCTGCGAGGCGCCTTCGCTGCGCACCGCCCCCTCCACCACGATAAGATCCCCGAGCCCGATATGGCCTTGCAGGGCGCCGGCGGAGCCGACCCGGATGAGGGCGCGGGCACCCGCCTGCACCAGCTCCTCCAGCGCGATGATGGCGGAGGCGCCGCCGATGCCGGTGCTGCACACAGTGACGGGCAGCCCTCGGTAGCGGCCGTTGATGAGGCGAAACTCCCGGTGCTGGCCGAGACTCTCACACTCATCGAGCTGGCCGGCGATGCGCTCGACCCGGGCCGGATCGCCGCACTGCACCACCCGTTCGGCGATCTGGTCCGGGCGGCATTGCAGGTGGGGCAGCAGGCTCATGCGATCGCTTCCTGTTGCGGACGCTTGGCGCTGACCATCCAGAGGCGAGTGCCGTTGGCGGCGATAAAGAGCAGGATCAGGTACTCAAGGGACATGGCATAGACCCCCTGGGCAGCATAGACGCCGATGCTGATGAGGTTGATGACCACCCAGAGGATCCAGTTCTCCACGTACTTGCGGGTCATCAGGATCTGGGCCACCACGGAGAGTACCGTCATGCTGGCATCCCAGAAGGGGAAGGCGTCGGGGGAGGGCTCGGGAGTGGCGAGATTGGCGCTAAACAGGTTGAGCAGGGCGACCGAGGTACGCGCCAGGGCGGCGAACACCGGGTCTATGTAGAGGGTCAGCAGGGCGATGGCCAGCACGCTCACGGCGGCGGTGGCGATGAGCTTGGACTTGCTGAGCCAGCGGATCTGCAGGGTGTCACCCTGGGCATTGGCCGGGCGGGTCCAGGCGTACCAGCCATAGAGGTTGGCGCAGAAGAAGAACAGCTGCAGCAGCAACAGGCCGTAGAGCTGGATCTGGAAGAAGATGATGGCGAACAGGCTGACGTTGATGAGCCCGAACAGGTAGTTGATGGTCTTCTCCTGGCTGGCGCACCAGATGCAGGCCAACCCGAACAGGGTGCCGACAGCCTCGATCCACGACATGGCGTAGCCACCGCCCAGGGGGATGGTCACCAGGGTGTGATGGATGCTGAACCACTCGAATAAGCTCATTTTCGTTTCCTTTGAAAATTGGGGGCGTGAACCGGGCCTATTCTAGAGGCCGCGCGGAGGCGCTGGCAGGACTTTTGTCCGTGCAGGGCCGAGCCACCTCAAAGAATGGACAAACGGCGGGGGCAACTTTAGGCCCCCGATGGCACCCTGATATGCGATGATGCCCTGCCCCAGTTTTTTGATATGTCACAACATGGGGATGAGCAGGCTGTGGTCTGATGGGATCCCCCTTGGTGCGGTCGGGGGGGGAGTGGAACGAAAGGAGCGAGTGTGAATTCCGAGTTGATCTGGGTACTCTGCATGCTGGTGGGGGCCATCCTCCTGTTTATTACCAACAAGGTGCGCATGGACGTGGTCGCCTTGCTGATCATCATACTGTTCGTGCTGAGCGGCACCCTGACCCTGCCGCAGGCGCTGGCGGGCTTCAGCGACCCCAACGTCATCCTGATCGCCGCCCTGTTCGTGGTGGGGGAGGGGCTGGTGCGCACCGGCATCGCCTATCAGGTGGGGGATGCCCTGGTGAAGATGGCCGGCAGCAGCGAGACCCGCATGCTGGTGCTGCTGATGGTGGCGGTGGCGACCCTGGGGGCCGTGATGAGCTCAACCGGGGTGGTGGCCATCTTCATCCCCGTGGTGCTGAGCGTGGCGAATCGCATGGGGATCCCGCCCGGCCGGCTGATGATGCCGCTCGGCTTTGCCGGCCTTATCAGCGGCATGATGACGCTGGTGGCGACGCCCCCCAACATGGTGGTGAACAGCGAGCTGATGCGCCACGACATTCAGGGGTTCGGCTTCTTCGGCTTCACCCCCATGGGGGTCATCATCCTGGGGATGGGGATCCTCTACATGCTGCTAATGCGCACCTCCCTGGTGCGCGAGGAGGAGGAGGGCAAGGGCAAGCAGAGCGGGCGCAGCACCATGCGCGACCTCATCCGCGATTATAGGCTGGCCGGGCGGGCGCGCCGACTGGCACTTCGGCCCGATTCCCCCCTGATCGGCCAGACCCTGGACGAGCTGCAGCTGCGGGCCCGCTACGGGGCCAACGTCATCGGGGTGGAGCGCTGGCGCAAGTTCAGGCGGGTGATGGTGACCGTCTCCGGGGTGACCGAGTTCCAGGCCAAGGACGTGCTGCTCATCGACATGTCGGATCCCGAGGTGGATGTGCGGGAGTTCTGCAGCGAGGCGCGGCTCGAGCCCATGATATTGCGCGGGGAATACTTCTCCGATCAGGCGCGGGAGGTAGGCATGGCCGAGGTCTCCCTCATCCCCGGCTCCCGACTGCTCGGCAAGAGCATTCGCGAGGTGGCGTTCCGTTCCCGCTATGGCCTGAGCGTGGTGGGGATCCGCCGCGCCGGCGAGGCGCTGACCGGCAAGCTGGTGGACGATGCCCTGCAGATGGGGGACACCCTGCTGGTGGTGGGGAACTGGAGCCTGATTCGCCAGTTGCAGACCCATCATCGCGATTTCCTGCTGCTCGGCCTGCCCGCCGAGGTGGACGAGATGGCGCCGGCCCGCAGCCAGGCCATCCATGCCCTGGTGGCGCTCGGGGTCATGATAGTGCTGATGGTGACGGATCCCGTGCCCAACGTGATCGCGGCGCTCATCGCCTGCCTGCTGATGGGCAAGTTCCGTTGCATCGATCTGGAGAGCGCCTACAAGTCCATTCACTGGCCGACCCTGATCCTCATCGTGGGCATGCTGCCCTTTGCCCTGGCGCTGCAGCAGACCGGCGGGGTGGATCTCATCGTCGGGGGACTGATCTCGGTGGTGGGAGAGATGGGACCTCGCGTGATGCTGGCCAGCCTGTTCGCCCTGTGCGCCGTCATCGGGCTCTTCATCTCCAACACGGCGACGGCGGTGCTGATGGCGCCCATTGCGCTCGGCACGGCCCAGCAGATGGGGGTCTCCCCCTATCCCTTTGCCATGACCATCGCCATCGCGGCCTCGGCGGCCTTCATGACGCCGGTCTCCTCGCCGGTCAACACCCTGGTGCTCGGCCCAGGCAACTACAGGTTCGTGGATTTCGTGCGTATCGGCGTGCCCTTCACCCTGCTGGTGATGGTGGTGAGCGTCATCGCCATCCCCTGGTTCTTCCCGTTCTGACGGCATTGATGAGAAAGGCGGCCTGCGGGCCGCCTTTTTGTTGCCTGCGGGGCCCCGACATGAAAGGCCGACATCAAGAGGGTGCAGAGGGTGAGTACCCTGTGCCGGGGAGAGCACGAGGTGCAGCCGCTAATGGCTGGGAGGCGGTTGCAGGCGCGGGACTGCGGGAGACGGGCGGCAAACGCCGGATACAAAAAAACCAGCCTGGGCTGGTCTGTTTGGTACGGCTTTGATGGTGCGGAAGGAGAGACTCGAACTCTCACGCCTAGGGCGCCAGAACCTAAATCTGGTGCGTCTACCAATTTCGCCACTTCCGCAAGAGTAATGGTGGCTATGACGGGATTCGAACCTGTGACCCCCGCATTATGAGTGCGATGCTCTAACCAACTGAGCTACATAGCCGTCTTGTGCCCGACTCGCGTCGAAGACAAGTAAAAATGGCTGGGGCACTAGGATTCGAACCTAGGTATGGCGAGATCAAAACCCGCTGCCTTACCGCTTGGCGATGCCCCAACAGTGTTCTCTGCAATCGGATGATTGAAGGAACATTTTCAAAAATGGTGGCTATGACGGGATTCGAACCTGTGACCCCCGCATTATGAGTGCGATGCTCTAACCAACTGAGCTACATAGCCGTTTGTTGTCAACCACGGTGTGGAAGAGAACAGAATAATGGCTGGGGTACTAGGATTCGAACCTAGGGATGGCGAGATCAAAACCCGCTGCCTTACCGCTTGGCGATACCCCAACAGCGATGCCTGACAGAGACTGTCAAACATCATTCAAAAATGGCTGGGGCACTAGGATTCGAACCTAGGTATGGCGAGATCAAAACCCGCTGCCTTACCGCTTGGCGATGCCCCAACAGCGCTCCTCGACCGTCAGATGACAGGCAAAGAACCTTGAAAATGGCTGGGGTACTAGGATTCGAACCTAGGGATGGCGAGATCAAAACCCGCTGCCTTACCGCTTGGCGATACCCCAACTTGAGATGGTGGCTATGACGGGATTCGAACCTGTGACCCCCGCATTATGAGTGCGATGCTCTAACCAACTGAGCTACATAGCCAACCGTGCTTCCAGTGAGTCGTTGCCTCGTCACTGTGCGGCCGGAATTATGCGTATCTGGCTCTGGGGCGTCAACCCTTTTTTTGTTTGAAAAAACGAATTTGGGTGCGTTTGGCGAGTTATTGGTCGCTGTCGTGCAAAAGCCCAACAATCTGGTTTTTTTTGCGACATTTGCCAGCAGATGGCCTGTCCGGCCGGATAGAAAAGAGGCCAGCATTTGCTGGCCTCTCATGGGGTTAGACGTTGAACAGGAAGTTCATGATGTCGCCGTCTTTGACGATGTAGTCTTTCCCTTCGGCGCGCATCTTGCCTGCTTCCTTGGCGCCTTGCTCACCCTTGTAGGTGATAAAGTCGTCGAAGGCGATGGTCTGGGCGCGAATAAAGCCTTTTTCGAAGTCGGTGTGGATCTTGCCCGCGGCCTGTGGGGCTGTGGCACCGACCGGAATGGTCCAGGCGCGCACTTCCTTCACCCCGGCGGTGAAGTAGGTCTGCAGCTTGAGCAGCTCGTAACCGGAGCGGATCACCCGGTTCAGGCCCGGCTCCTCGATGCCCAGATCCGCCATGAACTCGGCGCGATCCTCGTCGTCCAGCTCGGCGATGTCCGCCTCGATGGCGCAGCAGACCACGACCACGACGGCGTTCTCGGCGGCGGCGATCTCACGGACCTGATCCAGGTAGGGGTTGTTCTCGAAGCCGTCTTCCGCCACGTTGGCGATGTACATGGTGGGCTTGAGGGTCAGGAAGTTGAGGTGGCTGACGGCGTCCAGCTCCTCCTTGTCCAGCTTCATGCCGCGGATCATCTGGCCGTTTTCCAGCGCCACCTTGATCTTCTCCAGCACTTCCACTTCCAGCTTGGCGTCCTTGTCACCGCCCTTGGCACGCTTGGACTGGCGGTTGATGGCGCGCTCGCAGGCGTCCAGGTCGGAGAGGGCCAGCTCGGTGTTGATCACCTCGATGTCGTCGGCCGGGGAGACCTTGCCCGCCACGTGGACGATGTTCTCGTCCTCGAAGCAGCGCACCACGTGACCGATGGCCTCGGTCTCGCGGATGTTGGCCAGGAACTGGTTGCCCAGGCCCTCGCCCTTGGAGGCGCCGGCCACCAGGCCGGCGATGTCCACGAACTCCATGGTGGTCGGCACGACACGCTGCGGATTGATGATGGCCGCCAACTGGTCGAGGCGGGGATCCGGCATGGGGACCACACCCGTGTTCGGCTCAATGGTGCAGAACGGGAAGTTGGCGGCTTCGATGCCGGCCTTGGTCAGCGCATTGAACAGGGTGGATTTGCCTACATTGGGCAGGCCCACGATACCGCATTTAAAACCCATGGATAGTTACCTTACGTGATGGATGCTGTGGGAGGCCACGCGGGCGACCTCGTCATATTGTTCGCGCCTGGCATCTTGCCAAGGCTCCGTGTTCAAACCTTCTCGGCCTTGAAGCTGTGCAGGCGATGCATGGCCTTGGCCATGTCCTGCTTGAACAGGATGTCGGTGGCGCGCAGGGACTCGTCCAGCGCGGCCTCGATCAGGCTCTGTTCGCTGCTGGGGGCCTTGGTCAGCACGAAGCCGGCCACCAGCTCCTTGGCGCCGGGATGACCTATCCCGAGACGCAGGCGGAAGAAGTTATTGTTGTTGCCCATCCTGGCGATGATGTCCTTGAGGCCGTTGTGGCCGCCGTGGCCGCCGCCCTGCTTGAACTTGGCGATGCCGGGGGGCAGGTCCAGCTCATCGTGGGCCACCAGGATCTCTTCCGGGGCTATCTGGTAGAAGCGCGCCAGCGCCGCCACCGCCTTGCCGGAGAGGTTCATGTAGGTGTTCGGGATGAGCAGCCGCACATCCTGCCCGTCCACCAGGATGCGGGCGGTATGGCCGAAGAACTTGGGCTCTTCGCGCAGGCTGACATTGTGCCAGCGGGCCAGTTGCTCCACATACCAGGCCCCCGCGTTGTGGCGGGTCTTGGCATATTCGGGGCCGGGGTTACCGAGCCCGACAATCAGTTTGATTTGACTTGTCACGCTTGATGTCTTCACTCGCTACTTGCCATGAGCGGATGGCCCTGGGCAATGGGACGCAATATTCTAGCCGCCGACTGGCGAACACTCAACCAAAGTGCGGCAGCGGGGAGGATAACGGCCGTGCCTGGCGGCCAGAACGGGCATCGCCCGGCCCTTGTCTGCCGTGCCGGCCGCCCTCATCGGCGCACCAGGGCGGGATCGAGCGGAAACAGAAAAACAAAAACCGCCGTGCGGCGGTTTTTGTGACAACGGGATCTATCAATGCTCGAACATGGCAGAGATGGACTCTTCGTTGCTGATACGGCGGATGGCTTCGGCCAGCACGGAGGAGAGGGTCAGCTGCTTGACCTTGCCGACGGCCTTCATTTCCGGGGTGAGCGGGATGGAGTCGGTGATGATCAGCTCGTCGATGACCGAGTTCTTGATGTTTTCCACGGCGGTGCCGGAGAAGACCGGGTGGGTCGCATAGGCGAACACGCGCTTGGCACCGCGCTCTTTCAGCGCCTCGGCCGCCTTGCACAGGGTGCCGCCGGTGTCGATCATGTCGTCGACGATGACGCAGTCACGGCCGGCCACGTCGCCGATCAGGTGCATGACCTGGGAGACGTTCGGGCGGGGACGACGCTTGTCGATGATGGCGATGTCGGTGTCGTCCAGCAGCTTGGCGATGGCACGGGCACGGACCACGCCGCCGATGTCCGGCGAAACGACCACGGGGGATTCGAGGTTCTTGGCCTTCATGTCTTCCAGCAGCACAGGGCTGCCGAACACGTTGTCGACGGGGACGTCGAAGAAGCCCTGGATCTGCTCGGCATGCAGGTCAACGGTCAGCACACGGTCCACACCCACGCTGGAGAGGAAGTCGGCGACGACCTTGGCGGTGATGGGCACACGAGCGGAGCGGACGCGGCGGTCCTGACGGGCATAACCAAAGTAGGGGATAACGGCAGTGATACGGCCAGCTGAAGCACGACGCAGTGCATCCACCATGACGATCAATTCCATCAAATTGTCGTTGGTCGGGGCACAGGTGGATTGAATGATGAAGATATCGCCACCGCGTACATTCTCGTTGATCTGTACGCTGATCTCGCCGTCGCTAAAGCGACCTACGGCAGCATTGCCGAGTTTGATAAACAGGCGATCTGCGATCTTCTGGGCTAGTTCCGGCGTTGCGTTACCAGCAAACAGCTTCATGTCAGGCACGGTTTGAAACCTCGGGGTTGCATCCAGTATGTGGGGAGTCTGAGTTCAGACCCGGATCGTTTGGGGGCAAACGATTTAGCAAGATGACGGACAAGGTCTCAGCACAGGGAAAATGGCGTCGCATCACCCTGGCTGGGTGGGTGGACAGGGGGCGTCCACCCTTGATGCGTCATCATGCCAGCTTGGCTGGGGTACTAGGATTCGAACCTAGGAATGGCGAGATCAAAACCCGCTGCCTTACCGCTTGGCGATACCCCAATCACTGACTTGTTGCAAAGTGGCGAAGAGTGGTGATATGTTCTCGCCCTTGGCGACAAACCCATCCCAGCCTTCCGGCACTTTGGCCAACACCTTCCGAGCAGCCATTTCGTCTTCAAATTGAGCAAAGACGCAGGCGCCAGTGCCCGTCATTCTTGACGGCGCGTATTCTAGCAACCAGCCGAGCGCATTGGCAACCTCGGGGTGGCGCTTTTTCACCAGCAATTCGCAATCGTTTTTCCACTCCCCTTCCAGCAGATTGCCCAGGGTCATCTTGGGGGTGTCGCGAGGCAGTTCCGGATCCTGGAACACGGCCGCCGTTGCCACATGGCAGTCGGGCTTGAGCACCAGATACCAGGCCGCGGGCACCTCGACCGGTTGCAGTCGCTCGCCCACTCCCTCCGCAAACGCGGCCCGTCCGCGCACGAACACCGGCACGTCGGCGCCGAGCTGCACGCCGAGCTGCGCCAGCTCATCCTCGCCGAGGCCCGCCTGCCAGAGATGGTTCAGGGCCACGAGCGTGGTGGCGGCATCGGACGAGCCCCCGCCGATGCCGCCGCCCATGGGCAGCACCTTCTCCAGCCGGATATGGGCCCCCTGGGGGCTCGGCAGCCTGGTTTGCAGCAGGCGGGCGGCGCGGATGATGAGATTCTGTTCATCGGGCACGCCGGGAATGGCGGGGCTCAGGGTGAGCTGGTCGCTACCCGGGATCACCTCGAACTCCAGCCAGTCCCCGTGGCTGAGGAAGATGAACAGGGTCTGCAACTCGTGATAGCCATCCGGGCGGCGGCCATTGACGTGCAGGAAGAGGTTGAGCTTGGCCGGGGCGGGCCAGCGGAGCTGGCCAGGCTTCATCATGGTGCTGTGCTCCTGCGCCATCACTGTGCCAGCGTCCACTGGTTGATCTGCAGCTTGAGGCGGCTCTCCTGACCCGTCATGGTGAGCAGGTGCGGCAGGCGGTAGCCGTCCTGGTCCCGGTAATCGCCGTAGAGGATCTGCCACTGGCCATCGCGCACACTGGCGAGGCTGGCGTCGGGATTGAGCTCGAACTCGGCGTTGCCCGGCAGCCCCTTGATCCACTCCGGCAGCCCGGCCACCGGAATGTGCCAGCCGGTGAGCTGGTAGACGAGCGCCTCGGCATCCTGGCTCTGGTGCAGCCTGCCGTCGTTGTCGAGCAGGGTCACCTCGCCTCCGGTGCGGGAGAGCTCCAGGATATGGGTGCCGATCAGGCTGGTGAGGTTGAGGCGGTAGTCGTCGCCGTTCTGCTGCCAGTTGAGGCGGGCGCTGCCCTTCTGCCGGGCGGTGATGATGGCCATCTTGCCCGACAGCTGCCAGTGGGTGAGGCGCTCGAGGCGGGCGCGCTCCTGTTGCCAGTTGACCTGATCCCGCTGGGGTTGGGTGGTGGTACAGCCCGCCAGCACCAGCAGGCAGGCGAGGGAGAAGATACGCAAGAACAAGGTCGAGCTCCGAACAAAAGGTTTGCCACAGTATACGGGGCGGCCGTATCGCTTTTAAAGACTTACCCTTTCTCGTACAATTGTCGGCCTTTACACCCAGTGCATGAAACGATCATCACCCACCCATGAGTCTGCTTGCCCTCGGAATCAACCACAACACCGCCAGTGTCGCCTTGCGGGAGCGGGTCGCCTTTGGCCCGGACCGCATCGATCGCGCCCTGCGTGAGCTGGTGGAGCAGCCCGGTGTCAGCGAGGCGGTGATCGTCTCCACCTGCAATCGCACCGAGCTCTATTGCAGCCTGGAGCAGGGGCAGGGGGAGCAGGTGCTGCACTGGTTGCAGCGGTTTCACGAGCTGGATGCGGCCGAGGTGGTCTCCGCCATCTACCAGCACTGGGACGAGGAGGCGGTACGCCACCTGATGCGGGTCGCCTGCGGCCTCGACTCCCTGGTGCTCGGGGAGCCGCAGATCCTGGGGCAGATCAAGCAGTCCTACGCCCACGCCCAGCAGGCGGAGGCGGTGAAGGGGTCCCTGGAGCGGTTGTTCCAGAAATCCTTCTCGGTGGCCAAGCGGGTACGTACCGACACCGAGATCGGCGCCAGCGCCGTGTCGGTGGCCTTCGCCGCCGTGAGCCTGGCCCGGCGCATCTTCTCCGATCTCTCCCAGACCAAGGTGCTGCTGATAGGGGCCGGCGAGACCATCGAACTGGTGGCCCGTCACCTGCGCGAGCAGAACGTCACCCGCATGATGGTGGCGAACCGCACCCTGCAGCGGGCCCAGCTGCTGGCCGAGGAGTTCGGCGCCCAGGTGATGACCCTGGAGGAGATCCCGGACTACCTGCACGAGGCGGACATCGTGATCAGCTCCACCGCCAGCCCCCTTCCCATCCTCGGCAAGGGCATGGTGGAGCGGGCGCTGAAGGCCCGCCGCTTCAGGCCCATGTTCCTGGTGGACATCGCCGTGCCGCGGGACATCGAGGCCGAGGTGGACGAGCTCTCCGACGCCTACCTCTACACGGTGGACGACCTGCAGGGCATCATCGAGCAGAACCTCGAGACCCGCAAGCGGGCGGCCGCCGAGGCGGAGCTCATCGTCCAGGAAGAGCGCGACGACTTCATGGGCTGGTATCGCAGCCAGCACTCGGTGGATCTCATCCGCGATTACCGTCACCAGTCCCAGCAGGTGGCCGATGAAGAGCTGCAGCGCGCCCTGCTGGCCCTGCAACAGGGCGAGAATGCCGAGCAGGCCCTCAGGGCCATGGCGCACCGCCTCACCAACAAGTTGATCCACGCACCGACCCAGGCCCTGCGCCAGGCCGCCGCCCAGGGGGATGCCCACAAGCTGGCCCAGCTGCGTCAGGTGCTGGGATTGTCACAAGAATCATAGTGTTGGGGCGGCCCCTTGGCCGTCCCGTCCTCCATCGAGAATCCAAGAGTCATGAACCCGTCATTGATCAGAAAGCTGGAAGGCCTCATCGAGCGCCACGAAGAAGTACAGGCCCTGCTCGGCGAGCCCGGGGTGGCCTCGGATCAGGACAGATACCGTGCCCTGACCCGGGAATATGCCCAGCTGGAAGACATAGTCCACGCCTTCCAGCGTTTCCGTCAGGCCGAAGAGAACCTCGAGACCACCCGGCTGATGCTGGAGGAGGAGGATGCCGACCTGCGCGAGATGGCGCAGGAGGAGCTGCCGCTCGCCAAGGCGGCCTTCGAGGAGCAGGAGCAGGCGCTGCAGGTGATGCTGCTGCCGCGGGACCCCAAGGATGACAACAACTGCTATCTGGAGATCCGCGCCGGCGCCGGTGGCGACGAGGCGGCCATCTTCGCGGGGGATCTGTTCCGCATGTATTCCCGCTACGCCGAGCGCCAGGGCTGGCGCGTCTCCATCGTCAGCTGCAACGACGGCGAGCACGGCGGCTACAAGGAGGTGATCGCCAAGGTGGACGGCGAGCACGTCTACGGCCGCCTCAAGTTCGAGTCCGGTGGTCACCGGGTACAGCGGGTGCCCGAGACCGAATCCCAGGGCCGGGTGCACACCTCCGCCTGCACCGTGGCCGTGCTGCCGGAAGTGCCGGAGGCCGAGCAGATCGAAATCAACCCCTCGGAGCTGAAGATCGACACCTTCCGCGCCTCCGGGGCCGGCGGTCAGCACGTCAACAAGACCGACTCCGCCATCCGCATCACCCACCTGCCCACCGGGCTGGTGGTGGAGTGCCAGGATGAGCGCTCCCAGCACAAGAACCGCGCCAAGGCGATGTCGGTGCTCTCCGCCCGCCTGCAGGCGGCCGAGGACGAGCGCCACCGCGCCGCCGAACAGAGCACCCGCCGCAACCTGGTGGGCTCCGGCGATCGCTCCGAGCGCATCCGTACCTACAACTACCCCCAGGGTCGCCTCTCCGAGCACCGCATCAACCTCACCCTGTATCGCCTGGGCGAAATCCTGGAGGGAGATCTGGACTGCGTGATCACCCCCCTGGTGCAGGAGTATCAGGCGGATCAGCTCGCCTCCCTGGCCGAGAGCAACTGATGCAGATCCAGCAGGCCCGTGCCCATATCATGGCGACCCTGGCTTCCGGGGAATCCCCCCGCGCCGACGCCGATGCCCTGCTCTGCCATCTGCTGGAGTGCCGGCGCGGCTACCTGATGACCTGGCCGGAGCGCGAGCTCGATGCCGCCCAGCAGGCGACCCTGGCGGGCTGGCTGGCGCGCCGCCTCCAGGGCGAACCCATCGCCCACCTCATCGGCGAGCGGGAGTTCTGGTCCCTGCCGCTGAAAGTGAGCCCGGCCACCCTGATCCCGCGCCCGGATACCGAGGTGCTGGTGGAGCAGGCGCTGGCGCGCCTGCCAGCAGGCCCCTGCGCCCTGCTGGATCTCGGCACAGGGACCGGCGCCATCGCGCTCGCGCTCAAGTCCGAGCGACCGGATGCCGATGTATGGGCCGTGGACAGGATGCCGGAGGCCGCCGCCCTGGCCCGCGCCAACAGCGCCGCGCTGGGCTTGCCCGTCACGGTGCGGGACGGCAGCTGGTTCGAGCCGCTCTCGGGTGCTCCGCGCTTTGCGATGATCGTCTCCAACCCGCCCTACATCGACGGGGCGGATCCTCATCTCGACGAGGGGGACGTGCGCTTCGAGCCCCGCTCCGCCCTGGTGGCGGACGAGCAGGGGCTGGCGGACATCCGCCTCATCGTGGCAGGCGCACCTGCCCACCTGGTTCCCGGTGGCTGGCTCCTGCTGGAGCACGGCTGGGAGCAGGGGGCATTGGTGCGTCAACTCCTGTTGCAGCAAGGCTACGACCAGGTGGAAACCGTGCGCGATTACGGTGATAACGAGCGAGTGACCCTGGGGCGGCTGGCTCGTTGACGATGACGGGCGGGCTCTTCCCGCCCCCGTGCAAGGAAATGTTATGTATGTTGTGCTCAAGCATCTGCACCTCGCCCTGATAGCCGGGGCCGTGCTGATGTTTATCCTGCGCTTTTACTGGTTGCAGACCGGCTCCGCCCTGGCGGGGGCCCGTACCCTCAGGGTGAGCGGCTGGCTCAACGGCCTGGTGGTGCTCTCCGGCGTGCTGTTGTGCATGGTGCTGGACCTCAACCCCCTCAACAACGCCATTCCCTGGCTCAGCGAGAAGCTGACCGCGGTGCTGGTGGTGATGTTTCTGGCCATGATGGCCCTGCGCCTGGCGCGCAGCAACGGCATCCGCTGGTTTGCCTTCCTGGGCGCCCTGGGGTGGATCTTCTTTATCGCCAAGCTGGCGGTACAAAAGCAGGCCAGCCTGTTCGGTTAGGGATGACGACGATGATACGCGTGGACGAATGGACCGATTTCGAAGCCCATGACATCGCCGAGCTGGCGCTGTCGGTGAGCGACGAGATCCGGGGACAGGGTGGGAGCGGGGAGGCCGAGCTGGCCCGCCTCGATGCCTGGCTGGACGAGGCGATTGCCGAGGGGGACTGCGACGAGGTGCGCCGCCAGCTGCTGCAGGGGTTCTACCAGACCCTGGGGTTTCGCGGCGACTGGCAGGATTACTTCTCGGCGGCCAACTGCGACCTGAACCAGGTGCTGGCAAGGCGCAAGGGGATCCCGGTCAGCCTCGGCATCCTCATTATCCAGCTGGGTCGCAAGATAGGGCTGGATGTGGAGGGGATCTGCTTCCCCGGCCACTTCCTGCTGAGCTTCGCCGGCCTGGAAGGGGAGGTCTATGTGGACCCCTTCAATGGGGACGAGCTGAGCCGGCACCGCATCGAGCTGCTGCTGCGCGGCGCCCTCGGCAACCTGGCGAGCCTGAGCGACGACCACCTGCAGCCATCGGGGCAGTGGGAGATCATCGAACGGTTGCTCAACGTCAGCAAGGGGGCCCTGCTGCGGGAGGAGCGGATGACGGAGGCGCTGCGCTGCAGCGAGCTGCTGCTGCGCATGAAACCCGGCGATCCGCTGGAGACGCGGGATCGGGGCTTCATCTACGAGCAGCTCGATTGCCCGCGCTTCGCCGCCGACGATTTCGAGTACTTTATTGAACAATGCCCCGACGATCCCGTGGCCGACGTGCTGAAAACCCAGCTGGCCAGTCTGGATCTGAGCCCCAAGCCACTCCATTGAGGGGGCTGGGAAATCAAGCGGAAGAATATCGAGGCCGCCGTGCCCAGGGCACAGCGGCCGGATGTGGATTCAAGCCCCGAGCCCTTTTACCTAAGGAAGCCTGAGATGGAACAGAAGAATATCAAGATCAACCAGATCGACGTCGCCAACGACAAGCCCTTCGTGCTGTTCGGCGGCATGAACGTGCTGGAGTCCCGCGACATGGCGATGGCGGTGTGCGAGAAGTACGTGGAAGTGACCAGCAAGCTGGGCATCCCGTTCGTGTTCAAGGCGAGCTGGGACAAGGCCAACCGTTCCTCCATCCACTCCTATCGTGGCCCGGGTCTGGAAGAGGGGATGAAGATCTTCGAGGAGCTTAAGCGCACCTTCGGCATGCCGGTGATCTCAGACCTGCACGAGCCCCATCAGGCCAAGCCGGTGGCGGAGGTGGTCGACGTCATCCAGCTGCCCGCCTTCCTGGCGCGCCAGACCGATCTGGTGGAGGCTATGGCCCGCACTGGCAACGTCATCAACATCAAGAAGCCGCAGTTCCTGAGCCCGAGTCAGATGAAGAACATCACCGACAAGTTCGAGGAGTGCGGCAACGATCGCCTTATCCTGTGCGAACGCGGCGTCAACTTCGGCTATGACAACCTGGTGGTGGACATGCTGGGTCTGGGCGTCATGAAGAAGAGCACGGGTGGCTACCCCGTCATCTTCGACGTGACCCACTCCCTGCAGTGCCGTGACCCCCTGGGCGCCGCCTCCGGTGGTCGCCGCGAGCAGGTGGCCGAGCTGGCCCGTGCCGGCATGGCGGTGGGCCTGGCAGGCCTGTTCATCGAATCCCACCCGGATCCCAAGGTCGCCCGCTGCGACGGTCCGAGCGCCCTGCCGCTGGAGAAGCTGGAAGGCTTCCTCAAGCAGATGAAGGCCATCGACGATCTGGTCAAGGGCTTCGAGCCCCTCGATACTTCGGTCTGATCCAGGCTTAGGTTGAAAAATGCCCCGCTCTGCGGGGCATTTTTATTTCTTCCGTCTTCACATGGCGCCGCTTCATGGTCATTACTGCAAGGTTGTCGTGGTGTTAATGATGTTAAATATGTTGTGTGATTGATGTCGCTAAATTGATTCTTATAACGTGTGAAAGTGCCGCCGTCGGAATGGCGAAATGGCATGAACCGGGTGAGAGGTGTGAACTGTCTCGCCGCGGATCCCTGCACGCGTTTTTTGCCATCGCCCGTGTCAATTAATTAACAGGACGTTGAGCATGCACAAGAAAATAGTCAGCAGCCTCTACTTTCAGGTGATATTGGCCATCACCATCGGAATATTGCTGGGGCACTTCTATCCGAGCCTGGGCGCCGATATGAAACCCCTCGGCGATGGTTTCGTGAAATTGATCAAGATGATCATTGCCCCCGTTATTTTCTGTACCGTGGTGACGGGGATCGCCGGCATGGAGAGCATGAAGGCAGTCGGCAAGACGGGGGCCATCGCGCTCATCTATTTCGAGGTGGTGAGCACCCTGGCGCTGATCATCGGCCTGTGCGTGGTCAACCTGCTGCAACCCGGGGTCGGCATGAACGTGGACCCCTCCTCGCTGGATGCCAGCGCCATCTCCGCCTATGCGGAGCAGGCTCAGTCACAGGGCATCGTCGCCTTCCTGCTGGACGTGATCCCGGCCAGCGTGATCGGCGCCTTTGCCAGCGGCAATATTCTCCAGGTGCTGCTGTTTGCGGTGCTGTTTGGTTTTTCCCTGCATCATATCGGTGAGAAGGGTAAGGCTATTTTCAATATCATCGACGGCTTCTCCCAGGTTATTTTCGGGATCATCAACATGATCATGAAATTGGCACCTGTCGGGGCATTTGGTGCCATGGCGTTTACCATAGGAAAATATGGCATCGGCTCCCTGGTACAGCTCGGGCAATTGATCGCCAGCTTCTATCTGACCTGTCTGCTGTTTATTTTCCTGGTGCTTGGCAGTATCGCCAAGGCAAATGGCTTCAGCATAGTGCGCTTTATTTCCTACATCCGGGAAGAGCTGCTGATCGTGCTCGGCACTTCCTCATCGGAATCCGTATTGCCGCGCATGCTGGTGAAGATGGAGGCGCTCGGCTGCAAGAAGTCGGTGGTGGGCCTGGTGATCCCGACCGGTTACTCCTTCAACCTGGACGGCACCTCCATCTACCTGACCATGGCCGCCGTCTTCATCGCCCAGGCGACCAACACCCCGCTGGACTTGTTCCATCAGCTCACTCTGCTGGTGGTGCTGCTCATCTCCTCCAAGGGGGCGGCCGGGGTCACGGGCAGCGGCTTCATCGTGCTGGCGGCGACCATCTCGGCGGTGGGACATCTGCCGCTGGCCGGGCTGGCGCTGATCCTCGGGATAGATCGCTTCATGTCGGAGGCCCGCGCCCTGACCAACCTTATCGGCAACGGTGTCGCGACCCTGGTGGTGGCCCGCTACTGCGAACAGCTCGATGAGGAGAAGATGCAGGAGGCTCTGGCGAAACCCGTGGTGGCCAAGCCGGTGGATCTGCGGGGCTGAACCGCTCCTTGAGCGTGGCGGTTACCCATAAAAAAACGGCCCGAGCGGGCCGTTTTTTCATCATTTCGTTACGCAGAGTGACTTACAGGCTCTGGGTGAAGGTACGGGTCACCACGTCACGCTGCTGCTCCGGGGTCAGGGCGTTGAAGCGCACGGCGTAGCCGGAGACGCGGATGGTCAGCTGCGGGTACTTCTCCGGGTTGGCGATGGCGTCTTCCAGGGTTTCGCGGCGCAGCACGTTGACGTTCAGGTGCTGACCCCCCTCCACCACGGGTTCGCTCTGGACCGGCAGCTCACGGTATTCGAACTGACCCAGATCAGACAGGGCTACTTCCTGGTCGGCGGCGAAGCTGTCGCCCTTGGCACAGATGCAGCGAGCCTGTTGCTTCTCTTCGTCCAGCAGCCAGAAAGAGTTCAGCAGTGCGGCGTTGGCGGACTGGGTGATTTGGATGCCCTTGATCATGGTATGACTCCTCATAGGAAAGCGGATTCAACGGTAAGCACATTACCCTGATGTTTTTAAACCACCTCGCGGGAGGAATGATTTAACGGGGCCTTGCCTTACACCTTTACTTCGTTGGGGTCATATATACCATGATGGTAATAATACGAAAATTGATCCATATCAATAAAATCGCGTTTTTCGCGAAAGGAAAGGCATTAATTCATTGAGATTAATCAAAAAGAGATCATTTTTCTGATTTTGTAAGATATATAAATTATGCATTTTTCAATGACTATATCTAGTAATTTAACTACATCTTTGGCCGTTATTTCCCGTCGAGGAGCTGGCCTGAGGTGTGTGCTGGCCGGGGCCGGGCACAACCCCTCCAAGTGGTCATCACTGGAGATAGTCCAGCGGGGGGCGGGCCGGCCCCCTTCCCGGGCTCTGCTGACCGGGCTGCGGTTGCGTCTTGCCGCCCGGGACCCTATCCTGAGCCCCTTGCTTCGTTGACCGGGGTGAAGCGGCGCCGGCCTGGACAGAAAGGTGGCGTCGGAGCAGGGGAGGCTGGTGCGCCAGCCTGGGTTGTCGATGTGGATTTGCAGAGAGAGGAGACGGGCGTGCTGACCTGGAAAGATGTGATTGGTTCGGAGAAAGAGCAGGAGTACTTCAAGGCGACCCTGGCGACCGTCAGGGCCGAGCGGGAAGCGGGCAAGGTGATCTATCCTCCGGCGACCGAGGTCTTCAACGCCTTCAAGCTGACCGAGCTGGACGAGGTCAAGGTGGTGATCCTGGGCCAGGATCCCTATCACGGCCCGGATCAGGCCCACGGCCTCTGCTTCTCGGTGCTGCCCGGGGTGCGCACGCCCCCCTCCCTGGTGAATATCTACAAGGAGATGCAGCGGGATCTGCCCGGTTTTGTCACACCGGATCACGGTTTTCTGGAGTCCTGGGCCAGGCAGGGGGTGTTGCTGCTCAATACGGTGTTGACGGTACAGGCGGGCATGGCCCACTCCCACGCCCATCTCGGCTGGGAGACCTTCACCGACAGGGTCATCGAGCAGATCAACGCCAGTCGCGAGGGGGTGGTCTTCCTGCTGTGGGGGGCCCACGCCCAGAAGAAGGGCCGCTTCATCGACAGGTCGCGCCACCATGTGCTGAGCGCTCCCCATCCCAGCCCGCTGTCCGCCCATCGCGGCTTCATCGGCTGCGGCCACTTCTCCGAGGCCAACCGCCTGCTCAGCCAGCAGGGGATGAGCCCCATCGACTGGCTCTCGGTCTGCAAGGCGCCGTCCGTGCCGGCCTGATGGCCCTGGTGCCGCCAGGCCGGAGGGGGGTTGTCTGCATCCGACTTGATTGAGTGCAAAGTTCGCGTGATAAATGACCGTATACTCGAGACAGCGTCTTTCTCAATTCAGTGCAAGGAGTGCCCATGTTATCCAGTCTGCATAAGGACCACCTCAACATCGCCAGGCTGCTGACGCTGCTCAAGCAGAAGCTGGCAGCCATTCGCAATGAACAGCCGGTGAGCTATTTCCTGCTTAGGGACGTGGTGGACTACCTCCGGGAAGTGTCCGACAAGTACCACCACCCGAAGGAGGACATGATTTACGACTACTACCTGAAGTACAGGGTGGTGGAGGGGGAGGTGGCGAACCGGCTGCACGAGGAGCATGCGCGCCTGCTGGATGCGGGGACCGAGCTCAAGGAGATGGTGGAGATGATCCTGATGGATGCGGTGATCCCGCTGGATCAGTTCACCGCCAGGCTGGAGGAGTTCATCGCCCAGCAGGAAGCCCACATGAATTATGAGGAAGGGGTGATCTTCCCCCACCTGCGCGACTCCCTGACCGAGGATGACTGGCGCCACCTGGAGCAGCTCTGGCAGAACCGGGCCATCAATGATCCCCTGTTCGGCGCCGAGGTGAGCCAGCACTTCCGGGCGCTGGCCAAGCAGCTTTCGTTGCCCTCCTGATGCCGCCACACATAAAAACAGCGCCCCGGTTTGACCGGGGCGCTGTTTTTATGTGTCCACTCGTACGAGTGCTGCACGGACGGGGGTTGTCACAGTTCCAGGTCGTCCGAGCCCTCATAGGCGATGTCGATGGCCTGCAGCTCCTTTTGCAGGCGGTGCTTGTCTTTAAGCGCCTCGATCTCACGCCATTTGCGTTTTTTTCCCGTTGTCCCGCGGCTACGTGAACCCAGCTCAACGACCTCGTCAAAATCGAAGTTGAACATGTCCATGGCTCCCTCCTTGGTTTTATGGTTTTCACCACCCGTATAACACGACGCCTTTGAAAATAAAACGTTTTTATGACGAAGTTGTGACAATCGAAAAGGGGGATAAAAAAACCGGGCTGCCCTTGCGGGAGCCCGGTTTTATCGGCTCAGGACCTGCCTGCCGAAGGTGGCCGGCAAACGCCTGTTACAGGCGGCTGGCCAGCATGGTTTCCAGCTTGCCCTGGTCGACGGCGAACAGGCGGATGCCTTCCCCCAGCTTCTCGACGGCCATGGCGTCCTGGTTCAGTTCCCAGCGGAATTCGGCTTCGGTCATCGGGGTCGGCTTGGGCTTGCGCTCGCCGGTGTAGTCCAGCTTGCGGACCACGGTGCCTTCGGCCTTGCTCAGCTCTTCCAGCAACGCGGGGCCTATGGTCAGGCGGTCGCAGCCGGCCAGCTCCAGGATCTCGCCGGTGTTGCGGAAGCTGGCACCCATCACCACGGTCGGGTAGTCGTGCTGCTTGTAGTAGTCGTAGATGGCGGTGACGGAGACCACGCCCGGATCTTCGCTGGCGGTGTAGTCACGGTTGTGCTTGGCCTTGTACCAGTCGAGGATGCGGCCCACGAAGGGGGAGATCAGGAAGGCGCCGGCTTCGGCACAGGCACGGGCCTGGGCGAAGGAGAACAGCAGGGTCAGGTTGCACTGGATGCCCTCTTTCTCCAGCACCTCGGCGGCACGGATGCCCTCCCAGGTGGAGGCCAGCTTGATCAGGATGCGGTCGTTGCTGATGCCGGCTTCGTTGTAGAGACGGATCAGCTTGCGGGCCTTGGCGATGCTGGCGGCGGTGTCGAAGGAGAGGCGGGCGTCCACTTCGGTGGAGATGCGACCCGGGACGATTTTCAGCACTTCCAGGCCGATGTTGACCGCCAGCTTGTCGCCCGCGTCGATGATTTGCTGTGCCTTGTCCTGGCTCTGGGATTTGGCCCAGTTGATGGCGTCTTCGATCAGCGCCGCGTATTCGGGGATCTCGGATGCCTTCAACACCAGGGAGGGGTTGGTGGTGGCATCGATGGGCTGGTAGCGCTTGATGGCTTCGATATCGCCGGTATCGGCAACTACCGTGGTCAGGGCTTTCAGCTGGGTTAATTTATCGGCCATGGCAAATATCATCTCTTTATGAGGGCGCACTCTCTTGGTGAGGGCGCAGGCTCGGGGGTGGCGGGCGTGAGACGACAGTTCTGAAATAAAATTACAAAATCCCGGCGGCTCAGGCTCAGAAAGGCACGATGGGGGCGACCCATCACCATTGCCTGCCTAATTAATACGGATGCGGCGCTTCCTGCAATAGGGGCCCTTGTATGGGAATCAGCCAGGTGGTGAAAACGCTACCGATGCCTGAAGAAAAGTATTTGATAAAAAACGACTTTTATTGATTTCCCGGCAGCGGGTCAAGGCGTGAGCAGGCGCAGTTTTTTTGGCTGATTGGCAAATCTGAGAAGTGCGTCACATAAATATCATTGTCAGCTACTTGAAATTTAATTACGTGTAAAACGTTTTGCGTTTCAACCCCCTGTCTGCCCCCTCCCGAAGGCAAACGCTTGCCTCTCCTGGGAGCGTCATTTCCCCTCTCTTACCTCCATGGGGCTAATTGCAAAAAGGTTCTCTCTTGGCTCTAATCTTGGGGCCTCGGGAGGGGGAATCAATTTTTGTTGATTTTTTGCGTGCTAAATGAAGCTTTTTTGCACCAAATCGCTCGTTTTTTGTCTTTCCAGTGAGCCTTATCACTATTCTGAACTCCCTCGCTATGCTAGATTCCGCCCCTTCGGCGCAATGCTAATTCGGAAATTGACAGAGAGCGGTCAGCGCAGACTGGCCATGGATGTGATAACAACGAGAGAATTATGGACACCTTGATTGCAATGATTAACGACCTGATGTGGGGAGCCGTGCTCATTTACCTGCTGATCGGGGTCGGACTCTTCTTTACTTTCCGTCTGGGGTTTATCCAGATCCGCCACTTCGGCCACATGTTCTCGGTCTTGCGCAACAGCCGCAAATCCGACAGTGCCGGCATCTCTTCCTTCCAGGCGCTCTGTACCAGCCTGGCCGCCCGCGTGGGCACGGGCAACCTGGCCGGTGTGGCCGTCGCCATCTATCTGGGGGGCCCTGGCGCCGTGTTCTGGATGTGGCTGATCGCCTTCATCGGCATGTCCACCGCCTTCGTCGAGAGCACCCTGGCCCAGCTCTACAAGGTCAAGGACGAGGACGGCAACTACCGGGGCGGTCCCGCCTACTATATGGAGCGCGGCCTCGGCATGCGCTGGATGGGGGTGGTCTTCTCCCTCTGTCTGCTGCTGGCGTTCGGCCTGGTGTTCAACGCGGTGCAGGCCAACTCCATCAGCCTGGCCATGAACGTGGCGTTCGGCATCCCTGACTGGGTGAGCGGTCTGGCCCTGGTGGTGCTCTCCGGCCTCATCATCTTCGGCGGCATTCGCGGTATCGCCCGTTTCGCCGAGCTGGTCGTGCCCTTCATGGCGCTGGCCTACATCCTGATGGCGCTGTTCGTGGTGGTCATGAACATCGGCGAGCTGCCCGGCGTGCTGGCGCTGATCATCAAGTCTGCCTTCGGCATCGAGCAGGCGGGCTCCGGCGCCATGGGTTACGCCATCTCCCAGGCGATGATCAACGGCATCAAGCGCGGCCTCTTCTCCAACGAGGCGGGCATGGGATCTGCCCCCAATGCCGCCGCCACCGCCACCCCCTATCCGCCGCACCCGGCCTCCCAGGGCTATGTGCAGATGCTGGGGGTCTTCCTCGACACCATCGTCATCTGTACCTGTACCGCCGCCATCATACTGATGTCCGGCCAGTTTGAGCCGGGCTCCGGCATCACAGGGGTGGAGCTGACCCAGCGGGCGCTCTCTTCCCAGATCGGCGGCGGTGGCAACATCTTCATCGCGGCGGCCATCTTCTTCTTCGCCTTCACCTCCATAGTCGCGAACTACTCCTATGCCGAGACCAACCTGGTCTTCCTCGAGCACAACCACAAGGGCGGCCTGATGCTGTTCAGGCTGTTCGTGCTGGGCATGGTGATGTTCGGTTCCGTGGGCGAACTGCCGACCGTCTGGGCCATGGCGGATGTCTCCATGGGTCTGATGGCCATCGTCAACCTCATCGCCATCCTGCTGCTCTCCGGCGTCGCCATCAAGCTGGCCAAGGACTACAACGACCAGCTCAAGCTGGGCCGCGTGCCGACCTTCGATGCCAACAGATACCCCGAGCTGCGCAGTCAGCTGGAAGAGGGGATCTGGGACAACCCGGGCAGAAGCAAACAGGCATGATGATTGCGTGATTGCAGTTGTTTGATAGCAAGAGGGAGCCAGTGGCTCCCTCTTTTTTATGCCACAGGGGCTGGCCGGCGTTTCCTCAGCGGTCGCGATCCCAGTCGCGGCAGGCCTGGCGCAGCCGTCGTTTCAGCTGGCGCAGGGTGCGTTGTCGCTGCGCCGCCGACAGGGGGGCATAACGCCAGCGCCGGTAGAGCCAGGCTCCCTTTCGCAGCGGCCGCGCCAGGGCGGGTCTGAGGCTGGCGAGCCGTTCGCACCAGCTGGCCAGGCTCTCCCCCGCCAGGGGCTGCCAGCCGTGGCGGGCGGCGCGCCGGCGCAGGGGCTGCCATAGCCGCAGCCGGATCGGGGCTAGGCCGGTCCAGAGCAGCAGGCCGCCCACCAGGCCGGCCACCCCCAGCAGGGCGGCCAGAATAAGCCAGTGGGTATGGCCTAAGAGCCCCGGCCAGCGTTGCCCCAGCCGTTGCCACAGGCTGGCGGCGTCATAGTTGAGCACCCAGCGGGCCCATTGGTAGTCGAGATTGGCCCCCCACCAGCGCAGCTGGTTGAGCAGGGCCCAGTGGCGATAGCGCTGCAGGGAGAGGGGGTCGGCGGCGGTGAACTCGCCGCCAAGGGCCGCCGGCATGCCCTCCTCGATGCGCCGGGGGGCTACCACGGCCGTGGGATCGAGCCGCTGCCAGCGGTCATTTTCATCCAGATATTCCACCCAGGCATGGGCATCGAACTGGTGCACCTCCAGATAGTTGCCCCTGGGATTCCACTCGCCGCCGAGGTAGCCGGTCACCAGCCGGGCCGGAATGCCGGCCGCCCGCAGCACGAAGGCGGTGGCCGTGGCGTAGTGACCGCAAAAGCCGCGCCGGCTCTCGAACAAGAAGTCATCCACCCCGTCCTGCCCCAGCCGCGGCGGCTGCAGGGTGTAGTAGAAGTCGCCTTCGCGAAACTCGCCGAGCAGGGCGGCGGCCAGCGCCCCAGCCCCCGGATGGCGGGTCTTGAGCCGCAGGGCGTAAGCCCGGGCCTTGGGGTTGCCGCCGGCGGGCAGTTGCAGGTTGAGGCGGCGGGCTGCCTGGCTGGCAGGCGGCGCCGTGGCGGCCGTGCTGACCCGATAGCTGATGCGACCATCCCCCCTGTCCTGGCGATAGAGGGTGGCGAGGGGACTCAAGGCGACAGGGCCGCTCAGCACCTCGGGGTCGGCCAGGGCCAGGGTCCAGCGGTGGCGCTGGGGTTCGGCGATCACCTGGTAACCGCCGGCGGGCAGCGGCGTCACCGGGCTTGCCGATGGCTGCCCCCGCGTGGGTTGGGACTGCTGCCAGCGGCGCACCTGGTCGCTGAGCAGCCAGCGCCGGCCATCGAACAGCTCCTGGCGCATCAGCGGGAAGTAGCGCTCCCCCGGCGGGGGCGGTGCTTCGGCGAAGCTGATGCGAAAGGCCAGCTCTGAGGAGTTGACCAGCTCGCCGATGTCGCCGGGGGCCACCTCTTCAGAGAGGCCGGAAAGAGCCCGGCTGCTGCTCGGCATCTGCCAGAGCGGCGCTAGCCTCGGCAGCAGCAGGAACAGGGTGAGCAGCAGGGGGCCGGCCAGCAGCAGGATGATCCCGGCACTGCGCCACAGCCGTCGGCCGAGGGGCTGCACCGCCGCCAGCAGGGTGGTGACCGCCAGCCAGAGCGCTCCCGCCATCGCCAGGGCCCAGCCCATGCTCTGCCGTTGCACCAGCGCCAGCGCGACGAGAAAGAAGGCGAGCAGCAGCACCTGCTCCACATCCCGCTCCCGGCGCACCTCGACGAGCTTGAGGCCGTAGCCGAGCCAGAGCAGGTTGATGAGGGCCGGCAGGGTGCCCAGCTGGCGCCACTGCCAGGCCAGCAGCGCCACGCCGAGCATGGCCAGCAGTGCCAGCATGGCGGCGGGCGGGGGACGCCAGCCCCGCCACAGCATCATGGCCCGCACGCCCAGGGTGAGCAGCGAGACGGCCACGACCCAGAGCTGCAGCTGGGGCCAGAGGGCCGGGATCAGCAACAGTTGCAGCAGGGCGAGGAGCGGCAGCAGGCGCCGGTTATCGAGCAGCATCGGTGTCGGCCTCCTGCGCAGGATCCTCGGCATCGACGCGGGCCAGGGCCAGCCGGCAGCGCTGCAGGAAGGCGGGGTCGCAGCCCGGTCCCAGCATCCGGCCCGCCAGGGTCAGGGTGAAGGGGATGCCCCGCCTGGCATAGTCGCCGCACCACCAGGCGAGCACCGCCAGCCGCTGCTCCAGATCCCGGCCGCCGACCCGCTGCAGGCTGAGGTGGGTATCATCCTGCCCCGGCTCGCAGAACTGTTTCACCAGCAGGCCGCGCCCCTGGGCGAGCTGCTTCCAGGCGACCCGGCTGAGCGGCTCCCCGCCCTGGTGGGCCCGCAGAGTGTCGAAATCCCCCACCGAGGCCGGGGTGGGCTGCCCCCGCCTGCCCGCCGCATCGCTCGTGGCTTCCCCGCGCAGGGGGCCGTACTCGGGGGCCGGGGCGAGCCAGCCCTCCAGTTGCAGGTCCAGCAGGGACCAGCAGCGAAACAGGCCCAGGGGGTAGCGGCTCTCCACCCGCAGCCTCTCCAGCGGCAGGCGTCCGCGCCGGATGCCCAGCACCGGCAGGAGCAGGGGTTGGGGGACCGCATCGGCCTGCGCCAGCCAGAGCCGCCCCTCGTTCAGGGAAAATTGCAGCGCCTGCAGCGGCCGTTCGCTGCGCACCGTGATGGACATGGGCAAGGGGTTGCCCGCCTCACCCAGCACGGCTGGCCCCCCCAGCAGGGCCAGCCCCAGCAGGTTGCGGTGGGTGAGCCACATGGTGACCATGAACAGGCTGCCGAGGGCGTAGGCCACCAGCAGCACCAGGTTGTTCTGGTAGTTGGTGCCGAGCAGATAGATGGCCAGCATCACCAGCAGATAGCAGAGGCCGAGCCGGGTAGGCAGGATGAACAGGCTGCGCGAGCCCAGGGTGATCTGGCGTGCCGGCGGGATGCGCCGGGCCAGCCAGCGTCGCTGCCACCTGGCTCTGCGCTGGCGCCAGCTCATCAGGGGCGATCCGGATCGACCCGGGCCAGCAGGCGCTGGCTCAGGGGGCAGGCCTCACCGCGCTGCACTCCGAAGCTGCCCCTGAGCCTGTGCTCGGCCACGTAGGGGAAGACGGCCTGCACATCCTCCACGCTGACGAAGCGGCGACCCGCCACCAGGGCCCAGGCCCGGCTCACCGCCAGCAGGGTCTGGGCGGCGCGGGGCGAGAGCGGCTGTGGCAGCTCGGCATCGAAGCGGCTCTGCTGCACCAGGGCCAGCAGGTAGTCGAGGCTGGCATCTGAGAGGTGGATCTGCGCCGCCTCGGCCTGCAGGGCGGCGAGGTCTGCGGCATCCAGCTGGCGCTCGAGGGGGCTGGTCTGACTGGCCCCGCGCAGCAGCCGCCGCTCCGCCTCCGGGGTCGGAAAGCCGAGGGAGAGGCGCACGGCGAAGCGGTCGAGCTGGGATTCCGGCAGGGGATAGGTGCCCGATTGATCCGCCGGGTTCTGGGTGGCGATGACGAAGAAGGGGGAGGGGAGCGGGTGACTCTGTCCTTCGATGCTCACCTTGCCCTCGGCCATGGCCTCCAGCAGGGCGCTCTGCACCTTGGGGCTGGCGCGGTTGATCTCGTCCGCCAGCAGCACCTGGGCGAAGACGGGGCCCGGGTGAAAGCGAAACTGCTGCTGGTGGGCATCAAAGATCTGCAGCCCTAGCAGGTCGGCCGGCAGCAGATCGGCGGTGAACTGCACCCGCCGGCAGTCGAGGCCCAGCACCTGTGCCAGGGCGTGGGCCAGGGTGGTCTTGCCCATGCCGGGCAGATCCTCGATCAGCAGGTGGCCCCGGGCCAGCAGGGTCACCAGCGCTATTTTGAGCTGCAACGGCTTGCCGAGGATCACCTGCTCCAGTGCCGTCAGCAGCCGGGTTATCTGTGGTTGTGTCTGCACGCGCGCCTCCCTCTTCGTTGCCGCCCCTACAGCTTATACGCCAGCCGCCGGGCAAGGGGGGCAAGTCATGGATAACCCATTGAAACTGGGCTATTTGAACGCCGACTTCACATCGGCTTCACAGAGCCTCATATTGCGCACACCTTGCGGGAATAGGCTGGGAGCACTGCCAGGCACCCAGGCAGCACATTCGACTTATGACAAGAGGAGTAGACCCGATGCAACAACGACAATCCATCCTGTGGGGGGCCGTGGCCACCCTGATGTGGGCCGGTCTGGCCCATGCAGGTGAGGCTTCACCGGTCGATCCCCTGCGCCCCGTGGTGGATGCCAGCATCCAGCCGCTGCTCAAGGAGCACAGGATCCCGGGCATGGCGGTGGCCGTGCTCAAGGATGGCAAGGCCCACTATTTCAATTACGGGGTGGCCAACCGGGAGAGCGGGGCCAGCGTCAGCGAGCAGACCCTGTTCGAGATAGGATCCGTGAGCAAGACCCTGACTGCGACCCTGGGGGCCTATGCGGTGGTCAAGGGAGCGATGCAGCTGGATGACAAGGCGAGCCGGCACGCGCCCTGGCTCAAGGGATCCGCCTTTGACAGCATCACCATGGGGGAGCTTGCCACCTACAGCGCCGGAGGCCTGCCACTGCAATTCCCCGAGGAGGTGGATTCATCCGAGAAGATGCGCGCCTACTACCGCCAGTGGGCCCCTGTCTATTCGCCGGGCTCCCATCGCCAGTACTCCAACCCCAGCATAGGGCTGTTCGGCCACCTGGCGGCGAGCAGCCTGAAGCAGCCATTTGCCCAGTTGATGGAGCAGACCCTGCTGCCCGGGCTCGGCATGCACCACACCTATGTCAATGTGCCGAAGCAGGCCATGGCGAGTTATGCCTATGGCTATTCGAAAGAGGACAAGCCCATCCGGGTCAACCCTGGCATGCTGGCGGACGAGGCCTACGGCATCAAGACCAGCTCGGCGGATCTGCTCGCCTTCGTGAAGGCCAACATCGGCGGGGTTGATGACAAGGCGTTGCAGCAGGCCATCTCCCTGACCCACAAAGGGCATTACTCGGTAGGCGGGATGACCCAGGGGCTGGGTTGGGAGAGTTACGCCTATCCCGTCACCGAGCAGACATTGCTGGCGGGCAATTCGGCCAAGGTGATCCTCGAAGCCAATCCGACGGCGGCTCCCCGGGAGTCGGGGAGCCAGGTGCTCTTCAACAAGACCGGCTCGACCAATGGCTTTGGCGCCTATGTGGCCTTCGTGCCGGCCAGGGGGATCGGCATCGTCATGCTGGCCAATCGCAACTATCCCATCCCGGCCAGGGTGAAGGCGGCCCACGCCATCCTGGCGCAGTTGGCCGGTTGACAGAAAGAGGGCGGTACATTCGGTGAATGTGCCGCCCTTTTTCTGGTGCTGGGGGAATACCCCCGCTAGTCGTACTGCTCTTCCATCCAGGCCTCGACGATGAGCTGGGCGGAGACGCCATCCACGCTGCCCTTGTCCAGGGCCTTGTAGCCGCCACGCTCGAACAGGCGGGCGCGTGCGTCCGTGGTGGTGAGCCGTTCGTCCTTGAATTCCACTGGCTTGCCGAAGCGGCCGTGCAGGCGGTTGCCAAACTTGCGGGCCCGCACCGTGATCTCCTGATCCGTGCCGTCCATGTTCAGCGGCAATCCCACCACCAGCAGGTCCGGCTGCCACTCCTTGAGCAATTTCTCTATCTCGTCCCAGTTGGGGATGCCGTCGTTGGCCTTGAGGGAACGAAGGGGGCGGGCGCTGCCGGTGATCTCCTGGCCGATGGCGACACCTATGCTCTTGGTGCCGTAATCAAAGCCCATGATGCTGCGTGATGACATGGGGTTCCTTACAACGGAATGAGTAAAAGGGGCCCTTGGGGCCCGCTTGGTACAAGGCTAGCTATGCCCCACCTGGCTGGAGAGGTGCAGGGGATTGACGCCTATGCTGATGGCGACAATGGCCTGCGGCCAGCGTTGGCGGTGCATCAAGGTATCAAACCGCATCAGCTATGCCCCACCTGGCTGGAGAGATGCAGGGGATTGACGCCTATGCTCGCGGCGGCCTGTTGCCAGCGCAGGTGGATGGGGGTGTCGAAGACCAGTTTGGGATTGGGCGGGATCACCAGCCAGGCGCCATCCGCCAGCTCCTGCTCCAGCTGCCCTGCGCTCCAGCCGGCGTAGCCGAGGGCCACCAGCCAGTGGTCCGGGGCTTGGTCGGTGCCCAGGGTCTCGAGGATGTCCTTGGAGGTGGTGACCATCATCTCGTCGCTCACCTGCAAGGTGGAGTTGAAGCCCGGGCGGAAGCTGTGCAGCACGAAGCCGCGATCCCCGTGCACCGGGCCGCCCTGCAGCACCGGCTGCTTCATCTCGGCCGTATCGGGGGGGCTCAGCTTGAGCTTGGTCAGCATGGTGTCCAGGGACATGTCGACCGGAATGTTGACCACCAGGCCCATGGCGCCTTCGCTGCTGTGCTCGCACAGGTAGACCAGGGAGCGCTGGAAATAGGCGTCCGTGAGGCTCGGCATGGCGAGCAGGAAGTGATTTTGCAATGTCTGCATAGAGTGCATAGGACTAATAGTGCAAAGGTAGTTGGGGTGATTATGGCAGTTAGGGGCGGCAGGCAAAACCGCTTTTTGCGACCGGGGAAGGCGGTGGATCGCCTCGGCGCAAGGGGATGAACGGGGCCTTTGAAGACCCCGGTCGGTTTTATTTACCCAGTCGGCGCTCGATGGCATCCATCAGCATGGCGCTGATGTGCACCGGGAAGGCCGCCTCTATCTCGCGGATGCAGGTGGGGCTGGTGACGTTAATCTCGGTCAGGCGATCGCCGATGATGTCGAGGCCGACGAAGATGAGCCCCTTCTCCTTCAGGGTCGGGCCCACCGCGCGGGCGATGGCCCAGTCGGCCTCGCTCAGGGGACGGGCCTCGCCACGGCCGCCGGCGGCCAGGTTGCCGCGGGTCTCGCCCTGGGCCGGGATGCGCGCCAGGCAGTAGGGCACCGGCTCGCCGTCCACCACCAGCACCCGCTTGTCCCCCTCCTTGATGGCGGGCAGATAGGTCTGGGCCATGCAGTACTGGTTGCCGTGGGCGGTGAGGGTCTCGATGATGACGCCGACGTTGGCGTCATCCTCCTTCATGCGGAAGATGGAGGCGCCGCCCATGCCGTCCAGGGGCTTGAGGATCACGTCCTTGTGCTCGGCGTGGAAGGCGCGCAGCTTGTCGGCGCGGCGGGTCACCAGCGTGGTCGGGGTGTGCTCGGCAAACCAGGCGGTGTAGAGCTTCTCGTTGGCGTCGCGCAGGCTCTGGGGCTTGTTGACGATGAGGCAGCCCTCGTCCTCGGCCCGCTCCAGCATGTAGGTGGCGTAGATGAACTCGGTGTCGAAGGGGGGATCCTTGCGCATCAGGATCACGTCCAGGGTGGAGAGGGGCTGATCCACCACCTCGCCCAGGGTGAACCAGTGGGCGTAATCATGCCTGACGGTGAGCGGACGCATGGTGCCAAACGCCCGTCCGGCCTCCATGTAGAGATCCTTCATCTCCAGATAGAACAGCTCATAGCCGCGCTTCTGCGCCTCTTCGAGCATGGCGAAGCTGGAGTCCTTCTTGATGTTGATGGACGAGATGGGGTCCATCACGATGCCGAGTTTGATGGTCATCCGAATTTCCTTCTGGTGGCTCGATTGGGTGTGATGACCCCCTCCCTGCCTCCCCCTTCACAAGGGGGNCCTGCGAAGGGGAGGGCCGGGGTGGGGTCGGCTGTCAGGCCAGATCGCCGAAGCGACACTGCAGCGCCGTGATGGCGGTCAGGGCGGCGGTCTCGGTGCGCAGCACCCGAGGCCCCAGCAGCATCTCCTTGAAGTCTTCCTGCACGGTACGGGCGATCTCGTCGCTGGACAAGCCCCCTTCCGGGCCGATCAGCAGGCGCACCCCGTGCTCCGGTACCGGCAGGGTGTTGATGCTGTAGGGCGCCCGCGGGTGCAGGTTGAGCTTGAGCTCTTTCGTTTCTTCCGCGAGCCAGGCGTCCAGCTCCATGGGCATGCGCACCTCGGGCACGGTATTGCGGCCGCACTGCTCGCAGGCGCTGATCACCACCTTCTGCCACTGCTCGCGCTTCTTCTCCAACCGATCCGCCGGCAGCTTGACGCCGCAGCGCTCGGAGAAGAGCGGGGTGATGCAGGTGACGCCGAGCTCCACGGACTTCTGGATGGTGAAGTCCATCTTGTCGCCGCGGCTGATCACCTGGCCCAGGTGAATGGCAAGGGGCGATTCCACCGACTGGGTGTCGCAACGGTCGATGCGCACCTCCACCGACTTTTTGCCCACATTCGTGATGGTGGCGGGATACTGGTGGCCGTCGCCGTTGAACAGCTCGAGCTGCTGGCCCGGCTGCATGCGCAGCACCCGGCCGATGTGGTTGGCACCGTCTTCCGACAGGGCCAGGGTCTGGCCCGCCTGCAGGGGGGCCGGTTCATAGATACGTGGGATGCGCATGGCTCAATTCTGTCTCTCGCTCAAGGGAAGGGATGTTAAATCCCTTGTGCCCATAGATGGGGCTATTGGCACTGCTTTTCAATAAAGGGGTTGGTATTGCCCTGCAGTTTGCCGATGCGGCGGTTGCGCTCGCACTCCCAGCGATCCGCCGGATAGAGGCGATCCCAGGCCTCGAACAGTTTACGCTGTTGGGCGGCGAGGCGCAGCCCGTACTGCTCGCTCATGTAGAGATAGGCACGGGCGATCTGGCCACGCACCGGCCCCTTGGGCGGCTGCACCCGGCGATCCTTGAAGTCCACCAGCATCTGGCACTTGCCGTACTGGTTCGGCTTGCCGTTCCAGTCGGAGAAGCGGAAGTTCGCCCGATCGCCGTTCACCTCGCCGATGGCGGGGAAGAGGTTGTGCATGTCCCCCTCCATCCTGTTGAACTCGTCGCTCTTGCCGCAGTTCTTGCGGCCCCCCTCCTGCCAGCACTGCAGCTGGTGGCCGAACTCCCAGGCGGGTACCACGTGCTCCCACTCGATGCGCGAGGCCCGCTCGGCCTGCTTGCGCGGCAGGTAGCCGCAACTCTCCCAGTCGGGGGCCATCTTCTTGCCGCTGAACTTGATGTTGCAGCCGCAGTAGAAGGTGGTGGGGTGGCTCTGGTAGAGCTTGTTCAGATCCTGTTTGGCGGCGCGAAAGGTCTGGATGTTGTCGGCATGGGCCGGGGCGCTGACCAGCAGGGCCAGGCAGAGGGAGAGCAGAGGGCGAAACATGAATATCCTTGGCAATGAAACAGTTGAGTGAAGAGGATGCGCACACTATCACAGGGGCGCGACACAGGGTGACTCAATCCGCCGTGGTGTCGCGCTGCCACACCAGGGGCTGGCGACAGCGACGGCAGTGATAGCGGGCCTCGCCGCGCATCACCTTGTTGTGGCGGCGCACCGAGAGGGGATGCTGCTGGCAGGCGCAGGCGTAAACGAAGGTGCGCTGGGCCAGCACGCCGAGATCGAAGCTGTGGGTGGTACTGGGCTCGAGGCCGAACAGCTCCCGCATCACCGACTGCCACTGGCGGCCGTGGGGCAGTACCCGGCTCTTGCCGCGCCCCTCTCCCCAGAGCGCATGGACCAGCAGGTGCGCCACCTCGTGGGGCACCACTTCCCTGAGAAACGCCTGCTGATTGGCCTGATAGAGCGTCGGATTGAAACGCAGCTCCCAGGTCTGCAGCCGAGCCGATCCTGCCGCCCGGCCCCGCATATTGCAGTGGACCTGCGGGCGGGGGAAGGGGCGGCCAAGCCGCGTTTCGGCCTGCACAAAGCAGGCCTCGACGCGCGCGAGCAGCGTCTCGATGAGGGCGGGGTCGAGCCGGGTAGCGGTGGCAGGCATGGGATCCTCGGGACAGGACACAAAAGCAAAAGGGGAGCCAGGCTCCCCTTTTATCACAACGGCCAGCCTTACAGACCGGCGGCGTCGCGCAGCAGAGCGGCCTTGTCGGTCTTCTCCCAGGGGAACTCGTCGCGACCGAAGTGGCCGTAGGCGGCGGTCGCCTGGTAGATCGGGCGCTTCAGATCCAGCATCTCGATGAGGCCGTAGGGGCGCAGCTCGAAGAACTCGCGCACCAGCTTCACCAGCAGCTCCTCGGCCACCTTGCCGGTGCCGAAGGTCTCGACGCTGATGGAGGTGGGCTCGGCCACGCCGATGGCGTAGGAGACCTGCACTTCACAGCGATCCGCCAGACCCGCGGCGACGATGTTCTTGGCCACGTAGCGGGCGGCATAGGCGGCGGAGCGGTCCACCTTGGACGGGTCCTTGCCGGAGAAGGCGCCACCACCGTGACGGGCCATGCCGCCGTAGGTGTCGACGATGATCTTGCGACCGGTCAGGCCGCAGTCACCCATGGGGCCGCCGATGACGAAACGGCCGGTCGGGTTGATGAAGTACTTGGTGTCCTTGGTGATCCACTCGGCCGGCAGCACTGGCTTGATGATCTCCTCGCGCACCGCTTCCACCAGGTCCTTGTGGCTGATGGAGTCGCAATGCTGGGTGGAGAGGACCACGGCATCGACACCCAGGATCTTGCCTGCGTCGTCGTAGGCGAAGGTCAGCTGGCTCTTGGCATCCGGGCGCAGCCACGGCAGGGTGCCGTTCTTGCGCACTTCTGCCTGACGCTTCACCAGCAGGTGAGAGTAGGTGATGGGCGCGGGCATCAGCACGTCGGTTTCGTTGGTGGCGTAACCGAACATCAGGCCCTGGTCACCGGCACCCTGCTCGTACGGGTCGGTACGGTCGACGCCCTGGTTGATGTCCGGGGACTGCTTGCCGATGGCGTTCAGCACGGCGCAGGAGTCGGCGTCGAAGCCCATGTCGGAGTGGGTGTAACCGATCTCGCGCACGGTGTCGCGCACGATCTGCTCGATATCGACCCAGGCAGAGGTGGTCACTTCGCCGGCGACCATCACCATGCCGGTCTTGACCAGGGTTTCACAGGCGACGCGCGCCTTGGTGTCCTGTTCCAGGATGGCGTCCAGCACCGCATCGGAGATCTGGTCGGCGATTTTATCGGGATGGCCTTCGGAGACCGACTCGGAAGTAAACAGCTTTGCCATGTTTGGTTCTCAATTCGTAAGGGTTATCGCCTTGGCCATAACCGGATAATGACAGGATGACTGTAGAGGTATCTACATCTGGACGTCTATTTTAATTAGGTCACCGGGTGATTGCCAGCACTATTTGGGGGCGGAGCCGACCGGGCCAAGGCTCGGGGTGGATCCACCCCCATGGGGGTAAACGAGGGGGCGGATTGAATCGTTTTCCCGCAGCAGAAAAGCGATTGTGCTCCCAAAGCCACTTTATTCGCCCAGATAATATTTGCACGCCGCGCCCCCTGCTGGGACAATAACGCGCCTTAATCTTGGCCATCAAATGAAGCAATCGCAGGAGATACAGATGCCTTCTCGTAAAGAGCTTGCCAATGCCATTCGCGCATTGAGTATGGATGCCGTTCAAAAAGCCAACTCCGGTCACCCGGGCGCCCCCATGGGAATGGCGGATATCGCTGAAGTGCTGTGGCGTAGCCACCTGAAACACAACCCGAACAACCCCAAGTGGGCCGACCGCGACCGTTTCATTCTCTCCAACGGCCACGGCTCCATGCTGCTGTACTCCCTGCTGCACCTCTCCGGTTATGACCTCTCCATCGACGATCTGAAAAACTTCCGCCAACTGCACTCTCGCACCCCGGGTCACCCGGAGTACGGTTATGCACCGGGCGTCGAGACCACCACGGGTCCGCTGGGTCAGGGCATCACCAACGCAGTCGGCATGGCGATCGCCGAGAAGGCCATGGCCGAGCAGTTCAACCAGCCGGGTCACGACATCGTCGACCACTACACCTATGCCTTCATGGGCGACGGCTGCCTGATGGAAGGCATCTCCCACGAAGCCTGCTCCCTGGCCGGCACCCTGGGTCTGGGCAAGCTGATCGCGTTCTGGGATGACAACGGTATCTCCATCGACGGTCACGTGGAAGGCTGGTTCACCGACGACACCCCCAAGCGCTTCGAAGCCTACGGCTGGCACGTCATCCCGTCCGTTGACGGTCACAACCCGGAGGCCATCAACGCCGCCATCGAAGCCGCCAAGGCCGAGACCGGCAAGCCGACCCTGATCTGCTGCCGCACCATCATCGGCTACGGTTCCCCGAACAAGTCCGGTTCCCACGACTGCCACGGCGCACCGCTGGGCAACGACGAGATCGCCGCCGCCCGTGCCTTCCTGAAGTGGGACCACGCGCCCTTCGTGATCCCGTCCGAGATCGCCGCCGAGTGGAACGGTCAGGAGAAGGGCGCCAAGCTCGAATCCGACTGGGCTGCCAAGTTCGCCGCCTATGAAGCCGCTCACCCGGCCCTGGCTGCCGAGTTCAAGCGCCGCACTGCTGGCGAGCTGCCGGCCAACTGGGCCGCCGAATCCGCCAAGATCATCGAAACCCTGCAGGCCAACCCGGCCAAGATCGCGACCCGCAAGGCCTCCCAGAACTCCCTGGAAGCCTTCGGCAAGCTGCTGCCGGAATTCATGGGCGGCTCCGCGGATCTCGCGCCGTCCAACCTGACCATGTGGTCCGGCTCCAAGTCCCTGACCCCCGAGAGCGCCGCAGGCAACTACATCCACTACGGCGTGCGCGAGTTCGGCATGTCCGCCATCATGAACGGCATCGCCCTGCACGGTGGTTTCATCCCCTACGGCGCCACCTTCCTGATGTTCATGGAGTACGCCCGCAACGCCCTGCGTATGGCCGCCCTGATGAAGCAGCGTGCCATCTTCGTCTACACCCACGACTCCATCGGTCTGGGTGAAGATGGCCCGACCCACCAGCCGGTCGAGCAGATCGCCTCCCTGCGTCTGACTCCGAACATGAGCACCTGGCGTCCCTGTGACCAGGTAGAGTCCGCCATCGCCTGGAAACACGCCATCGAGCGTACCGACGGCCCGACCTCCCTGATCTTCTCCCGTCAGAACCTGGCCCAGATGGACCGCACCGCCCAGCAACTGGCCGATGCCGCCAAGGGTGGTTACGTGCTGAAGGATTGCGCCGGTACTCCGGAGCTGATCCTGATCGCCACCGGTTCCGAAGTGGAGCTGGCCGTGGCCGCCTATGAGCAGCTGACTGCCAAGGGCCGTGCCGTGCGCGTGGTCTCCATCCCGTCTACCGACGTTTTCGACGCCCAGTCCGCCGAGTACAAGGAGTCCGTCCTGCCGGCCGCCGTCACCAAGCGCGTGGCCATCGAAGCGGGCATCGCCGACTACTGGTACAAGTACGTGGGCTTTGGCGGCAAGATCATCGGCATGCGCACCTTCGGTGAGTCCGCCCCGGCCGAGCTGCTGTTCAAGGAATTCGGCTTTACCGTGGAAAACGTGGTGGCGACCGCTGAGTCCCTGTAACAGCCCCTGTAATCGCTGACCATTGGGCCGCTTAGGTCCAATAGCCGGAAAATAAAACGCCCTCCATCGCAAGATGGGGGGCGTTTTTATTGGCAAAGGAAATAATAAATTAAAAATATATTTCAATGACTGAGAGTTGATAGTACTTTCTCTGGATGATTGATTTTTCATTGTTTAAATAAAGGCTAAAATATGGTTGCAAGAGGCTGGTTTATTATAGTCGCTGTTTGGGTGCTTTTATTTTACCCTATTGCTTTATATGTAAATACATTTGGTGGAGAGTTGACACAAGACCACTCTCGATGGGCTGAATTTGGCTCGGCAATTGGAGGCATCTATACTCCAATACTCGGATTTATTACGCTAGTAGTTTTGACTCGTCAGCTTTCTTTACAGAAACAGATGAATGACCAGTATTATTTGCAGCAAGCACGAGAAGATATTGAATTTTATGCATCGCAGTTATCTAATATTCTTGATGAATCACTGGTCGGTGATGTGCCATTGAGGGCTGTACTTCACGAAAAGTTTATGTTTTGTAGCCCTGAAAATCTATGTTCAATGGATATGAAGAATATTGCCATTGACATTCATAGGGTAATGCCACAGGCACTTGATATATGGGCAGCTATATACCCTATATTAATGGGGCTGTCTGCGGTGGATGACTCATTATTTAAAATGACACTGGTTTCTTCAAAGCAAAAATTAGTTGCATTACTAAGCTTCGAAATATGTGTTGCTTTAGATAATTTACATTTTTGTCGTGTTGATGGAAAAAGCAGTTTTACATATTCATTTAACAATAAGTTACAATAGAGATATCTAAGTAGAATTCTTGGTACTACAACATTTCGTAGGCTAGATTAGGAAAGAGCAATCAGACGTTCGCATTTTTTACATCGATGCCATAAAAATAATACCCTTTCCTGTTACCAAAAAAGAGACCGGCATATAGCCGGTCTCTTTTTATTATTCAGGGCATGTGTTACGCCTGCGGCGGGGTACTTTCCGCGTTGGACATCACCGCATCCATCTGCACCAGGGCGCCGGCGGGCAGTTCGCTTACACCGATCACGGTGCGGGCGGGGTGGTAGCCCGGGAAGTACTGGGTATAGATGGCGTTGACCGCCTCCAGATCCTCGATGTTCTTCAGCTGGATATTGACCTTGACGATATCGTCCATCACGTGGCCGATGCTCTCCACAATAGTCTTGATATGGCCGAGGCACTGGGCGGTCTGCTCACGGACGCAGCCGGTCAGCACCTTGCCGGTGGCCATGTCGATCGGCAGCTGGCCGGCGATATGGTTGTAGTGGGAGAAGGCCACGGTCTGGGTGTGCAGCGGGCTTCTCGGCGCCTTGTCGGTATTGCGGGCACGGATCACCAGGTTGTGTCTGTCTTCCACCTGCTGGGGCGGGGTGCCGTCACCGTGGGAGATGACCGCATCCATCTGCACCCGGGCACCCAGCGGCAGGGCCGCTGCACTGATCACCGAGCGGGCCGGCAGGTAGGCGGCGGCGCGGGCGATGGCCGAATCCGGGAAGAAGGTGGTGTAGACCTCGTTGACGGCCTCCAGATCCGCCAGGTTGGTCAGATAGACAGTCACCTTGACGATATCGTCGAAGGGCACGTCTATCCCCTCCAGCACGGTCTTGATATTGCGCAGGCACTGGGCGGCCTGTTCGCGGATGCCGCCGTCAATCAGGGCGCTGGAGGCCGGATCGAGCGGCAGCTGGGCACCGATGTTGTTGTAGTGGGAGAAGGCGACGCTCTGGCAGGAGAGCGGGTCTTGCGGGGCGCGATCGCTGTTTCGGGCGAGCTTGATCAGGGGGCAGGGGGTCTGCGGGAAGGTGCCTTCCCCGTTGGAGAGCAGGGCATCCATCTGAACGGCGGCGCCGAGTGGCAGGGCCGCCACGGCGAGCACGGTGCGAGTCGGCAGCGAGTGGGGGAAGAACTCGCGATAGACGGTATCGACCGCCTCCAGATCCCCCATGTCTTTGAGGAAGAGGGTGACTTTCACCATGTCCTCCATGCCGTGGCCGATGCTCTGGACTATGGCCTGGATATTGGTGAGGCACTGTCTGGCCTGCGCCTGGATATCCCCCTCGATCAGCTTGCCCGTCCTGGGATCGACGGGGAGCTGGGCGGCAATATTGTTGTAGTGGGAAAAGGCCACGCTCTGGGTATAGGGGCCCAGATCCTGCGGTGCGTTGGGGGTATTTCTGGCGGATTTGATGATGGTACCACTCATGGCGATACTCCTTTTTCAAGCATTATTGGTGTAGGTACGGGTCACCCTCCCTCATCCTCCGATGGCCGTCCCGGCTCAGGAACGAGCGGGCACTCCTCTTTATTTCGGCAATGGCCAGCCATGCCCGGCAAATAATGACGGGTGGCAGACATTGCCTCGCATATTGAGTCGTAGTCGCCTGCGCAGGCGAACGGATAACAGAGGTATGGATTGGGTTGGTTATTTCAGACAGGGGGATTCTATGGGGGGCAACCAGGGGATGCAAACCGGGATCGCATTTCTATGAAGTGGTTCAATGCTCTGAAATATTGCGGAAATGCGGTTCAATTCACGATATATGACGGCTGGTCTGGGGTGATAAAGCGTTTTATCAGGGGAATGGCCGTCGCATGCGGGTTTGTGCCGAGGCGCCCTTGAACAATTTTGTGAATAAAGGGTTAATCATCGGCGATATTCTGCTGTTCATGCATCCAGATATGAATGGCTATGCATTTTATGCCAATGGGCGGGGCTGTCGGCAATATCAAAAATATGCTAGCCAGTGCCCGCTTTCGGTCCTTGAAACCGCAGCTGGAAATATGATTCACCCGGGCTGCATGGTGACAATGTCGTCGACAAAAGCGAGCCGCCGCCATCAGTCAATCCGGGCTGAAAATGGCATCCAGATTTATGCAATGAAATTGCAGCGGAAAAAAGAAGGAGGATGCGCAGGGTCGATAAGGTCTGCCGGCAGAGCCGGACAAGGGTGAGGCTGGGCAATGACAGAGAGGGCGGCATGTGCCGCCCTCTTCATCTTGGCGTGAGCGGGTTGCCCGCTCAGGCGGGATAGAGGGCGCCCAGCACCGCCGGGCGGCTGGCGCCGGTCACCGCGGGCAGGTTGCCCGGCTTGCGCTGGATAAAGCGCATCGCCAGCCAGGCGAAGGCGGCCCCTTCCACCCAGTCGGGGGCGAGGCCGAGCTCGGCGGTGCTGGCCAGGCGCCAGCGGGGCAGCAGGGCGGCGAGCTCCGCCAGCAGGGGGGCGTTGTGGGCGCCGCCGCCGCAGATAAAGAGCGCTCCCGTCGCATCGGGCTCAAGCACGGGCAGTTGGCGGGCGATGCTGTGGCAGGTCAGCGCCTGCAGGGTACGCTGCACGTCCACCGGGGCATAAGTGCCCCCTGCCAGCTCGTGGTCTAGCCAGTCGAGGGTAAACATCTCCCGTCCCGTGCTCTTGGGGTGGGGGGCGGCGAAGTAGGGGTGAGCCAGCAGTTTATCGAGCAGCTCGGGAACAAGCCGGCCACCAGCCGCCCAGCGGCCGCCCGCGTCGTAGTCGCCCCCCATGGGGTGGTGACGGCGATACCAGCCATCGAGCAGGGTATTGGCGGGGCCGGTATCGAAGCCATAGACCCCTGAACCGGAGCCCCCGTCGGCGTGGCCCGGCAGCACAGAGATATTGGCGATGCCGCCGAGGTTCAGCACCACCCGCAGGGCGCCCGGCTTGGCAAAAATGGCTTGATGGAAGGCGGGGACCAGGGGCGCCCCCTGGCCGCCGAGAGCCATGTCCAGGGTGCGAAAATCGCTGATGACGTCGATGCCGGTCAGGGCCGCCAGCAGGGCCGCATTGCCGATCTGCAGGGTGAAGCCGAGTTGCGGGCGGTGGCGTATGGTCTGGCCGTGAGAGCCGATGGCGCTAATGTCGGCCGGTTTCAGCCCGGCCTTGGCGAGCAGGGCCTGGGTCGCGGCGGCGAATTCCCGCGCCACCAGGTTGTCGGTGACCCCCATGCGATCGATCTCGTTGTCGCCCGGGGTGCAGAGGGCGTGCAGCTCGCGGGCGGTCTCCGCTGGCCAGGGGTGGCACAGCGCCGCCTCTACCCGCAGTTGATCCCCCTTCGTCTCGATCAGCACGGCGTCTATGCCATCCAGGCTGGTTCCCGACATCAATCCGATATAGCGCTCACTCATGGTTTCTCCTTGTGCTCTCTCCATGACGGCCAATTGCGGCAGTCGGGCCGGCCTTAGCCGCCGTTGCTGTCCCGTTTGTTCTGGGCCAGCTGCAGCTCGGTGCTGTCCAGCTTGGCCAGCTGGGGCATGGCCTGGGCCTTGAAGTTGGCCAGCGCCCGACCGCTGAGGGTCTCGGCCTGGGGCAGGGTGAGGGTGCGCGGATTCTTGTGCACGCCCCCGACCACGAATTCATAGTGCAGATGCGGGCCCGTGACGCGGCCGGTGCCGCCGAGCAGGCCTATGGTCTGGCCCTGCTTCACTCGCTGCCCCTTGTTGACGGTGCGCTTGGAGAGATGCAGGTACTTGGTGACGTAGTTGCCGGCGTGCTTGATGAAGACGTAGTTGCCGTTGAACTGGTTGTAGCCGGCGGCCACCACGCTGCCTGAGCCCGCCGCCATGATGGGGGTGCCCACCGGCGCCACGTAGTCGATGCCGTTGTGGGGGCGCACCTTGCCGGTGACCGGGTGCAGGCGGCGCGGGTTGAAGTTGGAGCTGATGTATTTGAAGTTGACCGGTGCGCGCAGGAAGCTCTTGCGCATCGCCTTGCCTTCCGGGGTGTAGTAGTTGCCATCCTCGTTCAGCACGGCGCGATAGGTGGCGCCCTGGTTGACGAACTCGGCGGCCAGGATGTCGCCGGAGGCGACCCGCTCGTCGTCCTGGTATTTGTCCTGATAGACCACCCGGAAGCTGTCCCCCGGTTGCAGGTCCTGGGCGAAGTCGATGTCCCAGCCGAAGATGGCGGCGAGATCCATGATCTGGTCCTCGGTCATGCCAGCGTCGACGGCGGCGCCCCAGAAGCTGGAGCGGATCTCCCCCCTGGCCACCTGCTCGCGGGTGTCGAGCTCGAGCTTCACCGGCCTGGCCACGAAGCCCTCGGCCTTGCGGCTTACCTTGAGCGCCTGCTCCAGGCTGTGGGGGTAGTAGAGGCTGTGCAAATCCCCGTTCCTGGTGAGCTTGAAGGTGAGCTCCTGGCCGGGTTGCAGGGTTCGCAATGGGTTGGTGGCCTCCAGCTGGGCGATGAGGTAGAGATCGCTGGCGCTGAGGCCGAGGCGCTGGAAGATGACCTGCATGTTGTCGCCGCGGCGCACCTTCACCTGTTTGGTGACATAGCTCGGCTTGGGCGGGGTGACGGGCTCGGCCCGGGCCAGCAGAGCCTCTTTGTCGACCCGCTGCTCGACGGCCAGCTCGTTGTCGTTGTCATCGACCCGGGTGGCGACTGCCTGTTCGCTCGGCCAGGCGGCCAGCATCATGATCATGATGCTCAGGATCAGCACCATCTTGCGGTGCCAGGTAGGAAGAGAATTGAAGGCGTGCCAAAGGACCATGAGAAGCAGACGAAGTTGAACCCAGAAGAAGGTCGGAGTTTACCGCCTTTCCAATTGGCCCGCCATTCCAGTAATATGTCTGGCCCTGTGGAATCGTGATTGGAGAGTCAAAAAATGTCCCAGCTCGAGGTGGCGCTAGCCGAGATCAAGCGCGGAGCGGAAGAAATTCTGGTTGAAGAAGAACTGGTCGCCAAGTTGAAGGAAGGGCGCCCGCTGCGCATCAAGCTGGGGATGGACCCGACCGCGCCGGACATCCACCTGGGTCATACCGTGATCCTCAACAAGCTGAAGACCTTCCAGGATCTGGGCCACGAAGTGATCCTGCTGATCGGCGACTTCACCGCCATGGTGGGGGATCCCTCCGGCAAGAACGCCACCCGTCCGCCGCTCTCCGAAGAGGCCATCAAGCACAACGCCCTCACCTATGCCGAGCAGGCGTTCAAGATCCTGGACCCGGCCAAGACCCGCATCGAGTACAACTCCACCTGGCTGAGCGAGCTGGGTGCGACCGGCATGATCAAGCTGGCGGCCAAGCAGACCGTGGCCCGCATGATGGAGCGCGACGACTTCAAGAAGCGCTACAGCAACGGCCAGTCCATCGCCATTCACGAATTCCTCTATCCGCTGCTGCAAGGCTATGACTCGGTCGCGCTGAAGGCGGACGTCGAGCTCGGCGGTACCGACCAGAAGTTCAACCTGCTGATGGGCCGCGAGCTGCAAAAAGATGCCGGCATGGCGACCCAGTGCGTGCTGATGATGCCGCTCTTGGTGGGCCTGGACGGCGTCAAGAAGATGTCTAAGTCCGCCGCCAACTACATCGGCGTACACGACGCCCCGGGGGAGATGTTCGGCAAGATCATGTCCATCACCGACGATCTGATGTGGAACTACTACGAGCTGCTCTCCTTCCGTCCGCTGGCTGAAATCGAAGAGTTCAAGGCGGGCATTGCCGCCGGTACCCTGAACCCCCGCGACGTGAAGATCTGGCTGGCCAAGGAGATCATCGCCCGCTACCACGACGCCGCGGCGGCCGAGGCGGCCCACGAGGACTTCACCCAGCGCTTCTCCAAGAACGCCATCCCGGACGAGATGCCGGAGGTCGAGCTGGCCCTGGAAGGGGACGGGCTGGCCATCGCCAACCTGCTGAAAGACGCCGATCTGGTGGCCACCACCTCCGAGGCGCTGCGCATGATCAAGCAGGGTGCGGTGAAGCGCGACGGCGAGAAGCTGGAGGATGGCAAGGCACTCATCGGTGCCGGCACCGCCGTCTACCAGGTCGGCAAGCGCAAGTTTGCCAGGGTGACCGTCAAGTAAGTTCCATGTGCGTCACACCGCCATGAAGAAGGCCTCCCTTGCGGAGGCCTTCTTGTTTTTGGGGTCGGCATGGCGTTCGGTGCCATGCAAAGGAGAGGGGCGCTCAGCGTCCTTCCACCTGGCGAGCGGCAGGACTCCCGGGGCAGGTTCGCAGGTATTGATAGGGGGTCAGGCCGAACTCCTCCTTGAAGCGCGCGGCAAAGCGGCCGGGGGAGTCGTAACCGCAGGCGAGGGCGGTCTGAAGCGGATTGAACCCCTGTTGCAGCAGGGTGAGGGCATGACCCAGGCGCACCTGGGTCAGCACCTGGCGAAAGCTGCGCCCCTCGGCGGCCAGCTTGCGGACCAGGGAGGCGCGGCTCATGGCGAAGTGGGTCGCCACCATCTCCAGCCGGTGATCGAGACCAGGCTCCACGCTGAGGTAGCGGGCCAGCCGCTCCCCCAGGGTCATGGTGGTGGCGGGAAAGAGCAGGCCAAGGCCCCCCGCCTCCCTGAGCTCGCCATAAAACCCGTGCAGCAGCCGGGTCTGGGCCGCCTCGCAGAGCTGCCGGTCCGCCATGGTGGTGACGAGATCGAAGCAGAAGGCGAGGGCCGGATTCACCCTGACGGCCGGTGGCTTGAGGAGATCGAGGGGGCTCTCTGCCAGCCACTCGGCCGATGGCGGGGCCAGCAGGGTGAGCGCCTGGGAGCGAAACGTGCCCTGCTCCGGCTGGTTGACGAAGGTGAGCCGGTGACCCGCCGGGATCAGCAGCCAGCTCTCCTTGTCAAACGACAGGCGTTGCTCCCGCCACCACAGCTGCTTGCGGCCCTGCTGCACCCAGATGAGGGTCGGCGCATAGATGAGCACCCGGCGCAGGGGCTGCTGGCGGATCCCGAAGTAGTGATTCAGTTGCAGCAGGGGCGTGCTCATCCGGCGGGCTCCTAGGGGGTGGTGAAGGTGGCGGTCAGGGTGGCCTTGCCAAGGGCCTGGCTGTTGAGCATGTAGCCTACCATGGCGGGCGGGGTGTTGGCCTTCACCTCCAGCGCCCCGGGCAGGGCCCAGGCGGTGAACTGGTAGCGATGCATGCCGTGACCCGCGGGTGGGCAGGGGCCGCCATAACCCTGGGTGCCGTAGTCGGTGCCAAGCTCCAGCCCCTGCTTGAGCTTGCCGGAGGCGTTGCTCGGCAACTCGTGCTGGCTGGCCGGCAGGTTCACCACCAGCCAGTGCCACCAGCCGCTGCCGGTGGGAGCGTCCGGATCATAGGCGGTGATGGCGATGCTCTGGGTGCCGGCGGGCAGGTTCTGCCAGCTCAGCTGGGGGGAACGGTTCTCGCCGCTGCAGCCAAAGCCGTTGAAGCTGAAGACCTTGTCCATGGGTTCACCCTCGCGGATGTCGGTACTCTTGAGGGTCATGGCGCCGGCGGGCAGGGCGGGCAGGGCGGTCAGGCAGAGCAGGGGCAGCAGGGTGGTGATGGGGGATCTCATGGTGTGCACTCCTTGTGTGAATAAGGAGTTCACTCTAAGGGGGCCGGTTCAAAACAGAGTGCTCCTATGGCTCAAATCATGCCTTTGAAGCGGTTTTTGTGAGTCGTTCGGTGCTTTTTCAAAGGGCATAAAAAAACCGGCATCCAGGGATGCCGGTTTTTATGCGCGGAGCGCTGCTTAGCGCAGGATCATCTCGTCACGGCCCGGGCCGACGGAGACCATGGGCACCGGCACGCCCAGCAGGGCTTCGATGCGCAGCACGTAGTCCTGGGCCGCCTTGGGCAGCTCGTCGAAGGTGCGGCAGCCGCTGATGTCTTCGCTCCAGCTCTCCATCTTCTCGTAGACGGGGGTGAGGGCGGCGGTCTGCGGCCAGATCGGGTTCTCGGTGTGAGCCCCTTCGTAGGCCACGCAGATCTTCAGATCCGGCAGACCGGTCAGGCAGTCCAGCTTGGTCAGGGCCACTTCGGTGGCGGCCTGCAGCTCGACGCCGTTCTTGGTGGCGACGGCATCGAAGTAGCCCACGTCACGGGGACGGCCTGTGGTGGCGCCGAACTCGTTGGTGATCTTGCGGAACTCGTCCTGGTTCTCCATGGCGGTCAGCAGTGTGCCGGTACCGACGGAGGAGCTGAATGCCTTGGCCACAGCGATGACGCGCTCCGGGCGCAGGCCCGGCAGACCGCCACCGATGCCGGCGTAGGCGCCGGACACGTGGGAGGAGGTGACCCAGGGGTACTCGCCGTAGATGAGATCACGGCCGGCGCCCAGCTGGGCTTCGAACAGCAGGGTCTTGCCTTCGGTCTGCAGCGCCTTGAGGGGCATGCTGACGTTGCAGACGGCGTCAATCCAGGGAGCGGACACTTCCAGCAGCCAGTCGGCCATCTCCTGGGCAGTCTGGGTGAATGTGAAGTCCGGATAGAGAGCCTTCATCTGCGGCAGCTTCCAGTCCAGCATGAACTGGATGCGCTCGACCAGCACGTCCGGCTGTTTCAGCCAGCCCACCAGGATCGCCTTTTTCATGACCCGATCACCGTAAGCCGGGGCAATGCCCTGACGGGTGGAGCCGTAGGCGCCGTCACCCAGGCGTTGCTCTTCCAGGGTGTCTTCCAGCGCGTGCAGCGGCAGGCAGAGGGTGGCACGGTCAGAGATGGCGAGCTTGGGAGTGACGCCGGAGGCCTTGACCTCTTCCAGCTCGACGGTGAGCTTCTCGGGGCTGATCACCATGCCGGGGCCCAGCACGACCAGGCAATCCGGGTTGAAGACGCCGCTCGGCACCTGGTGCAGCTTGAAGGTGCCCAGATCGTTGACCACGGTGTGGCCGGCGTTGTTGCCGCCCTGGAAACGAATGCTGGCGCCAGCCTGGCCTGCCAGATAATCGACGATGCGGCCCTTGCCCTCATCACCCCAGTTAGCACCTACGACTACGATAGACGACATGACTCTTTCTCCTAAGACGTTAGGCGTCCATCCTAGGAGTCCCGTGAGGATTAGAAAAATTAATTATCTTTATAATTCCGATAAGAGAGTCATATAATTACGGTGCAATTATCGACAACGCGCTCCCTTCCGTGGTGCCCGTGCCCCGGCGGCGCTGGCCCTGCCACCGACCCCGGGAGAAGAGGACCCCATGCTGGACATTCACTGGCTGCACACCTTCGTCACCCTGGCCCGGTTGCAGCACTTCGGCCAGACGGCCACCGAGCTGCACATGACGCAACCCAATGTGAGCCTGCACCTCAAGAACCTGGAGCAGGCGACCCGGGTCAAGCTGGTGGAGCGCAGCCCGTTTCGCCTGACCCAGGCGGGGGAGCGGCTGCTGCAAAGCGCCGAGCGCGCCATCAACGAGCTGCAGCTGTGCCAGTCCGATCTCAATGCCCTGAGCCAGTTGAGCCAGGGGACGCTCGCCATCGCCGCCAGCGACATCATCTCGCGCCTGCTGCTGATCCAGCCGTTCCAGCGCTTCAAGCAGGCCTTCCCCGGCATCGACCTCACCCTGTTCAACACCACCTCGGATCAGGCGGCGGATCTGGTGCGGGCGGGCAAGGCGGATCTGGGCTTCGTGATGGCGCAAAAGCGCAGCGAACCGCTCTTCTACACCGAGTTGCAGCAGGTGACCTGGTGTGCCCTGGGGCACGGCCTGGCCCGCTGGCAGGCGCGGGCCAGCTCGGGGGAGAGCGATCCCCTGGACGAGCCGACCCTGATCCTGCTGGGGCACGACACCCGGACCCGGGCGCTGATCGACCCCTCATTGCCCCTGCTCGGTCTGCCGAGCTGCCGCATCATGGAGGTGGGGAGCGTGGATGCCCAGCTCGACTGGGCCGAGGCGGGCTTTGGCGTCGCCATAGTGCCGGATTTCTCCCTTCACCCCAGGCTCAAGCTGACCGCCCCCGTGACCCGGCTCACCGACTTTCCCGGCACCAGCCTGGGGTATGTGGTGCGCCAGAACCAGGTGCTGTCGCGGGCCATCAAGCAGTTGCTGCACTGGGTGGAGGAGGAGATCCAGAGCCCGGCCCTGCTGCCGGCCGCCAAGGCCTGAGCCAGACCCGCTGCCACCGCTGAAACGAAGAGAGGCCACCCTGGGGTGGCCTCTCGTATATCCGGTGCCCGTCACTGGGCGGGCGTCTCCTTCCCCTCGGCGGCGCCGTCTGGTCGGGAGGCTGCGGGGTCGGCCTGGTCGCTCGCCTGCGCCGCCGACGGGGTGGGGCTGATGGGGACGGGCAGCGCGTCAGGCGTCATCACGGCGCTCCCCTGGGAGGGGAGATCGGTCAGTGCCGGGGCCGTCCCCGTGGGCGCTGCCGCCGAGCTGGCCGGCAGGGTGGCTCCGGAAGGCTGTTCCGGCTGGGTGTCGGCCCCTTCCAGCGGTGTGGCCGCGCTGGTGGGAGCCGGAAGCTCGGTGGGCTGGGCGCCCGAGGTCGCCTCGGCCCCCGACGCCGTGAGGCTGTCCGGTGGCAGGACCGGCGTTGGCGCGGCATCCAGCATGCCTGGGTGGAGCGGGGCCAGATCTCCCGCCTGCATCCCCTCCCAGGTGAGGGTGGTGAGGGCCGGGTGCAGGCGAGTGAACTGCTTGAGGCGCTCGCTCAGCACGTCGCGCAGGGTGCGTACCTCGGTCTCGGGCAGGCTGGCCTGCGCCACCAGCTCGGCGGTGACGGCGAAGGTATTGACGCCGCTGGTCTGCCCCGGATAGAGGTTGGCGCCGATGCGGCTGCGCTCATAGTAGGGATACTGCTCGAGCAGCCTGTCTATCTGCTCCCCCTCGATGGGGATGAGGCGGGCCTTGCAGCGACCGGTGAGATCGCCGATGCCCTGGTTGGGGTGACCGGCGACCACGAAGGCGGCATCCAGGGTGTCGTTGCAGAGCCCCTCCAGCCGGTTGCCCGGGGATGCCACCGCTGGCAGGGTGAAGTCGGTGGCCTGCCAGCCCATGGCATCGAGCAGTGCCCGGCTGGTGATCCTGTCCCCCGAGTTGGGGGCGCCGAGGTCGACCCGTTTGCCCTTGATGTCCGCCAGGGTGGTGATGTTGCTGGTGGCGCTGGCGAGCAGGGTCAGGGACTCCTTGTGGAGTCGCAGCAGGCTGCGCAGTTGATCCCAGGAGGGCTGGCCCGAGAAGGGACCGCTGCCGTGGACCGCGTGGTGGAGCACATCGGACTGCACCAGGGCCAGCTGGATGTCCCCCTTGGCGAGCGCCGCCAGGTTGGCGAGGGAGCCAGAGGTGCTCTGCACCGTGCAGTGCACGCCGTGGCGGGCGCTCTCCTCGTTCAGCAGGCGGCAGATGGCGCCCCCTGTGGGGTAGTAGACACCGTTGAGCGCCCCCGTGCCTATGGTCACGTAGGCGGGGGCGGCCAGGAGGGGCTGGGCCAGCATGGTCGCCAGCCAGGGCAGGGCGAAGCGCGACAGGCGCAGCAGGGAAGACAGGGCGAATGGGCGCATAGTGAACCGGAACCGTGGCTGAAAAAAGGATGAGCCAGGCTCATCCCGTCATGAATCTCATCTTATCTGCATCGGATGGGAAGCTGAATGGCTTTCACCATTTCAGGTCCGGTGGCGGCGAAACGGCCGCCACCCCTTGCCATCAGCGGCGCGCCTGGAGGATGGCCTTCTCCATGCGCGACAGGGCTTCGGTCAGCCGCGCCCGGGTGCAGCCGAAGTTGAGGCGCACGAACTGGCCATCGCCAAACTGGGCGCCGGGGGAGAGGCCCACACCGGCCTGCTCGAAGAAGGCGATGGGGTCATCCAGGCCGAGGGCCCTCACGTCGACCCAGGCGAGGTAGGTGGCCTGATGGCGTGCCAGCTTGATGCCGGGCCAGCGGGCCACCGCCTGCTCGATCAGCGCCAGGTTGCCCCTCAGATAGTCGAGCTGCTCGGTGAGCCATTGTTCGCCCCCCTCGTAGGCCGCCTCGGCCGCCACGAAACCCAGCAGGTTGACGTCGGCGCTGATGCCGCGCATCGCCTGCTGCAGCTTGAGGCGCAGGCGGGCGTTGGGGACCACGGCGAAGGAGCAGCACAGACCCGCGATGTTGAAGGTCTTGCTCGGCGCCATCATGACGGCGCTGCGCTCGGCCGCCGCCGGGCTCAGGGCGCCATAGGGGATGTGGCGGGCGTCCTTGTCCAGCAACAGGTCGCAGTGGATCTCGTCTGAGCAGATCACCAGGTTGTGGCGCTCGGCGATGGCGTCGATGGCGAGCAGCTCCTCGCGAGTGAAGACGGTACCGCCCGGGTTGTGGGGGTTGCACAGCAGCAGCAGATCCGCGCTGGGCGCCTGGCGCTCCAGTTCTTCCAGATCCAGCACCCAGCGACCGGCCTCTTCCACCATGGGCACGGTGAGCAGGGGGCGGTCGTTGAAGCCCGGCGCCTGCAGGAAGGGATAGTAGACCGGCTTGGGGGTGATGATGCCGCGACCGTGCTGGCTCCAGGCCCGGCAGGCGAGATTCAGCCCCGGCACCACGCCGGGCAGGAAGACGAGCCACTCGGTCTGGATGGTCCAGCCATAGCGCTGCTGCATGCGGGTCTTGATGAGTTCGATCAGCCGGGGAGAGGGGCGGGAATAGCCGAAGATGCCGTGGGCGACCCGCTTCGTGAGCGCCTCGAGAATGGCGGGGGGAGAGACGAAGTCGGTGTCTGCCACCCACATGGGCAGCACATCCTGGCCCTTGTACTTGTCCCATTTCAGGCTCATGGTGCCGCTGCGATCTATTTCCCGATCAAAATCAAACATGTTAAATCCTTGTACTGGCGCTGGATGGGCTTCCAATGTACGGACTTGGACGCGCCCTCGCAACCCTTGAGGTGGCTGTTGATAATGGCATAAAATAGCCGCCGTCATAGCCGTGCCCGCCCGTTTCTGGCTCCCTTTTCGCGTCCGTATCTAGGTGTCTCCATGAGTTTGCTGAGTGCTGCCCGCAAGAGGCCGGATCCCGTCTCTCTCTCGTTTCTCGCCGTGACCTTCATGACCGGGGTGGCGGTGGCGCTTCAGGTGCCCACCCTGAGCCTGTTCCTGGCCGAAGAGGTGCAGGTGCGCCCCTTCCTGGTGGGGCTCTTCTACACCGTCAACGCGGTGATCGGCATCCTCATCAGCCAGTGGCTCGGTCACCGCTCCGACAGCAAGGGGGATCGCAAGCAGCTGATCCTGCGCTGCTGCTTCGCCGGTATAGTGCTCTCCCTGCTGTTCGCCTGGAATCGCCAGTACTGGCTGCTGGTGAGCCTCGGCGTGGTGCTGGCGAGCCTGACCGCCACCGCCAGCCCCCAGCTGTTCGCCCTGGCGCGGGAATACGCCGACAGCCGCAACAAACGGGCCGACATGTTCAGCTCGGTGCTGCGGGCCCAGTTCTCCCTGGCCTGGGTGATAGGGCCGCCGGCCGCCTTCGCGCTCGCCATCGGCTACGGCTTCGAGGTGATGTACCTTGCCTCGGCCTTCGCCTATCTGGTCTGCGCCTTCGTGGTCTGGCGCTGGCTGCCCTCCCTGCCGCTGCCCGCATCGGGAGGAGACCAGGAGCGGGTCAGCAGCTGGCGGATGCCCTCGGTGCGGGCGCTGTTCATCGCCTCCACCCTGATGTGGACCTGCAACAGCATGTATCTCATCAACATGCCGCTCTACATCACCCGCGAGCTGGGACTGGAGGAGAAGCTGGCCGGGATCCTGATGGGCACGGCGGCAGCCCTCGAGATCCCCTTCATGCTGCTGGCGGGCTACTACACCCGGCGCTTCGGCAAGCGGCCCATGATGCTGCTGGCGGTGCTGGCCGGGGTGGGCTTCTACCTGGGGCTGGTGACACTGTCGAGCCAGACGGCGCTCATCGCGCTGCAACTGCTCAATGCCATCTTCATCGGCATCGTCGCCGGCATCGGCATGTCCTACTTCCAGGATCTGATGCCGGGCCGCGCCGGGGTGGCGACCACCCTGTTCGCCAACAGCATCCGCACCGGCTCCATCATGGCGGGGGCCATTGCCGGCACTGTGGCGGAGATCTGGAGTTTCCATGGGGTCTTTATGGTGGCCACCGCATTGGCGCTGGCTGCGCTGGCCGCCTGCTGGCGGGTGCCCAACGTCTAGGGCCTGATCCGCCCTGAGGAGGGCGTGGGAGGGCTTACTTGCCGTTGTCGCCCTGGTATTCGTTGCGCAGGCAGCGCAGCAGCAGCTCGGCCGCCGGGCCCAGGGCATCGACGGAGGGGGTGAGCAGGTAGGTGTAGAGATAGCGCTCGCTGCCGCCGGCCAGATCGAGCCGCACCAGGGCACCGCCGTCGAGCTCCTCCTGCACCAGGTGGCGGGGCACCCAGGCGTAACCGAGACCGAGGCGCACCATGCTGAGCACCTCGTGATAGTGGGTTGCCTTCCAGCCGGTGTCGTCCGCATCGTTCCAGTCCACCGAGCGGTGGATGGGGGGATGCAGGCTGATCTGGTTGTGGCTGGCGAGCTGCTCGGCGGTGACGGGCTCCTCCTGCCCGGCGAGGGGATGGGTCGCCGCGCACAGGGGCAGCAGACAGACCTCGTCCAGGGGCAGGCCGGTGCGATCCTGGGGCAGGTGCTCGGAGAGCATCAGATCCCCGGGTTGCAGCGCATTGAAGTGGCAGTGGATCCGCTCGTGCAGGTTGATGCGGCAGCCCCGGCTGCGGGGGTGGAAGTGGGCCAGCGCCCGGTAGAGCCGCTCCCGCGGCTGCAACACCGACACATAGAGGTTGATCTGCGGCTCCCACTGGCGCTCCAGGTTGTTGGCCAGGTTCTCCAGCTCCTCCACCTGCTGGCTGAGCTGGCGGGCCCGCTTGAGGAAGATCTCCCCCGCCGGCGTCAGCACCGCCTTGCGTCCCCGCACCTCCAGCAGGGCCAGCCCCAGGCTCTGCTGCAGCTTGGCGACCGCATGATTGAGGGAGGATTGGCTCTTGTTCAGCGCCTCGGCGGCCTGGGCATAACCGCCACAGTCCACCACGGCCTGAAAGATCCGCCATTGCTCAAACGTGCTCTTGGGACGAAACATAGTGCAACCTGTCAGGGGACCGATGGGATTCAACAGGGCGCGGGTAGCGCCCCTCTTCAATGTAATCCTGTCTGATCGGTTTGTTGGGTTATTTGGGCTGGGCCACGAAGGTCTTGCCGCTCTGGCCCCGGCTGTCCCGTCCCATCAGATAGAGATAGAGCGGCATCAGGTCGGCCGGTGTCTTCAGGGTCTGGGGATCTTCCGCCGGGAAGGCGCTGGCCCGCATCCTGGTGCGGGTGCCGCCCGGGTTCAGGGTGTTGACCCGCACAGTGGTGTTCTCCAGCTCGTCCGCCAGCACCTCCATCATTCCCTCGATGGCAAACTTGGAGATGGCGTAGGTGCCCCAGTAGGCGCGCCCCCTGCGGCCCACGCTGGAGGAGGTGTAGACGATGGACGCCTCGCCGTGCTCCTTCGCGGTCTGGCGAATGAGGGGCAGCAGCGCCTGGGTCAGCAGGAATTCCGACTTGACGTTGACCTGCATCACCTCGTCCCACTCCTGCTCCTGGATGTGCTCGAACGGCGACAGGGTACCGAGCAGCCCGGCGTTGAACAGCACGCCGTCGAGGCGGCCGAACTGCTGGGCGAAGGTCTCGGCCATGCCCTTGTAGTGGGCGGCGGTCGCCCCCTTGAGATCCACCGGCACTATGGCGGGCAGGGGGTGGCCGGCGGCCTCGATCTGGTCGTAGACCGCCTCCAGCTTGGCGCTGGTGCGCCCGAGCAGGATCACGGTGGCGCCGTGGGCCGCGTAGGTGAGCGCCGCTTCGCGGCCGATGCCGTCACCGGCGCCTGTCACCAGAATGACCTTGTCCTTGAGCAGATCCTGGGGGGCCTGATAATCGAGCATGTGGACTCCTGTTAACAATGCGTGGCGGCTGGCGCGACGGAAATAGAGGAGGCAAGTGTACTGATCCGGCCCGGCGGTTGACCAGTATGAGACGGCAAAAATGTGAAGAAAACAGGGCGCTAGCGCGGATCGCCTCCCCTGGTACCAGGGCCATGGCAGAGTTTTTGCACCCCGGAGCCAAACTCCTTACTATGTGAAAAAACCGGACATAGCGCGGAGCATCAAGTGGCATTTTTGACCGAATACGGCCTGTTTCTGGCCAAGACCCTTACCTTCCTGCTGGCCATCGGCGCCGTCATCCTGATGGTGGCGAGCAGCCGCCAGCCGAAGGTGCGCAAGGGGGAGCTGGTGGTGACCGATCTCTCCGGCGAGCTGGAGCAGGGGCGCCACCAGCTGCAATCGGCTCTGGCTGGCAAGGCCGAGCGCAAGCTGATGGAGAAGGCGCGCAAGGCCGAGCACAAGGCCCGCGCCAGGAGCGAGGATGAGCGCAGTCGGCTGTTCGTCATCGACTTCCACGGCAGCATGGACGCCAGAGAGGTGGCCTCCCTGCGGGAAGAGGTGAGCGCGGTGATCGGCGTCGCCCGGCCAGGCGACGAGGTGCTGCTGCGTCTCGAGTCCGGCGGGGGCGTGGTGCACGGCTATGGCCTGGCCGCCTCCCAGCTGCAGCGGCTGCGGGACAAGGACATCACCCTCACCGTGGCCATCGACAAGGTGGCGGCGAGCGGCGGCTACATGATGGCCTGCGTCGCGGACAAGATCCTGGCGGCCCCGTTCGCCATCGTCGGCTCCATCGGGGTGATCGCCCAGCTGCCGAACTTCAACAAGCTGCTCAAGAAGCACGACATCGAATTCGAGATGCACACCGCGGGCCAGTACAAGCGCACCATCACCATGTTCGGCGAGAACGATGATCAGGGCCGGGAGAAGTTTCGCGAGGAGCTGGGCGCCATCCACGAGCGCTTCAAGGCGTTCGTGGCCGAGCACAGACCGGCGCTCGACATCGACGCCGTCACCACGGGCGAGCACTGGCTGGCGAGCCAGGCCAAGCAGCTCGGCCTGGTGGATGCGCTCTGCACCAGCGACGACTACCTGCTGGCCCAGGCCAGCCATCACAAGGTGGTCGGTATTCGCTACAGCAAGCCCAGGAGCCTGACCCAGAAGCTGGGTCGCCAGGCCGCCCTGGGGCTGGAGGGGGCGCTCGGCCGCCTGTGGCAGCAGAGCCCCTGGCGCTGAGGCGCCTTAACAATGCGTGAAAAAAGAGAGCCGGGCATTGCCCGGCTCTCTGTTGATGCGGATGTCGCGGCTTCGCTGCGAGCCTGTACTCAGCGCTGGAACGGATAGACGGAGCCGAGTTTCAGGATCTGGGTCAGCTCGTCCAGGGCGGTGCGGGTCTCCAGCACCAGGGAGGGGTCGCGCAGATCGTCCAAGGTCAGGCTGTCGCGGTAGTGGCGATCCACCCAGTTGTCGAGGCGGGCAAACTGGGCGTCGTTGATGAGGCAGGCCGGGTTGACCGCGGCGAGCTCGGTGTCGTTCATGGCCACCCGCAGCCGCAGACAGGCGGGGCCGCCACCGTTCTTCATGCTCTGCTTCACGTCCATGTAGTGCACCCCCTTGATCGGGGTGCCCAGGGTCACCAGCCTGGCCAGATAGGCCGACACCGCCGGGTTGTCGCGGCACTCGTTGGGGGCGATGATCGCCATCTCGCCGGACGGCAGGGTCAGGATCTGGGTGTTGAACAGATAGGACTTCACCGCATCCTGCACCGACACCTCGCTGGTGGGGACCTCGATGAAGTGCAGCTCCCCCTCGCCGAACTTGGTGCGCACCTCGGCCAGGGCCGCCTCGGTATGGAGGAAGGCCTGCTGGTGGAAGAAGAGCACGTTCTGGTTGCCCACCGCGATCACGTCGTTGTGGAACACCCCTTGGTCTATTACCTCGGGATTTTGCTGGATAAAGACAGCGCTCTCCTCGCCGAGGCCGTGCAGGCGGGCGATGGCCTGGCTGGCTTCCAGGGTCTGGCGGGCCGGGTAGCGTTTGGGCGCGGGCCGGGAGACGTCGAAGGCGCTGCGGCCATAGACGAACAGCTCGACCCCGGCCTCGCCATAGGCGCGGCACAACCGGGTGTGGTTGGCGGCCCCCTCGTCACCGAAGTGGTCGTTCTCCGGCAGATGCTGGTGGTGGCTGAAGTGACGATCGTTGTTGAAGACGGCGCGCAGGATGCGGCCGGTCACCTCGGGCTCGAGGGAGCGGTGGAACTTGTTGGTCAGGTTGGCGGGGGTGAAATGGATGCGGCCATCCTGGGTATCGGCACTGGGGGAGACGGTGGCGGCGTTGGCGGTCCACATGCTGGAGGCCGAGTAACAGGCGGCCAGCACGGCGGGCGCCTGTTTTGCGGCCTGGGCCAGTACGCTGGCATCGTTGCCGGTGAAGCCGAGGCGACGCAGGGTCGCGAGATCCGGCCGCTCCTGGGGTGCCAGCACCCCCTGCACCATGCCGAGCTCGGTCAGCGCCTTCATCTTGCGCAACCCCTGCTTGGCCGCCTCCTTGGGATTGGACGCCTCCTTGGCGTTGTTCTGGGAGGCGACGTTGCCATAGGAGAGGCCGGCGTAGTTGTGGGTGGGGCCGACCAGGCCGTCGAAGTTGACCTCGAAGTGCTTCATGATGACATCCTTTCGATTTTTATATGGGGAGCGGTTCCTTCCGCGCACAAAGCTGCGGCGTGTGGCCATTATAAAGAGATTTCATCCTTTGTAACAAGCTGATAACCAGAGTGGGTTTTTATGTCACAAGGGTGGCTGGATATGTCATTTCCAATCTAAAAAAGGGGGGGATATAGCATAAAAACAAAAAAGCGGTTGCTTACCGCGACCCGGCTTCGCATTAATAAATAAAGAAACGAGGCGGTTCGGGCTGTCGGGCAAATTGACCCGCAAGATTGCTTTTTCCCGTCAAATCTCTTATACAGCCCCACAAAACCGCACGCCAACCCCGTCGGGTGCAATGAGGATAATAGTTACAGCATGGGCAAATCACTGGTCATAGTGGAGTCTCCGGCCAAGGCCAAGACCATCAACAAATATTTGGGCAAGGACTACGTGGTGAAATCCAGCGTAGGCCATGTGCGCGATCTGCCGACCAGCGGCAGCGCCAGCAGCGAGCCCAAAAAACCTGTCATTCGCGGCATCAAGCTCAGCGAATCCGAGAAGGCGGCCAAGGATCGCAACGCCCTGTTCTCCAGGATGGGGATCAACCCGACAGCAGGCTGGCAGGCCAACTACCAGATTTTGCCCGGCAAGGAGAAGGTGGTCAGCGAGTTGCAAAGTCTGGCCGCCAAGGCCGACACCATCTATCTCGCAACCGACTTGGATAGAGAGGGGGAGGCGATCGCCTGGCACCTGCGCGAGATCATCGGTGGCGACGACAGCCGCTACAAGCGCGTGGTGTTCAACGAGATCACCAAGACCGCCATCCAGGAGGCGTTTGCCCAGCCGTCCGAACTGAACATCCACCGCGTCAACGCCCAGCAGGCCCGTCGTTTCCTCGACCGGGTGGTGGGTTACATGGTCTCGCCGCTGCTCTGGAAGAAGCTGGCCCGGGGTCTCTCCGCCGGTCGGGTGCAGTCCGTCGCGGTGCGCCTCATCGTCGACAAGGAGCGCGAGATCAAGGCCTTCGTGCCGGTGGAGTTCTGGGATCTGAACGCCGATCTGCTGACCGGCGACAAGAGCGAGCTGCGCATGGAGGTGGTCAGCCGCAACGGGGCCGACTTCAAGCCGGTGACCCAGGCCGAGACCTTCGCCGCCGTGGCGGCCCTGGAAGGGGTCGACTACAAGGTGGTGAGCCGGGAAGACAAGCCGACCGGCTCCAAGCCGTCCGCTCCCTTCATCACCTCCACCCTGCAACAGGCCGCCTCCACCCGTCTGAGCTTCGGGGTCAAGAAGACCATGATGATGGCCCAGCGCCTCTATGAAGCGGGTTACATCACCTATATGCGTACCGACTCCACCAACCTCAGCAAAGAGGCGGTGGACGCGGTGCGGGAATACATCGGCGAGCAGTATGGCGCGGCTTATCTGCCGTCCGAGCCGAACCTGTACGGTGCCAAGGCCAACGCCCAGGAGGCCCACGAGGCGATCCGCCCCTCCAGCGTCCAGGTGACCGCCGAGATGCTGGAAGGGATGGAGCCGGATGCCATGCGGCTCTATGACCTCATCTGGCGCCAGTTTGTCGCCTGCCAGATGACCCCGGCCCAGTACGACTCCTCCACCCTGACCGTCAAGGCGGGCGAGTTCGAGCTCAAGGCCCGCGGTCGCACCCTGCGCTTCGCCGGCTGGACCAAGGCGCTGCCGCCCATGGGCCGCAAGGGCGAAGACAGCCAGCTGCCGGCGGTGACCGTCGGCGAGGTGCTGAAACTGGTCAAGCTGGATCCGCGCCAGCACTTCACCAAGCCGCCCGCCCGCTTCACCGAAGCGGCGCTGGTGCGCGAGCTGGAGAAGCGCGGCATCGGCCGTCCGTCCACCTATGCCTCCATCATCTCCACCATCGTCGATCGCGGTTATGTGCGGGTCGAGAGCCGCCGTTTCTTCGCCGAGAAGATGGGGGAAATCGTCACCGACCGCCTGGTGGAGAACTTCGTCGAGCTGATGAACTACGAGTTCACCGCCAAGATGGAGGACAAGCTCGACGGCATCGCCGAAGGGAGCCTGGAGTGGAAGAAGGTGCTGGATGCCTTCTACGCCGAGTTCACCCAGGAGCTGGCGCAGGCCGACAAAGCACCGGAAGAGGGGGGCATGCGTGCCAACCAGATGGTGCTGACTGACATCGACTGCCCGGATTGCGGCCGCAAGATGGGCATCCGCACCGCCACCACCGGCGTCTTCCTCGGCTGCTCCGGCTATGCCCTGCCGCCCAAGGAGCGTTGCAAGAAGACCATCAACCTGGTCAGCGCGGACGAGTTCGTCTCCGCCACCGACGGGGACGAGGCGGAAACCGACGCCCTGCGCGCCAAGCACCGCTGCGGCATCTGCGGTACCGCCATGGACGCCTACATCATCGACGACAGCCGCAAGCTCCACGTCTGCGGCCGCAACCCGGACTGCGACGGCTACGAGGTGGAGCAGGGCCAGTTCAAGCTCAAGGGCTACGAAGGGCCGAGCATAGAGTGCGATCGCTGCGGATCCGAGATGCAGCTCAAGAACGGGCGCTTCGGCAAGTACATGGGCTGCACCAACGAGAGCTGCAAGAACACCCGCAAGATCCTGAAAAACGGCGACATCGCGCCGCCGAAGGAGGATCCGGTGCCGCTGCCGGAGCTCAAGTGCACCCAGTCCGACGCCCACTTCGTGCTGCGGGACGGCGCGGCGGGTCTGTTCCTCGCCGCCAGCAACTTCCCCAAGTCACGTGAGACTCGTGCGCCTCTGGTGGAAGAGCTCAAGCGCTTCCGCGACCGCCTCTCCCCCAAGCACCAGTACCTGGCGGACGCCCCGGCGTCAGATCCTGACGGAAACGCCTCCGTGGTGCGCTTCAGCCGCAAGAGCAAGGAGCAGTACGTAATGACCGAGGTGAACGGCAAGGCGACCGGCTGGACGGCCCATTACGACAACGGAAAATGGCAGGAGAGCCTGCCCAAGGCGAAGAAATCCTGACCCGTTTCCGGTCACACAATGACGAAAGAGGCCCCTTGCGAGGGGCCTCTTCATTGGGAGATGGCGGTATACTGGAAGGGCTGCATGGATGGCAGCGCTAGACACGGAGGTTGTCATGGAGATACAGGATATCCGGCCGGGCATGACCTGCCTGACGCGGGAAGGGACGGCCTATGTGCTGGAGGTGGACAGGCAGAGTCTGCTGGTCTTGTTGCAACGGGAGGACGAAACCATCCCGGTGCAGGTGCGCAGCGACGACATCCTGGGGCCTCTGGTGGGCGACTAGCAACCCTGAGGGACTCCCGGCAGGGAGTCCCTAGAAGGGGAGCAGAAACAGCAGCTCGGCGAGATCGGGCTGCCACTGCCACTCCCGCATCCTGACCCGCCCGCCGATCACCGGCACCCCCTCCTCCTGCAATAGCCCTGCCTGCCTGTCGAACCCCGCCGATCCCTCTGGCAGCGATATGGTGCCCGCCGCCCCCAGCACCCGGTGCCAGGGCAGTGTCTTGTCGGTCTCCCGCAATACTTTTCCCACCAGGCGAGCCCGCCCGGGCAGGCCGGCGAGATCGGCGACCTGGCCATAGCTCACCACGCGACCGGCCGGGATCAGGGCCAGGATGGCCTCGATGCGGGCAACCTTGTCCAGAGGTGTCGATTCCGTTCTCATGAAGTTGACTCGTCAGAAACAACAGAAGCGCCATTGTGGCGCTTCCGTCATATGGCTTGCAATCCGTCAGCCGAAGGTCTGGCTCAGCCCCCTGAGCTCGCTGGCGCGCTTGAGCAGCTCCTGGCTGGAGTCGTCTACCGCCCGGATCTTCTGGCTGTTGGCGCGGGAGTATTCGGAGATCTGGTGGATGTTGCGGCTGATCTCCTCCACCACCACCTGCTGCTGCTCCGCGGCGGCGGCGATCTGGGTGGAGAACTCGGTCACCTGATCGATCTCCTCCAGCACCTGGTGCAGGTTGCCCGAGCCCTGGCGGGTCATCTCGACGCACTCCCGGGTCTGGGCCAGATTGTCCTGCATCATGCCCTGCCAGCGCTCGAGGGTCTGCTGGATCTGGCGGATGCTGCCCTGGATCTGCTCGGTCGCCTTGTGGGTGCGGGTCGACAGGGTGCGCACCTCGTCCGCCACCACGGCGAAGCCGCGGCCCTGCTCCCCGGCCCGGGCCGCCTCGATGGCGGCGTTCAGCGCCAGCAGGTTGGTCTGTTCGGCGATGCCCTGGATCTCCCCCATGACGCTGCCGATCCGCTCCGACTCGCTGGCGAGTTCCACCGCGGAGTGGAAGGCCTGCTCCGCCTGCCTGGCCAGTTGCGTCATCTGCTGCTGGGTCTGATCCAGCTGCATGACGGTGTTCTGGCAGCTGCTGCGCGCCTCCGTCACCTGGCCGTTGGTGTCCTGGATGTTGCGGGCGATTTCGTGGGCCGTGCTGGCCATCTGGGTCATGGCGGCGGCCATCTGCTGGGTCTGGGCATCCTGCTCGTTGATGTCGAGGAAGGCCCGGTGGGAAGAGTCCTGCAGATCGGTCGCCAGGGCCTGAAGCGGATGGGTGGCGTCGTCGACCCGGCCCAGCACGGTGCGGATCCTGGCCTGCAGCATCTTGAGGTGGAAGTCGGCGATGGCGCCCGGGGCGTCACCGGAATAGACCAGCCGGGTCAGGCTGTCGTATTGCTGGCCGAGCTGCCTGAGATAGCGCGGCAGGGCGATGAGCTCGCGCCAGTAGGTGCCGGCGATGGCCAGCAGGGGCAGCAGCATCAGCAGCACGGTGAGGGCCCCCTGGGTGAAGGCGGCCCAGCCAAACAGCGCCAGCAGCGGCAAGCCCAGCAGCAGGGGGCGATAGGGGCGCAGGGAGGGGAGCTTGCGGGTTTTCCCCCGTTCGGCCTTGAGCAGGGCCTGGTAGGCCTGGGCGGCGGCCTGCTTGAGCCGGGGCTCGGGCTTGCAGCGCACCGACTGGTAGCCGCTTATCTTGCCGTGCTCGTAGATGGGGGTCACATAGGCGTCGACCCAGTAGTAGCGGCCATCCTTGCAGCGGTTCTTGACCACGCCGCGCCACGGATTGCCCTCCTTGAGGCGGGCCCAGAGATCGGCGAAGGCGGCCTTGGGCATGTCGGGGTGACGCACCAGGTTGTGATTGTGACCGACCAGTTCATCGACCCGGTAGCCGGCGATCCGGCAGAAGGCGGGGTTGGCGTAGGTGATGACGCCGCGCAAGTCCGTGGTGGACACGAGTTGTACGTCGGCAGGAAACTCCACTTCGCTGTCCAGTGTCTGGACGTCTCTGCGGGCCATAGGGATAAGCTCCGATATTCATGCTGGTTGTTATTGTGATTGAGCGGATGAAACGCTGACCTTGTGCCTGGCCGGTTCCATCGTGGGCCCTATTCTGCCAATAAAGGCGGGTTAAAAGTAGGGCTTAGGTTGGGTTTTTGTTGTCAATGAGTAAAAAAACGGCGACCAGGAGGTCGCCGAAAAGAGAAAGATAACACTACCTCTGTGGCACCCGGTAACGCACCTGCAACTGGTCGAGGATCTGCAACTGGCCGGGCAGGCGGGCCGCGAAGTGATCCCACGCCTTGCGGGCGGGGTCGCTCCAGGCCACCTCGGCCGTGGCCAGCAGGCGCGGGAACAACATGTAGTCGAGACGATCGCGAGAGGTGATCAGTTCCGACCACAAGGGGCTCAGCACCCCCAGGATGTTATCGTTGGCATGGAAATCGGCCGGGGCAGGATCGCAGGCATGGACCTGCTCGAGATTGAGGGGGCCCGCCCAGTAGAGCCCTGGTTCGTGGATGTCCTGGTTCCAGGCGAGATCCAGATAGAGGTGCTGGGCCGGCGCCATCACCACGGGATAGCCCGCCGCCGCCGCGTCCAGCCCGGCCTGGAAGCTGGTCCAGGCACAGATGGCGGCCTCCCGGCTCACCTTGTCCCCGTGCAGTATCTCCTCCCAGCCCAGCATCTGCTTGCCCCTGGCGGCCAGATAGTGCTGGCAGTGGCGCAGCAGGTGGCCCTGCAGCTCGCGGCAATCGGTATAGCCCTGCTCTGTCATCAACTGTCGACAGGCGGGGCTGTCGGTCCAGACGCCGGTCGGCACCTCGTCTCCCCCCATGTGCACCTGGGGCCCCGGGAAGAGCGCGCACACCTCGTCCATCACCGTCTCCAGGAACTCATAGGTGCCTGGCAGCGCCGGGTTGAGCACGTTGTCATCGAAATATTGCACCGAGAGGTAGCACGAGCGGTCGGCCTCTTCCCGCAGCAGTTCGGGCAGCGCCTTGATGGCGGCGTGGCAGTGCCCCGGGATGTCTATCTCCGGGATGATGGTGATGCCGAGCCCGGCGGCATAGGCCACCAGCTCGCGCACCTCGCTCTGGGTGTAGTAGCCGCCATAGGGGTCGGGGCCGCCGCTCAGCTGGGGATCGATCGCCAGCCCATGGCCGCGCCAGGCCGCCACCTCGGTGAGGCGGGGGAAGGCCTTGATCTCCAGGCGCCACCCCTCGTCATCGGTCAGGTGCCAGTGGAAGCGGTTGAACTTGTAGAGGCTCATCTGCCTGAGCAGGCGCTTGAGGGTGGCAATGGAGTGGAAATGACGGGCGCAGTCGAGAAAGATGCCGCGAAAACCGAAGCGCGGCGCATCCCTGACCTCGAGGCAGGGCAGGCTCTCTCCGTGCTGCAGATACCACTGGGCCAGGGTCACCAGACCGTGGCGCCAGCCCGCCTCGCCGGCGGCCCGGATGCGGATCTCCTCCGTGGTGATGGAGAGTTCATACCCTTCCTGAGGGAGCGGCGCCTCGACAAGATGGAGCTCCGCATCGTGATCCTGGGTCAGGGCCAGGCCCGTCAGCTCGTTGAAATGGGCGAGCAGGGGGGCGAGGGGGACGGGGCCGTCGACGTGGGCGCGCTCCGCCAGCCGGAAGTTGCCCTCGGTATAAATCAGGTGGGCGGGCTGGGGCACTATGCCGTTGGCGGCCTCCACCTCGGGCAGATCGGGGGCGGCGGGCGGCGGGGAGGGCAGGCCGAGCGCTTCCCCCGCCAGCACCACGGGTTGCAGCCGTCCCTCGCCCTCCATCAGGCTCAGGAAGAAGCCCTTGGGCAGATCGGAGAGGCGCTTGACGGGGGTCTTGCGGCAGCAGAAACGCAGCTCGCTCACCCCTTCATGGGGCACCAGCACCTTGTAGCTGCCGCTCTGGCGCTCCAGCGTCCCGCCCTCAACCGAGCTCGCGTCTATGTGCCGGGCCAGGCAGAAGTGCAGTTTCCAGGGCACGCCCGGCAACTGGCTCAGGGTGAAGCGGAACCAGACGTCCTCACCGTCGCGGTGATCGACCTGGGCATGGATCAGGGGTGCAGACATGGGTATTCCTCTGATTGGGCAAACAGGATGGCGCCGTCAAGGGCATCGGCCTTGGGGGTCACCAGGTTGAAACGGGAGAGGCGAGGGGAGAGGCGCATGCCGATGCCGCCCAGCAGGGCGATCCGGTCCGCCCCGAGCTGGGTCATGCCCTCCAGCAGCATGCCGAGCTGGGCACAGGTCTCATCCAGCAGGGCGGTGGCGAGCTCGTCCCCGTCGCTGGCGGCATCGAACACCCAGGGGGCGAAACGGCCGTAGTCCGCAGGCAGGGCGCAGGCGGCCCAGCGCACCACCTCCGCCTGATCCCGCCTGAAGTGATCCATCAGGCGCACCGCCAGGGGGCTGGGGGGCAGGATGCCGTCGTGGCAGAGCAGGGACTGCTGGATGGCGCGAAGCCCCAGCCAGGCGCCGCTGCCGAGATCCGAGACGAGGAAGCCGCGACCCGAGCAGGTGCGTAGCCGGCCATCGCGGTAGATGAGCCCGGCGGAGCCGGTGCCCGCGATCAGGATGGCCCCCTCCTGGCCGCCGAAGGCGCCGAGGCAGGCACCAAAGGCGTCGGAGGTGAGCTTCACCCTCGCAAACGGGAAAGGCATGGTCAGCATGGCGTGATAGCTGTCGGCGAGCTCGGCGGAGGCGAGCGCCAGTCCGACTCCCATCCTCTGCTGTGCATCTTCGCCCAAACCGGCCTCGATGCGAGCCAGTTCGATGGCGGTCAGCACGTTGCCGTGGGCGAGCGCGATGCCCAGCTCCAGATTGGAGCCGGCCGCCCGGCCTTCCCCCAGCAGCCTGCCGGCCCGATCGCGGATGCGGGCCCGGGTATGGGTGCCGCCGCCGTCCACCCCGACCCAGAACTCAATCATGGTGACCTCCCTGCGCGCTCTGCCAGGTGATGGCCAGGGCAAACCTGGCTGGCGGTATGGAGGATCCACGGCTCTCCCCGGTGCCAGTGATGTTTGAACCGCTCTCAATCATGGTGGCCTCCTTGTGCGCTCTGCCAGGTGATGGCCAAAGCGAACCAGGCGGCGTGGGGGATCCACTGTTCGCCCCAGCGCCAGTTCTGATCCAGCCGCTCCTTGTACTCCTCAGGAATGAAGGCGATGTCCGCCTCGTCGTCGAACCCGGCGGTGATGCCGTTGCAGATCCCCCCCTGTGCATTGGGGTAGCCAGCGGTGTATTCCGGGTTGTTGATGCCCTGACCCGCCAGCATGCAGGCGTTGAAGGGGTTTCTCCCCAGGATCCAGTCGAGCTGCTGCTGGCCGAAGGTGCGAAGCAACCGGCTCTGTTGCGGCAGTTGCTCTGCGGCAGCGAAGGCCATGGCGGCCAGCGACGCCAGCCGGGCGTTCTCCCCCTGCCACCAGTAACCGGACTCGTTGTGATGGGGCATAAAGAAGCTGATGCGAGGCTCTTCGCCAACGCCTTTCACATACTGGCGGGCCAGGACGAAGGGGTTGCCTGCCCGGGCGCAGAGCGCCAGCTCAGCGGCCAACGCCTGCTCGGCGACGGTCCGGGCCGCCCACTGACGCGCCGGATCCGGCTCAACGCTTAGATATTCCAGCAGCGCCAGCACCGGCAGGCCCGCCTCGGCGGCGTGGTAGTAGGGGCGAGAGCCATCGTCGTTGGCGGCCCAATGGTGGCCGAGCTCGAGGTGGGGGCGCTGGCGGGCGCACAGCCTGCCGGCCCTGTCCCGCGCCTCGGCGAGCCACTCGGGGCCCAGCGTTCTGGTGAGCTCGACCGCCGCCAGCAGGGCGCAGTAGTCGTCAATGATGTTCTCGACCCCGTCGTCCAGGTAGGCGAGGTTGTGCTCGCGCAGGTGCAGGTAGCCGCGTCTGGCCGCCTCGGCGTACTGGCTGGTGTCAAGGTCGCCGCCACTCGGTTCCCGGGCGGCGCGGGCCAGGGCGGCGATGGCCATGCCGCCCCCCTGACGAAAGCCCGCCTGCCAGTGGGCGGACTTGATCCCCTGCTGGGTCGCATAGGCGCACAGCTCCCGCTGCTCGGGATCCTTGCTCCACTTGTCGAACAGGGTCATGTAGAAGAAGCCGCTCTCGTCCTGCATCCGGCAGAGAAAATCCGCCCCGTGCAGCCCCTCGTCGTTGAGCCGCTTGCAGAGGTTCACCCCGTCGATGTCGCGACGTGTCGCCAGGAGTTCCCGGCACTTGAGCAGGGACCAGACCACCATGGGAGTCTGCTGGGGATTGAGGTAGTTGGCGTAGGAGAGGTGACTCAGGTACTTGCTCATGTCGCCGCTGGCGTCGAACCAGCCGCCGTGCACATCCTTGTGCTGGTCAGTGCCAAACAGACGGGCGCTGCGGTCGGCTCTATCGAAGGCGCCGCTGGCGCGCTGTCCCTTGAAGTAGTGGATGACGTCGGAGAGGCAGCGGTTCGCCAGCAGCCCCCGGCCGATGGCAAAGGGGGGGGAGCGCACCAGACGCTCCTGCGCTCCCTCGGTCACGACGGCCTCCAGCCGGTAGTGGCCGGGCTCGGTGAAGGCGGAGAAATCGGCCCGCCAGTAGTGGCGCCCCTGCCAGCCGGGGACGCTTCCCGCCGCTACCAGCGGCGTCTCCAGCAGGAGGCGGTCGTCCTCCTGGCGAAGCAGCCTGACGTGGCCGCGGATATCGAGGTCGGCGCCGCACTGCAGCAGGGCGCTCTTCTCCCCGTCACATTCGTAACCCACCTGGTTGATCAAAAGTTCCATCAAGGTTTTACTCCGAAGGCTCGCCCCTGGCGGGCGAGGCTCATTGCGGGGCCTTGCGGCCCCGACGCGAGGCATGGCCGGGCGACGGCGCCCGGCCGCGGGCCTGCTTACTCCTGTTCGTGGAGGTAGCAGCGCACGAAGTGGTTGTCGGCGAGCCGGGTCACCGGCGGCAGGCTCTCCTTGCAGCGGGGCATGGCCTGGTGGCAGCGCCCGGCAAAGGGGCAGCCGCGGGATTCCGGGGTCCAGAGCGGTATCTCCCCCTTGCGGCCTCCCTCCAGCTCGGCGTGGATGCTCTTCTCGGGATCGGGCACCGCCGAGATGAGCAACTGGGTGTAGGGGTGCTGGGGGTGGTGCAGGATCTCGTCCACCTCTCCCCACTCCACCATGTGCCCCACGTACATGACCGCCAGATCTTCCGCCACGTAGCGGGCGGTGGCGATGTCGTGGGTGATGTAGAGCATGGAGACGCCGAGCTCGTTCTTCATCTGCTCCATCAGGTTGAGGATGCCGATGCGAATGGAGACGTCGAGCATGGAGGTGGGCTCGTCCGCCAGCACCACTTCCGCCTCCACCGCCAGGTTGCGGGCGATGTTGACCCGCTGGCGCTGGCCGCCGGAGAGCTGGTGAGGGTACTTGGCCGCGGTCGCCTTGGCGGGGGTCAGCCCCACCTTCTCCAGCAGGCCATAGACCATGTCGGGCAGATCCCGCTTGTCGCTCACCTTGCTGTGCAGCAGCAGGGGGCGGGCGATGTGGTGGTAGATGGTGTGGGTCGGATTCAATGAACCGAACGGATCCTGCCACACCATCTGTACGCTCTGGCGATAGTCCAGCAGGGCGGTGCCCTTGTTGAACTCCTCCAGGTCGCGGCCACGGTAGAGGATGCGGCCGTTGGAGAGCTTGTACATCTTGGCGATGATCTTGGCGATGGTGCTCTTGCCGGAGCCGGATTCCCCCACCACTGCCAGGGCCCGGCCCCGGTGCAGGTTGAAGGTGATGTCGGACAGCGCCCGCATCTTGCCGCTCTTGATGGCGTTGGAGTTGACGGCGAAGTCCTTGTAGAGGTGCTGGACCTCGATGATGGGCGCGTCGGTTTGGGCGATTTGCATGACAGACATCCTTAACAGCCAGCGGCCTTGTCCAGATGGATCGGAAGATCCGGTTGTTCCTCTGCTGCCTCATGAAGGTGGCAGGCAGCCTGTTGGCCGGGCAGGATCTCGGCCAGCCGGGTGTATTCCTGGCGGCAGCGCTCGTGCACCTTGCTGCAGCGTGCCTGGAAGCGGCAGCCCACCGGCACCTCCAGCAGATTGAGCGGGCTGCCCGGTATCCCCTCCAGCACGGTCTTGGGCCCGTGCAGGGGGGGGAAGGAGTTGCCAAGGCCCCGGGTGTAGGGGTGCAGCGGCGTGGTCAGGATCGCCTTGGCCGGCGCCACCTCCACCAGTTCACCCGCGTACATGATGCCGATGCGGTCACAGAACTCGACCATCAAGGAGAGGTCGTGAGTGATGAAGAGGATGGAGAAGTTGAACTTCTCTTTCAGTGCATAGACCTTCTGCAAAATCTCCCGCTGCACCACCACGTCCAGCGCCGTGGTGGGCTCGTCCATGATGAGCAGCTCGGGGTTGAGGGCCATGGCGATGGCGATCACCAGCCGCTGGCGCATGCCGCCGGAGAACTGGTGCGGGTAGTCCTTGAGCCGGCTCGGGTGGATGTCGACGATCTCCAGCAGCTCCTGGGCACGCTTGATCGCCTCATAGCGGGTCATGCCGGGGTTATGGGCCAAGAGCACGTCGCAGAACTGCTCCTCCATGCGCAGCACGGGGTTGAGCGCATTCATGGCGGACTGGAACACCACGCTCGCCTGGCGCCAGCGGTAGCTGCGCAGCCGCTCGTCGTCGAAGCCGAGGATGTTCTCCCCCTTGAACAGGATCTCGCCGCCGCTGATGTAGGCGGGCGGCTTGTGCAGGCGCGCCACCGAGAAGGCGACGGTGGACTTGCCGCAGCCGGACTCACCGGCGAGGCCGAACACCTCACCCGGCATGATGTCAAAACTGACCGAGTTGACGGCGCGCACGTCGCCGTTCTCGGTGATGTAGTCGACGCAGAGCTGGCGCACCGACAGCAGGGGTTGTTGCGGCTTCATGCTGTCTTCTCCTGAGCGGTGACAGGTGCCGGGGCGGCGAGCTGTTTCCAGCGGCGCAGCCCCTTGTGGGAACGGAGCTGCGGGTTGGCGATTTCGTCGATGGCGAAGTTGAGCATGGCCAGACCCGCCCCCAGAGTGGCGATGGCGAAGCAGGGAGCCAAAATCTCCCACCAGGCACCCACCAGGATGGCGCTCGAGGTCTGGGCGTTGTAGAGCATGATGCCCCAGCTCACCACGGTCGGATCGCCGAGCCCCAGGAACTCCAGGGTCGCCTCGGTGACGATGGCGTAGATGATGGATCCGATGAAGCTCACCCCGATGATGGAGATGAGGTTCGGCAGTATCTCCACCAAAATGATGCGCCAGGCCGGCTCACCCAGTACCTCGGCGGCGATGACGAACTCCTTCTCCCGCAGGGCCAGTGTCTGGGCGCGGATCACCCGGGCGCCGTAGGCCCAGGAGGTAAAGCCGATGATGAGGGCGATCACCGTCGGTGACGCCTCCCCGATAAAGCTCGCGAGCACCAGCAATAGCGGGAGGTTCGGGATCACCAGCACCACGTTCATCAGGAAGGTGAGGCACTCGTCCACCACGCCGCCAAAATAACCGGCGGTGATCCCCACCGTGATGGCCAGGGCGCAGACCAGCAGGCCTGCCCCGAAGCCCACCAGCAGGGAGATGCGGGCACCGTGGGTGAACTGGGCCCAGAGATCGTGACCCATGCGGTTCGATCCCATCACCAGCTCCACGCTGGGGGGCTGGTGGGGGCGGGCGACCCGCTTGGTGGGTTCGTTGCTGGCGAGCAGCGGGGCGAACAGGGCCATCAGCACGAAGGTGACCACGATGGCGAGGCCGAAGGCGGCCTTCTTGTTGCCCAGCAGGATTTTCAAGATAGTCGGCATACGCATCTTATTTGCCTCCTGTACGCAGACGGGGATCCAGGAAGACGTAGAGCACATCCGCCAGGAAGTTGAAGCTGAGCATGGTGATGGTCATGATGAGCAGTTGCCCCTGAATGAGGGGGTAGTCGCGGGCCAGGATGCCCTGATAGAGGGTCAGTCCCAGGCCGGGGTAGTTGAAGATCACCTCGGTGATGAGGGAGCCGCCGATGACGAAGCCGAGCGCCATGGAGAGGGCGGTGACGCTGGGCAGCACGGCGTTGCGGGCGCCGTAGTTGAAGATCACCCGGTTGCTGGAGAGCCCCTTGGCCTTGGCCATGGTGATGTAGTCCTCGCCCAGCAGGTTGATCATGTTGTTGCGCATGGTGATAAGGAAACCACCCACCTGTACCAGCGCCAGGGTGCCCACCGGCATGATGGCGTGCAGCAGGATGCTCTTGATGTGTTCCCAGCCAAAGTCGGCGGGGATCTCGGGGCTGTAGGCGTAGCCGATGGGCAGCCAGCCGAGGCTGACTCCGAACAGGAAGAGGGCGAGCAGGGAGACCACCACGGGGGGGATGGCCTGCATCACGAGGGTGAGTGGGGAGAGGATGCTGTCCATGCGTCCGCCCCGGTACCAGGCGGCGAAGATGCCGACGATGGAGCCGATGGAAAAGCTCAGAATGGTGGAGGTGCCCACCAGGAATAGAGTCCAGCCGATGGCACGGCCGAGGACGTCGGCAACCGGTTGGGGGTAGTAGCGCACCGAGGTGCCGAGATCCCAGGTGAAGACGCTCTTCACATAGGCGAGAAACTGGGTGCCGATGGGGCCGTCCACGAAGCCGAAGGTAGCCTTGAGGGCTTCCAGGGCGGCAGGTTCCATCATGGCGCCGGCCCGGGCAAACATGACGGAGACGGGATCCCCTGGCATGGCTCTGGGTAGCAGGAAGTTGATGGTGGCGGCCACCAGGAAGGCGACCAGATAGAAGGAGAAGCGTCTAAGTATGAATCCCATGGTGATACCTTTTACTGCAAGCCTGCCCCGCGCCGGGCAAAGCTCCCCCAACCCCGGCAGAGGACGGGGGTGAAAGACATGGCGGGGAAGAGGGCCCCCCGCAGGGGGCCGGGGTGATTAGCTGTTCGGCTTGAGTGACAGCACGTGCAGCAGACGCTCCGGAGTGTCCGGGTGAACCTGCGGCTTGGCGACCGGGTTGTCGGCACTGAACCAGCCGTTGAAGCGCTTGGTGCTGTATTCGTACCAGGTCGGGTTGTTGAACACCGGGATGATGGTCTGGTTGGCCCCGACACGCTCCTGGATGGCGAACATGATCTCCTTCTGCTTGGCCGCATCGGCGGTCTGGGTGAAGTCGTCGATCAGCTTGTCGAGCTCGGGATCCTTGTAGCGGGGCGCCGCGAAGCGGTTGCCGCGCTCACCCATGTTGCGGGAGTGGAAGGCGGTCTCGAAGTACTTGTGCGGGTTGGCGCCGGCAAAGTAGCCCTGCAGGGCGACGTCGAAGTCACCGGTGATCAGGGACTCGGTCCAGACGGTGGCTTCCGGGGTGGCGGTCTTGGCGTTCAGGCCCAGGGCCTGCAGGCCTTCCACACCGATCTGGACGGTGTTGACCCAGTCGGTCCAGCCGTTCGGGACCAGCACCTTGAACTCGATCTTCTTGCAGCTCGGGGTGTCGAGGAACTTGTCGCCGTCACAGTCCTTGTAGCCCGCTTCCTTCAGCAGGGCCTTGGCCCCTTCCAGGTCGAACTTGTTGTATTTGCCGTATTTCTTCTCGACTTCCGGGTTGTCCCAGGAGGCGAATGCCTTGCCCAGGCCCGACGGGTACTCGTTGACGGTGGGGTAGCCGTAGCCCGCGATGTCCACCATGGACTGGCGGTCCATGGCCATGGAGAAGGCGCGGCGGAAGTTGATGTCGTTGAAGGCTTCGTGGTTGCCGGGGTGCTTGCTCTGGAAGTTGACGTTGAACGCCACAGTGCCGGAGGCGGGGAACCAGTACTTGTTGTTCTTGGGATCGTTGCCGACGTAGAGGCGCTCGATGTCCGGCACGAAGGAGCCGAACCAGTCCACATCACCCTTCATCACGGCGGCCAGCACCTGGTCGTTGGTGGCCATCTGCGGCATGCGCAGGCAGTCGATGGAGAGGTTGGCGTTGTCCCAGTAGTGCGGGTTGCGGCACTGGGTGTAGAGCTGGGCGGAGAAGTTGTCCACCTCGGTGAAGGGGCCGCTGCCGACCGGCTTGTCGTTGGTGAAGGCGACCGGGTCCTTCACCGACTTCCACTGGTGCTCGGGGACGATGGGCACCAGCACGATGTCGTTCACCACGTTGGTGTTGACGGCCGCCAGATCGAACTTGACCTTGTACTGGCCCAGCTTCTCGACACTCTTCACCTGGGTCCAGATGGAGCGTTCGTCCAGGGCCTTGTTGGCCTTGACCAGGTTGAAGGAGAAGAGCACGTCGTTGGCGTCGAAGCCTTCGCCGTCTGACCACTTGACCCCTTCACGGAGATCGAAGGTGACGGACTTCAGGTCATCGCTGAAGGCGTAGTGGGTGGCCAGACGATAGACGGGTTTGCCACCCTGCATATCGTTGAAGATCACCAGGGGCTCATAGATGAAGTGGCGGGTGGTGTGCAGCAGACCGGCCTGCAGGAAGGGGTTGAAGTTCTTGACCCATGCGGTTTCCTGCTGGGCGACCAGGGTCAGCACCGTCTTGTTGTCGGCGGCCATGGCGGTGCCGGCGGCACCGAGCATCAGGGTTCCCAGCATGACTGAGGTAGCGATTTTGGATACTTTGGCAAGCATATTTTTTCCTTTCTTATTGGTCTTCCATGTTTGGAATGGAGCGCCGAGATCGCATGCTTGGATACCGGCCCTCAATGTTGGTCAGGTTTTGCACCCTTGTAGTTGTGTCGTCCAACGCCATTAGAAAAGCAGAATTAACAGGAAGACAACAACTCTTCATTTCGTCGATATCGTAAAAACCCGAGAACTCTCGTCAATATCGTCAAAATGTATTTTTAATCCTTTTAAATTATACAGTTGCATTAATTCTCACAAAGCACGAAGTCACCTGTTTTGACAGCGTGACGGCGATAGTGTGAACTGGATCGTGCTCGTTTTTTCTCCGCCTTGGTGGCTTTTTTTTGACCGGGAAAGAAGCAGGATGCGAGGTGAGGCGAAACTGTGCGCCGGTTCACGGCCAGAGAGGGGCCGAGGCGAAGGGCGCTCTGCCACACTCAGTCCCAAGGGAGGCATGGCCGGAGGCCGGGGAGACGAGGGCAATAAAAAAGCCAGTCAGCGGTGGCTGACTGGCTTGAGGGATGTTCTGGGAGATTACTCGACCAGGCTGGCCCAGAGGTCGTACTCGTCCGCCTCGTCGATGCGAACCTTGACCATGTCGCCGGGCTTGAGGCCGGTCTCGCCATTCAGGTAGACCAGACCGTCGATCTCGGGGGCATCGGCGGCGGAGCGGCCGGTGGCACCCTCTTCGTCCACCTCGTCGATCAGCACCAGCATCTCCTTGCCGACCTTGCGGGCGAGCTTGCGGATGGAGACCTGCTGCTGCAGCTCCATGAAGCGCTGGAAGCGCTCCTCCTGCACCTCGGCCGGCACCGGATCCGGTAGCTCGTTGGCCTTGGCACCCTCGACCGGGCTGTACTTGAAGCAGCCGACCCGATCCAGCTCCGCCTTGTCGATGAAGTCCAGCAGCATCTGGAACTCTTCCTCGGTCTCGCCGGGGAAGCCGACGATGAAGGTGGAGCGCAGGGTGATCTCGGGGCAGATCTCGCGCCACTTCTGGATGCGCTCCAGGGTGCGCTCGACGGAGCCGGGGCGCTTCATCAGCTTGAGGATGCGCGGGCTGGCGTGCTGCAGCGGTATGTCCAGGTAGGGGAGGATCTTGCCGTCGCGCATCAGGGGGATGACGTCATCCACGTGCGGGTAGGGGTAGACGTAGTGCAGGCGCACCCACATGCCGAGCTTGGAGAGCTCCTCGCACAGGGCCACCATGCTGGTCTTGACCGGCATGCCGTCGTAGAAACCGGTGCGGTGCTTGACGTCGACGCCGTAGGCGGAGGTGTCTTGGGAGATCACCAGGATCTCCTTCACGCCGGCCTCTTTCAGGCGCTTGGCCTCGGCCAGCACCTCGCCGATGGGGCGGCTCACCAGATCCCCGCGCATGGAGGGGATGATGCAGAAGGTGCAGCGATGGTTGCAGCCTTCGGAGATCTTCAGATAGGCGTAGTGGCGCGGGGTCAGCTTGACGCCCTGGGCCGGCACCAGGCTGGTGAAGGGGTTGTGGGTCGGTTTTTCCACGTACTTGTGGACGTGGCCCAGCACCTCTTCATAGGCGTGGGGACCGGTGATCTCGAGCACCTTGGGGTGGATCTCGCGGATCTGGTTCTCTTTGGCACCCAGGCAGCCGGTAACGATCACCTTGCCGTTCTCGGCCAGGGCCTCGCCGATGGCTTCCAGGGACTCCTGCACCGCGCTGTCGATGAAGCCGCAGGTGTTGACCACCACCAGCTCCGCATCGTCATAGCTGGGCACCACGTCGTACCCTTCGGTACGCAGCTGGGTCAGGATGCGTTCGGAATCGACCAGGTTTTTGGGGCATCCCAAGCTCACAAAACCAATCCTTGGGGGATGAGACCTAATAATGCTGGAAGTCGCTTGTTGGACAGGTTGGTTGTCCAATGGCTGAGCCTGCGTGGTTGCAGGCGTCAGGCTGTCTGAGCTGGGGTCAAAACGGTTGACAGTCATAGGGGGTCGCTGGTCACTGATGCAAAAAAAGATGGCGGATTATACCTGATGAGCAGGAAAGAGGAAGAAGTGATGTGTGTATTTTTTGACCTGCCATATTAGGTTTCAATGCACGATATTTTGTGTCTTTTCCTGAGAGATGAAGATGATGCGCTCATCAACGACAGGGGCCTCGGTTACGAGTTCTGCCTCTAAGTCTTCAAGCCATCTTCGGCCGCCAGCATGTGCGGGAGACCTACATCAAGCAGTCCAGTACTGCCGTTGATTGCGACCGGCAAAATGAATCGCAGCTTGCTGATGATCCTAGGGAAGATGCGAATAAGTCATATGGCACGAGAGCATTTACTGGTAACCCATTGATATTAAATGACTAAAATTTTCATTTTTTGTTCGTGGGATACTTGTTCGCACTTTCCCTAGGGCCCAATTAGCTCGCCTGGGGAGTGGTCATATGGTAATCCCCCCATTTTTTGGAGCACTCAAAAGTAGAGGTCATGCGGCCTGTGCCAAGCGCTGTTTCGGCGTGTAGCCGCCCAGCGCCATATTGGGCCGCTCATGGTTATAAACCCACAGCCAGTTCGTGGCAAATTCCTGTAACTCATTCAGTGACTCAAACAGGTAATGGCCCAACCAGTCGTAACGCACAGTGCGGTTAAATCGCTCTATGTAGGCATTCTGCTGCGGGTTGCCTGGCTGGATATACCTCAGCGCAATCCTCTTCTGCTGCGCCCATTGCTTGAGCTCTTCGCTGATGTATTCCGGACCATTATCACAGCGGATTGCGGCTGGTTTGCCCCGCCACTCGATGACCTGCTCCAGCACCCGTTTGACTCGCGAGGCAGGCAAGGAAAAATCCACCTCGATGCACAGTGCTTCGCGATTGAAGTCATCGATCACATTAAACAACCGCACCGAACGACCATCGCTGAGCTGGTCATGCATAAAGTCCATCGACCAGCAGTGATTCGGTTGGTCAGGGACTGCCAACGGCTCCGGCTTGGCCCGCACTAGCCGCTTCTTGGGTTTTATCCGCAGATTGAGCTCTAGCGCCCGATAGATCCGGTAGACCCGCTTGTGGTTCCAGCCAAAGCCTTTGACGTTACGCAGGTACAGGAAGCACAGTCCGAAACCCCAGTTGCGCTGGTTGGCGGTGAGGCGCAGCAGCCAGTCGGCAATCTCCTGGTTTTCATCAGCCAGCACGGGCTGATAACGGTAGCATGCTCATCCCTTTTCCCAGCAATACAGATGCCAGAGGGATAACGGCTTCTGCCCGGATATAGAGCGGAATACCCACAATTGCACTGAAGGGGATCGCCAGCGGGTTGTCAGCCCCTGCGTGGGCCGCTATCCACTCGGCAGGAATGAAACCGTAGATAAATGACCCTATCAATACCCCCAGCAACAAGTAAGGCAGCACCTCTTTGAATTGTTGCCAGGCATCGATACGCGCTTTGGCGAAGGCCGTAGGAATGACTGGATCCTGAGTCCGTGCCGCAGTGCCATCTGCGCAACAAGAGATGGTTGACGCAGCCTCAGGCAGTGAGGTACAGCAGGATACTTGAGCCTTTAGCGGTTTGACTGACTTGATAGCGTTGCTTGAGCAGCAAGTGGTTGCATTAACACTGGCAGGTTCACTTGCTGTGGCGCCACAACCTGTGCCACAGCTGGCCTCTTTGGAGTCAATGATATGACGCTCAAACCCCAGCATGTCCAACAACATACTCGCCAGTACGGAAACTCCCGCTGCAATCAAGGCATACAACATCGTCACTTTCCAGCCGAAGGTGGCCCACATCAAACCTACGATGATCGGGTTGAGCAGCGGCGAGACAAACAGGAAGGTCAGGGTTGGCCCAAAACCGGCTTTGGCAGACAAGAGCCCACGCAGCATGGGGATGGTTGAGCAACTGCAAAAAGGAGTCAATGCCCCCAGTACCGCAGAAATCAAATAGCCTCTGCCTTTTCGTGCCCCCAGCATGGCTTGGATCTTGGAGTCGGGTATCTTCTGGCGGATCAAGCTGACCCCTGCACTAATCACCAGAAACAGCACAGAAAGCTCTAAGGCCAAGAACAAAAACATCTGAGTTGCATCTGTCAGCATGGTTAACCAATCTTTCATCTTCATATCCTCCTTTATTTACCATATTTCTAAAATAATCGAAACTTTTGGGTGGTCAGATATTTCTGGTATTATCGAAATATTCGTCATCGAGAGGAGTGCGCTATGCAATTGGAAGAAGTGGCTAAGGCATTGAAAGAGCTGGGTCATCCGACTCGTTTGTTCATTTTCAAGCATCTGGTCAAAGCGGGAGAGCAGGGCCTGCCTGTTGGAGACTTGCAAAAGCAGCTCGCCATTCCCGCATCGACCCTAAGCCACCACATTGCCGCGCTGGTCTCGGTTGGCCTGGTCAAGCAGAATCGGGAAAGTCGTACCCTACTGTGCGTCTCTCAATACGAAGTGCTGGAAGAGATCATCATATTTCTCCGCGAAGAGTGCTGCATGAACCGAATCTCTATCTGAGCAGGCCAAAAATAGGGTATGTCCTGATCCAGTCATCCAGCTTTCCCCAAGCGCTCTTCAATAGGTTTATTACTAATTTGTAATTTTTGTGACAGCTTCATGTAATGACTCAGAGTTTATAGTTAGTCACGTAACTTGAGTCATAATTAAATGAGGTGGTTTATGAATATTAAAATTGGTGCATTAATGGCATGTACGCTGGTCGTCGGAAGCTTCTCCGCTTTTGCTCAGGCTCCGGTGCCTTATAACGTTCGTGCTGGGCACAACATTATATATATGGATTGGAGTGCCAACGCACTTAGTACCGACACTGTGAGTGTATCTACCCTGGATGACACTAAACTGGGTACTGTAATGGCTACTCCTGGGAAGACAAAGCAACTGCAACTCCCCATGGGCAAAAGTATCAACACAGTCAAAGTCAGCTACAACGGTGATGTCCATGTGATTGCACTTCAGCATGGAATGGGTAGTGGGCGAAACAGATAAAGCAAATAAAATCATGCGCTTATCGTAAGTTTGGCGCATTTTTTTCTACGCATTGAGAAAAATGACAGTATTGTAATTGTACATTGATTTCTATAATGAGCATCATCACACATCACAGCTGTGATGAAATGGAGGCGCTTATGAATGATGTTCATAGTAAAAATGGATTTAATCCTTCTATCTCAAGAAGAAAGTTTGTTAAAGGGATTGCTGCTGGCGGAGTTGTGGCATCGATTCCTATGTCAATTAACGCTAAAGAAGAACTGCCGCAAAAGGTTTACAGCTCAGTTTTAAGTGGAACAGTAATCGATCTGGTAGTTGAAGAAGTTGTTGTCAACTTTACTGGAAGTACAAGAATTGCCACGGTTGTCAATCGCTCCATACCTGCACCGACATTACGCTTAAAGGAAGGCGATGAGGTTACTCTTCGTGTTACCAATAAGCTCAGTGAGCCTACCTCTATTCATTGGCATGGTATAATACTCCCATTTGAAATGGATGGCGTACCTGGTATTAGTTTCAATGGTATTAAACCAGGAGAGACATTCACATATAAATTCACGTTGGAACAGTCCGGTACATATTGGTATCACTCTCACTCTGGTTCTCAAGAACAGACGGGAATGTATGGCGCTTTAATTATAGAGCCAAAAGAAGGCGAGATTATATCAGCCGATAGAGATTATGTTGTTCTCTTGTCAGACTGGACAGATGAGCACCCGATGCGAATTTTATCAAAATTGAAATCGCAAAGTGATTACTATAATTTTAATCAGCCTACAGCTATCGACTTCATTAACGATGTCAGCAACAGTGGATTAAAGGTTGCCTTCACCAAACGCCAGATGTGGAATGAAATGAGAATGAATTCTACAGATTTGGCTGACTTATCCTCTGCAACTTTAACCTATTTAATGAACGGAACAACCCCTAATGGAAATTGGACTGGTGTCTTCAATAAAGGTGAGAAGATCAGACTTAGATTTATAAATGGTGCTGGAGGGTCTTTTTACGATGTCAGAATTCCAGGCATAAAAATGACGGTTGTACAAACCGATGGTGTTGATATTGAACCTATAGACGTAGATGAGTTTCGTTTCGGCCCTGGTGAAACTTACGATGTCATTGTTCAACCCATCGATAACGCCCATACGATTTTCGCACAGTCGATGGATCGTACTGGTTTTGCCCGAGGTACGTTGTCGACGGCGATTGGCCTTTCAGCTCCGATTCCTACTGTAGACAAACCTGAGCCTCTTTCAATGGAAGATATGATGGGCTCCATGGACGGAATGGATCACGGCTCCATGGCAGGTATGGATCATGGCTCAATGCCTGGTATGGCATCAGGTGCAATGCCAGCGATGGATCATAGCTCTATGGCAGGTATGGATCATGGCTCAATGCCTGGCATGGCATCGGGGGCAATGCCAGCGATGGATCATAGCTCTATGGCAGGTATGGATCATGGCTCAATGCCTGGCATGGCATCGGGGGCAATGCCAACGATGGATCATAGCTCCATGGCTGGTATGGATCATGGTTCTATGGCTGGTATGAGTAATGCTACACCGCCAAGCAAGGTTAGGCATGCCAGTACAGAGTTTGGGCCAAGTGTTGATGCGAGGGTAGATACACCAAGACGCAATCTGAATGACCCTGGTGTAGGGCTACGTAATAATGGGAGAAGAGTGCTTACGTTAGCAGACCTGAAAACTAAAGGTGGGCCCATAGATCCAAGACCAGCAGAACGCGAAATTGAACTTCATTTGACTGGAAATATGGAACGCTATACATGGTCGTTTGATGGCGTTGAGTTCGGTAAATCAACACCAATTCATTTTAATTATGGAGAAAGAGTTAGAATTACTCTCCACAATGACACCATGATGACCCATCCCATGCATTTACATGGTATGTGGAGTGAACTTGAGAATGAAGATGGCTCCTTTTTGGCAAGAAAGCACACAATACCTGTGCAGCCAGCACAACGAATTAGTTTTCTTGTGACCGCTGATGCCATTGGCCGTTGGGCTTGGCACTGTCATATTATGTTCCATATGGATGCTGGAATGTTCCGTGAAGTAGTGGTTTCTTGAGGAAATAAATAATGCTAATTCAAAGTATAGTAAAAAATGGAATATGGTTGATCAGCCTTGGGTTATTTGCTTCTCTTTCTTTTTCTGAGGAGTCAAAAGATGCTGTTAGCGGCTATCACCCTGATTTAACCGCATCTGAGGATAGCGAACAAAGAAGCCCTGATGAATATTCTGATGGACTCACACTTAGTTCAGGCCCAAGCCTTTTTGAAGGCAGAGAGCAGCTTTCCTTAGCAGATGAACATACCTTTTCTTCTCTGTTAATTGACAGGCTTGAATATTCAAATGGACGAGAGGAAAATTATGCTTCCTACAAAGCCCTTGCTTGGGTAGGGAAAGACTATCAAAAAATATGGTTTAAATCTGAAGGTGAATATAAAAATTCATTACAGGATACAGAAAACCAAGTTCTTTATGGGTATGCTACATCTGCATACTGGGACATCCTTTTTGGAGCAAGATATGATACATATCAATCTAGAAGCGATAAAGGATGGCTTGCCCTTGGCCTACAAGGATTAGCGCCATATTGGTTTGAGGTTGACTCCTCTTTATTTGTAGATCAGCATGGTCTAATGCTTTTAAGCCTAGAGGCGGAATATGACCTCTTACTTACTCAGAAATTGATACTACAGCCCCAAGCTGCAATGAATATTTACAGTAAAGATAATGATGATATGTCTGTTGGGCGAGGTATCTCAGACATCAGCACTGGCTTGCGGTTACGTTATGAAATAAGTAGGCAGTTTGCTCCTTACATAGGCGTTGAATGGAAAACTCTCGCTGGCAATACATACGATCTAGCAAAAGATCATGGGGAGAGTACATCTGATACGAGATTTATTGCAGGTGCCAGATTCTGGTTCTGATTACATAAGGAAGGTAATGTATGAAATTCAAAATGATTACTGCTGCTGTGATAGTAATTTCTACGGGTGTGATGGCTTCTGAGCAAGGTCATGACATGAACTCAATGAAGAATGGCATGAACCATGACATGAGTTCAATGAAGGGGAATCCAGCTCCTATGGGGCATGACATGGGGAGTATGGCTGGTTCCCCTGGTGTTGCCAAAGATGTGTCTAGAACCATTGACGTATCTATGGATGACACCATGCGGTTTACACCGAAAACGATATCGGTCAAACAAGGTGAAACAATCCGATTCTTTATAAAGAATAATGGAAAACTACCACATGAGTTCGTTCTCGGAACAACCTCAGAGCTCAAAGAGCATGCGGGAATGATGCAACAAATGCAAGGTATGCAGATGAAACATAGCATGCCAAACATGATCTCTCTTGCACCCAGTCAGAAGAGTGCAGTGCTATGGAAATTTGATAAAGCAGGTACAGTATCATTTGCTTGTCTTGTACCTGGGCATATGGAGGCTGGAATGCTTGGTGAAGTGGTAGTGAAATAATCCACTTTTCAAACAAAAAAAGAGGGGGCTCCCCTCTTTTTTTATTTGATTTTTTTGTGTTTTTAGTTAAAAAGTTTTGCCAATATCACAGTTTGATGATCTGCTGACACAAAAAGATCTAAATACCAATTAATGCTCGGCAGTATAACTATACTTAATATTAAGTAAAAAATACCGCATCACTCAGATAGTGTGACTTATTGGGTGAGTGAGTACAGGACGTGGTGCTGAGAGAAAATGAGTTGTCTACAGCATCTAATATTAATTGGAGGGATGTCAATGAATTCACATCACGAGCATAACCAATCTGATGAACCAGGTTTCTGGCGTTCTAGAACTGGGGTTGCTTTTATCATCATTGGTAGCGTTGCTGGTTACTTTTTGGTCACAGAACACTGGGCCCATTTCATGGGAGCCTTACCATATCTGCTTCTTCTCGCTTGCCCACTTATGCATGTATTCATGCATGGTGGACATGGTGATAACCACGAAAACGGCGATCATGGTAGTGATGAAAAAAAACAAAATATACAAAAGAGCTCACCCGACCAAAATGATAAATCTGATAAAGGAGAATCCTTATGAGTAACGATTTTTCATCCTATGGATTATGGTCGCTTGTGGTACTTAATTCAGTAGTGTTCATAATGTTTATATTTAGCTTTTTCAAACCTAAGTCGGCTAGGGATTGGCGTACATTTGGATCTATATCTGCATTTATTATTGCTTTGTTTACAGAGATGTATGGATTTCCATTGACAATATATTTCATGTCTGGCTGGTTACAAAAAAAATATCCAGAGGTTGATCTGCTCTCTCATAACTCAGGGCATCTGTGGTACACGTTTATAGGGGGTAATGGTGACCCACATTTTAATATCTTGCATATCCTAAGCTATTTTGTAATTGGTGCCGGATTTTACTTGCTTTCTAGTGCTTGGCATGTGCTCTTTTTTTCTCAAAAAATGAATAAACTCGCTATAACTGGCCCCTATTTAAAGATTCGTCATCCGCAATATGTCGCGTTTGCTATGATTATGTTTGGCTTTCTATTGCAATGGCCAACTATATTGACCCTTCTCATGTTTCCTATTCTCTTGATTATGTATAAGCACCTCGCGCTCACAGAAGAGCGCGAGGTTAGGTCTATATTTGGAAAAGCATATGATGATTATGCAAATAAAACCCCGCGTTTTATACCTTCATGGAAAGTAAGGAGCTGAGTGATGAGAATTAAGAAAATTTATCCATCAGCAGTAAACGATGACTTTCATCGCCATGATGATATAGAGGAACCAACAGAATTAGGCTCGCAATACCACACCGATCCTGTTTGTGGTATGAAAATACATCAAACTGAAAAATATGTTAAATATGATGGTGGGCTATATTATTTTTGTAGTGATAAGTGTTTTATTGCCTTTAATAAAAATCCAGAAACTTATGTAAGAACGGATGCGAAGCCTTCCGTATCTACCAGTGAATCTACTGCGCACCAAGCCCAGAAAGGCAGTGACAAAGAAGTCATATATATATGCCCAATGCATCCTGAAGTCAGAGTTAACAAGCCTGGTAATTGTCCTAAATGTGGTATGGCTCTTGAACCTGAAAAGCCTCAGTTTGAAGATGAGGATAAAAGTGATTCTGAACTTTATATTTTCCAGTATCGGTTTTGGTTAACCTTGCCATTAACTATTGTTGTAACACTATTAGCAATGCTTGGTCATAAATTAGCATTTTTTAGCATGAATACTCAGAGTTGGGTTGAGCTGGTGCTATCCTTACCCGTAGTATTATGGGCTGCATCACCATTCTTTGAACGATGGTGGCAATCTATAGTAACTTTCAATCCTAATATGTGGACATTAATCGGAACTGGAACTGGTGCTGCATTTATTTATAGTATCATTGCCACAATATTACCAGATATATTCCCTGTGTCGTTTCAGTCAATGGGACGGGTTGCTGTCTATTTTGAAGCGGCAGATGTCATCATCTCACTGACGCTGCTAGGTCAAATCATGGAGTTAAAAGCTCGCTCAAAAACCTCTGAGGCGATTCGGTTGTTAATAGGACTAGCTCCAAAAACTGCCCGTATAATATATCCAGATAGAAGCGAACGAGATATTCCACTTTCCCAAGTTCAGGTGGGAGACATTTTACGTATCCGACCTGGTGAAAAAGTTCCTGTGGATGGGGTCGTTGTTGATGGTATCAGTACAATTGACGAGTCAATGCTGACAGGAGAGCCTATTCCGGTAAGTAAAAAACGAGGTGATAAAGTAATCGGAGCAACGTTGAATACAACAGGATCTCTTACCATGAGTTCAGAAAAAGTGGGTTCACAAACCATGCTGGCTCAAATCGTTAATATGGTTGTGCAAGCACAGCGTTCCAAGGCCCCAATGCAGGGAATGGCTGATAAAATAGCAGGTAATTTTGTTGTTGTTGTTGTACTCATTGCCATAACCACGTTCTTCACTTGGGGTTTTTTGGGGGCCACAACAGGCTGGCAGTATGGTTTACTGAATGCGGTTGCTGTATTAATAATTGCTTGTCCTTGTGCATTAGGCTTGGCAACACCGATGTCAATTATGGTAGCGACTGGTAAAGGTGCAACACAAGGAATATTATTTAGAGATGCAGCTGCGATAGAAAATTTCAGGAAGGTCGATATATTGATTGTCGATAAAACTGGTACGCTTACCGCAGGTCATCCTATATTTGAACAAGCCATATCAGTAAACGGCTTAGAAAATGATGAAATACTGAGATTAGCTGCCAGTTTAGATCAAGGAAGTGAGCACCCATTAGCACAAGCAATTGTCACAGCAGCGAAAGATAGATTCTTGACTCTACATCATGTCAGCGATTTTGAAACCATTCCAGGGAATGGTGTAAAAGGTATCGTAGCTGAAAAGTTCCTTTTACTGGGTAATGCATCTTTGATGGAGCAAGAGGGAATAAGTACACAGGCAGTGAAGGATGATGCAGATCGATTACGTCACGAAGGTGCTAGTGTGATGTTCCTGGCCGTAAATCTTACCATCGTTGGCTTGCTAGTCATAAGTGACCCAATAAAATCATCCACACAGGAAGCTTTGGATGCATTGAAAAAAAGTGGGGTAACTGTAATTATGGCTACTGGCGATAGTCTATCTACAGCTAGGGCTGTGGGGGGTAAGCTCGGTATTAGCGAAATATATGGCGATGTTAAACCTTCAGAGAAATTGGCTCTAGTCACCAAGTTTCAACAGATGGGGCATATTGTGGCGATGGCGGGAGATGGTATTAACGATGCCCCTGCATTAGCAAGATCTGATGTTGGTGTCGCTATGGGAACAGGTACTGATGTGGCAATTAGTAGCGCCTCCGTTACTTTAGTCAAAGGTGATTTACGAGGGATTGCATTAGCCAGAACATTATCAAACATAACGATAAAAAATATGAAACAAAATCTAGCGTTCGCTTTCATATATAATGTTTTTGGTATACCGCTTGCAGCAGGTGTATTCTATGCGTCTACGGGATTCCTGTTATCACCAATGGTCGCGGCGTTAGCTATGAGCTTAAGTTCAGTCTCGGTAATTTTGAACGCGCTGAGACTCCGTGGTATGAAGGTCACGAATGCTTGATCCTATCTGCGGAGGTTATATGTCCGCAGATGAGTCTAAATGTCACCTATCGACATTCCACGACCAAGTGGCCTTGCTAGTTAATTTTAAAACAAGGCTGCTTGCTCCCTGATCGTTTTCCTTACCCAACTGACTTACTGCCAAACGGGCATACTTAAGCCCATTATCCTGTTCATGACCTTTACCCCTGCTAGGATTTCCCCCGCCACCTGCGCATTGCCTGCCTGTAAGGAAGCCCCGTGCGTAGCTGTCACTTGGGGCTGGGGAAGTCATGACTTACTGGCTGATTTTGGCAACCATGCTCTTTAATAATGCTAGTGTCGTCCTACGTTAAATAGCTAAAAGCTATTTGGCTGGGAATAATAAATAGAATGAAATATAATCACCACTTAATTTGTTCCATGCCTTCCCTCCATTAACTTCGGTTATCGATTTAACAATCGATAGACCCAGTCCGACACTATCGTTATTGCTAGATCTTGATAAATCTGCCCTATAAAATCGGTCAAACATTCTCAAAGAGTCATCGTAAGTTATACCTTTGCATTTGTTCTTTATTTCAACAATAGAATTATTTCCTTCATCGTTTGATATCGAGATGCTAATGACAGAGTTACTCTCTGAGTATTTTATTGCGTTAGATATCAGATTGGATATCGAACGACGAAACATTATTTTGTCAGCAAATACAAGCTTATTAGTATTTGCAACGTTAAACGTAAGGCTTTTTTCTTCTGCTAAATACATAAAGAAATCTAAAATAGAAGAAAGTTCATTCTCTGAATCTAAAAATTCTTTATTTGCAGAAATCAAACCTTTGTCTGACCTGGCAATCCACAGCATATCGCTAACCATCTTTGCCAAACGCTCAAGCTCTTCCAGAATTGAATATAGGAACTCTTTATATTCGGAGATGCTCCTGTCTTGATTTAACCCAACTTGAGCCTGCATGATTATATTGGTTAATGGGGTTCTTAGTTCATGCGCTACATCATCTGAAAAATCAGATAACTTAACGAAACTATTGTTTAGTTTAGATAGCATGGTATTGAATGAGTCAACCAACTCCCTTAACTCTCTCGGATATTGGTTGGGTTCTAATGTTGAGCTCAACTGTTCAGCCTGAATAGTCGACATATGTTTGCTTAATATATAAATAGGTTTGTGGCCTTGCCTTATACCCAAGTATGTAGACAATATTATGATCGCCCAAACACCAAAGACTATGATTAATAGCTGCATCCTAAAGTCAGACAAAAAATGAGAGTGAACACTTGAGTCTAAATAGAACACGACTGAATAGGAGTTATCATTTTTTTTAAAATTAATGTTTTTACTGAGATATTTATGTGGAGCGGAAGTCTCAGTTTCAGATACATGAATTAGTGTATTGCTGAACTTTCTCAAATTAAAGCTGTCTCGTTCACTCCTATATATATTTTTACCATCTTTTAATATCTCGATATAAAAATTAGAGTCAGGATTGATTGTATCCCAATTGATAATTCTTTGAACTGCATCTATGCGCTTTGAAAACTGCTCGATAATAATCGTTTTGTTATCTATCGTTTCATTATCAAGGTCTAAGAAATGATTTTTGATAGATGTCTCTACCAAAAATAACAAGGAAATCATACTGATCGTTATGGCGACAGAAACAAAAAGCATAGCACGTATAGTTATAGGCATGTTACTCTTCATCGCCAGCACCTTCTAATTTATATCCCATTCCTCGAATAGTATGAATTAATTTTATTTGATAATCATCATCAACCTTGGCTCTTAATCTTCTGATTGCAACATCTATTACATTTGTATCGCTGTCAAAATTCATATCCCATACCAAAGAGGCAATTAATGAGCGAGGTAATACTTCACCATGCCGCCGAGCTAATAACTCAAGTAATAGATATTCTTTAGGGGTGAGATGTAGTTTTTTACCCGACCGCTTAACTGTTCTTGATTTGATGTTTATAATCAAATCTGAAATTGATATAACCTCTTCAATATGATTGTCTTTGGATCGCCTAAGAAGGTTTTTTATTCTGGCTAGTAGTTCAGTGAATGCAAATGGTTTTGAAAGATAATCATCAGCTCCAGACTCTAGCCCCTTTACTCTATCTCCGACACCATCTTTTGCCGTCAGGAACATGACAGGTACTTGAATGTTTATATTTCTAATTTCCTCAAGAAGCTGCCATCCGTTAATCCCAGGTAACATAATATCTAGTATTATTAAGTCAAATTCATGGCTAAGTATATAAAAGCGACCATCAATTCCATTTGTGGCGAGAGTAACAATGTAGCCTGACTCAGTGAGTCCTTTCTTTAAATACTCACCTATCTTTGGCTCATCTTCAACAACTAAAATATTCATTATGTTCTCCAATATGCAGTATTAAGATAGTCAGTAGTCTATGCTACTACATACACTAAAAAATAAAAAAAATCCAGCTGCATCAAGAGTTTCAATGAAGGTTATATCGAAATTATAAAATCTAGAATGATTTTTTTTAATGTTTAAAAAACGGCCAGCATAAGCTGGCCGTTTTTTTACATGTGGAAGATCTTAACGGTTACTACCGCTTCCCATACCATGCGGGAGAGAGACGTTATGAATGGTTCCTTTATAGTCCACGATAACTTCTGTAATATTTTTATCAGAAGGAAGTGTTAACTGCTTGGTCTTACCAGGGAGAGCCTTCACAACGCCCAGTTTCGTGCCATCGGGGGTGGATACGTCCACGGAGTCAGTAGGCAATGCAGATATTTTCCATTCTACATAGACTACTCCATGCGCTGCTCTAAGATCGAAAGGCATTGGGGCATTAGCGAAAGCCGCTGAACTACTAATCAACATGGTGAGCGCAGCTAAGATGGTCTTGATTTTCATTGGATTACCTCATTTCGTTGTTATTGCACGGTTATCGCTAATCACTATATACAATCAACATTACATGCTGCTGTCAGCAAGATTACATTACCGTAAGGATATAGATCTTTAAGAGGGCAAGTATGTATGATTCACCCTATTGGGGTATGAGAGATAATTTTACACCACCTGGTTTTCCATATTTTTAATATATCTTAAGGGGCATGGCATGATGAAATTTATTGCAATGTTGTTAGTTTTTGTCGCAGGAGGCGGTAGTGTCTACCTGCTCACAAATTTTAAAGATGTAAATACATTAAAGGAAAAACAACCTCTTTATTGGGTAAACCCGATGGATCCAGCTGATAAGAGACCTTCTCCAGCCAAGGACACAATGGGAATGGATTTCATTCCTGTTTATGAAGAGAAAGCTCAAGGTCAAGGGTCAGCTGGCACAGTTACAATATCACCGGAAATACAGCAGAATCTTGGTGTTCGTCTCGATCAAGTCAAACGAGCTCCTACTTATCAGGAAATTGATACTGTTGGATATGTTGGATATGATGAAGACCGTCTTGAAGCTATCAACTCACGTATAGCTGGCTGGGTACGAACCCTTGCAATTAAAAGTGAGGGGCAAAGGGTTACCAAAGGTAGTTTTATTTACGCATTATATGCCCCTGATTTAGTAAATGCGCAGCATGAATACTTGTTGGCCATGAATAGCAGTAACCCTTTGTTGATTCGAGCCGCAGAAGGGAAACTCAAGGCGCTACAAATTCCAAGTGATCAAATATCTATTTTAAAGCGAACTAGGAAAGTGCGTGAAACAATTAATTTCTATGCACCTAGTGATGGATATATTTCTGAGCTAAAAATTCGAGAGGGACAGTACGTAGAACCAGCTGAGGCGCTATTTAATATCAGCACATTACAACAAGTTTGGGTCAGTGCAGAAATTTTTGAGCGCCAAGCTACCGTATTGAAATTGGGAGATCCAGTTACCATGACTCTTGATTATGCGCCAAGCAGAACTTGGGTCGGTAAAGTTGATTATTTATATCCCACCCTAGACGCATCAACTAGAACGCTTAAGGTCAGGCTACGCTTTGATAATCCAGACGAGTTCCTTAAGCCGAATATGTTTGCTCAGATCAACATAAAAGCCGGTGGAACCGAGTCTAATCTTGTGGTGCCTAGTGAGGCTATTATTAGAACAGGAACGCAGAATCGAGTAGTGCTGTCATTAGGTGATGGGCGCTTCAAATCTGTTGAAGTCACTCTCGGTTCTCAGTTTAGGGAACATATCGTTGTTACATCTGGAGTTGAAGAAGGTGATGAGATAGTAAGGTCTGCTCAGTTTTTATTAGACTCTGAGTCAAGTATCAGTTCCGACTTCCAGCGCATGACTGCATTTCGTCCTGCTCAAGTCTGGGTCAATGCTGACATCGTTGATATTGGTCAGAATAGGCAGATCACAATTGCACACCAACAAGTACCAGAATGGCAATGGCCAGCAATGCGTATGAGCTTTGAACTTGATAAGAGTATTGCTCCTTCAAGTTTAAAGATGGGTCACTCCGTGAGTGTTTTGCTAAGGCAGGATGGGGAACGATACATTATAACTGGTATCAAGGAGCCGATTGCTAAAACAAATATTAAAAATTCAGATTCAAATAGTAGCAACGGGAAAGGTAAGGCTCCATCTGCTCCACAATTGGACCATTCCAAGCATGATATGGCCGAAATGGATGAGATAGGAGGTCAGAAATGATCACATCAATAATTCGATGGTCTATTGGCAATCGATTCCTTGTTCTTTTGTTAAGTGTGTTGCTCACTGCATGGGGAATATGGTCAGTCAAGCAAACTCCTGTTGATGCGCTGCCTGATTTGTCGGATGTTCAAGTTATTATCAAAACAAGTTATCCTGGGCAAGCACCACAAGTAGTTGAAGACCAAGTAACTTACCCATTAACCACCGCCATGCTTGCTGTTCCTGGTGCAACTACCGTCCGTGGTTATTCTTTCTTTGGTGATTCTTTCGTTTATGTTCTATTCGATGACAATACGGATTTGTATTGGGCGCGGGCACGAGTTTTAGAATACTTGAGCCAAGTTGCTCCTAATTTACCATCTTCTGCGAGGCCCCAGCTTGGGCCTGATGCAACTGGTGTTGGTTGGGTCTATCAGTATGCACTGATCGATAGAACAGGTAAGCATGACTTAAGTGAATTAACCTCACTGCAAAACTGGTTTTTAAAGTATGAATTACAGACTGTAGAGGGGGTTTCTGAAGTCGCTACGGTTGGAGGAATGGTTCGTCAGTATCAGGTTCGTGTAGACCCCAATAAGCTGCGTGCATATGGTGTACCTTTGTCTTTAATTCAGACAGCAATAGAACAAGGTAACCAGGAAACAGGTGCTTCAGTTATCGAGATGGCCGAAGCTGAGTATATGGTTCGCTCCAATGGGTATTTGAAAAATGTCTCTGATCTAAAAAACATTCCATTAGGAACAAATGTACGTGGTGCTCCACTATTGCTAGGTGATGTAGCGGATGTGGTAACTGGCCCTCAAGTACGTCGAGGCATCGCAGAGCTCAATGGTGAAGGTGAAGTCGTTGGGGGCATTATCGTCATGCGTTATGGCGAAAATGCACAACACACTATTGATGGAGTTAAGACTCGTCTTGATGAATTAAAAAGTAGTCTACCAGATGGGGTTGAGATAATAACTGTATATGACCGCTCAGATCTAATCCAAAGAGCAATCGACAACCTTTCAGGGAAGTTACTGGAAGAGTTTATTGTTGTTGTATTAGTTTGTTTAGCATTTTTATTCCACCTACGGTCATCGTTAGTAGTGATTATTACCCTACCAATTGCAATTCTAGTTGCATTTATAATAATGAATATACAGGGTGTCAACGCCAACATAATGTCTTTGGGAGGGATAGCCATCGCAATTGGAGCAATGGTTGATGGTGCAATTGTAATGATTGAAAATGTCCATAAGCATATGGAACAGACACCCCTAACTAATGAAAACAGATGGAAGGTAATTGGAGAGGCCAGTGCAGAAGTCGGCCCTGCTATATTTTTCTCTCTATTAATTATTACCATGAGCTTTTTACCAGTATTTGCTCTTGAAGCACAAGAAGGGCGGATGTTTGCTCCGCTCGCATATACTAAGACTTATGCTATGGCCGCAGCTGCTGCACTTGCAATAACGTTAGTCCCTGTTGTAATGGGGTACTTTATTCGTGGTAAGGTACTTGCTGAACAAGCGAACCCAATTAATAGATGGCTAAGTCAGGGTTATATACCTTTGCTGAAATGCGTCTTAGCATGGCCGAAGGTGACTCTTACTTTAGCATTTATCGTGACCGTTGTTGGTTTCTTGCCTTTAAAATATTTAGGGTCTGAGTTTATTCCTCCACTTGATGAGGGGGATCTGATGTATATGCCGACAACGGCAACAAATATCTCGGTAGGGAAAACGCGAGAGATATTACAACAAACAGATAAGCTGATTAGAACTGTCCCTGAGGTAAAGAATGTATTCGGTAAGGCTGGCCGTGCGGATAGTGCAACAGATCCAGCTGATCTTGTTATGATGGAAACCACTATTCAGCTGAAGCCTCAATCAGAGTGGCGTCCTGGGATGACACCAGAGAAATTACGGGAAGAGCTAGACTCATTAATTCAATTTCCTGGTTTGACAAATGCGTGGGTCCCCCCAATCAAGACTCGAACGGATATGCTCGCAACAGGAATTAAAACACCTGTTGGGATCAAGATTGCTGGTCCAGATCTTAAAGTGATACAAAAAATAGGACAGCAACTTGAGAAAATTGTTGGCAGTGTAGAGGGGGCATCATCCGTGTATGCTGAGCGTGTCGCCGGTGGTCGTTATGTCAAAGTTGATATCGATAGACTGAAGGCTGCCCGATATGGACTCAATATTGCGGATGTTCAAGCAGTACTAGCAACGGCTGTGGGCGGCATGGATGTTGGACAGACGATAGAGGGGCGAGAGCGATATCCAATCAATATACGCTATCCACAAAGCTATCGCGACTCAGTCGCTAGTCTAGAGTTGCTTCCTTTGATCACTCCCAAAGGTGAACGAATTGCTCTAGCTGATGTTGCTCGAATTTATATTAGCGATGAAGCCCCAATGTTGCGAAGTGAAAATGCTAGGTTAAATGGTTGGGTATATGTTGATATTAGTAATAGAGATATTGGATCATTTGTCGCGGATGCAAAAAAAATGGTCGGAGAACAATTAGTTCTTCCTGCTGGGTACTCTATTACTTGGTCTGGTCAATACGAATATATGGAACGAGCTAAAGCTCGCCTTACCTATGTAGTCCCATTAACCGTTGCCATCATAGTTCTATTGCTTTACTTGGCGTTTCGGCGTGTTCAAGAAGTGCTTCTTATTCTTACGACCTTGCCTCTTGCTATAGTTGGTGGCATTTGGTACGTGTGGCTAGCTGGATTTAATATGTCAGTGGCCGTTGGAGTTGGATTCATAGCACTTGCAGGTGTCGCTGTAGAAACAGGTGTATTGATGTTGATCTATCTCAACCATGCTTGGGATGATCTCGTTAAGAACGATAAACTTGATAATGCAGGATTACATGGTGCCGTTATCCATGGAGCTGCAATGCGACTACGTCCTAAAATGATGACAGTGGTAACGATAATTGCTGGCCTATTACCTATCATGTGGAGTCATGGGACTGGCTCTGAGGTTATGCAACGAATAGCCGCGCCAATGATTGGTGGGATGGTAAGCGCACTCGTTTTAACTCTCTTAGTTCTACCTGCGGCATTTTACTTATGGCGTAGACGTACTCTGAAGAGCATCACTAATACTACAGGTGTTGATATGCCTGAATAACGGTTGGTGCACAGGCGGATGCATTATATGAATATGCATCCGCTACTTTCGTTTTCTTTATTTACAATCTGTTGGTATCTATCATGATGAACAAAATGTTTTTACCTATACTCGCTCTTCTTAGTAGTTACACGCATGCGGAGGGCTTGCTAGATATTTATAACTTGGCGAAGCAAAAGGATCCGCAACTTCTTGAGTCAAAGGCAATGCGTGACCAATCATTCGAAAAAATCAATGAAGAGCAAGCATCATTTCTACCAAAGATAAATCTTGGTCTTAGTGCTAACTATGTTGACGATAATCTGGATATGCAAACTGGGAGCGCAACGAATAGTGCAATCAATCTAGAGCAATCTCTCTACAACAGTGCTAATTGGATTAATCTTGATTTAGCTGCGAAGAATGCGACACTATCAGATGTTTCTTATGTTCTTGAGCATCAAAACTTAGTGCTTCGTACAATACAGACATATTTTAATGTTCTCCAGGCTGAAGATTCGCTGATTTATTCTCAGGCAACGAAAACGGCAATTCAGAGGCAGCTTGCTCAAACCCAGCAGCGTTTTGAGGTAGGTTTGGCCGCGATTACTGATGTACATGAGGCAGAGGCCGCCTTCGATCAGTCTTTTGCCGATGAGATCTATGCAGAGAACACGCTTGAAAATAGCTATGAGGCTCTACGTGAGTTAACTGGTCTTGAGCATAGAAAGCTTAATAAGCTTGATACAGAGCGTTTCAGTCCTCAAAAAACTTTATGGAAAATTGATAAGTGGACTGATGCAGCAATTGAAAAAAATTTGGCATTACATCAGGCTCGGATTAAAAAAGAACTTGCGAAGATGCAGATCGATTTATCTAAGTCAGGACATAAGCCATTAGTTGATCTTACTATGGGGTTATCTTCAACTTATAATAACTACAAAGATAATACAGTTAATACGGACGGTTATTCCAATCAAGGCGACATTGGTATTAAATTTTCATTGCCACTATATACAGGTGGTGCAACAGCATCACAAGTCAAACAATCTTCTTTTGACTATGTTGCTGCCAGTGAGCAGCTGGAGAAAAGTTATCGCTCGGTCATGAGTGCAGTTAAGTCTTCATATAACAATGTTAATGCAAGCATAGGATCCGTTCGAGCATACCAACAAGCTGTAGTTTCTGCTGAAAGTGCTTTAAAAGCGACCGAGGCAGGATATGAGGTTGGCACTAGGACTATCATTGATGTATTGGATGCTAATAGAAAATTATATGATGCAAAGACAAAGTTAGCTATTTCTAGATATAGTTACATAGTCAACGTTGCCACATTGAAATTAAATTCAGGGTCTTTAGGTAAAAAAGAAATAATTGATATTGATAATGGTTTAGTTAATTTAAGGTAGTTGTGTGTAATCTATTTTTCAATAGGCATCAGTTTTGCACTGATGCCTTTTATTTAACCTGGAAATTCATTTCTCTTATTTATTTTTTTCGGAAGGTTTTTAGCACTTGTTACTATTAGTGTATAGCTATAAACGGCGCTGTTTCCCAAATCAACCATCAAGCCACAACTGCCCCAGCCCCAAGTGACCGTTACACTCGGGGCTTTCTGACAGGCAGACCAAGGGTATTCAGTTTGTTTATGGCACTGACATACGCCATGACTTCTCCCACTTGGCCATTGTAGTTACGCAGACTGATTCTCCCCGCCAGCAACTGCTTGAACCGATACATCGCCGTTTCCGCCAGCGAGCGACGGTGATACCCCGATATCTTCTTCCAGTGCGCCAGCCCTACCTTGCGCATCACCAGCACAGCCTCATTTCTTGGATGTCCTTTTTCCCATAGCCCAGCGTTCTTGCGAGGCGGGATACAGGCTGTCGCCCCTTTGCGCGAGATTAGCTGATGGCTGGCTTTGCTGTCATAGGCGCCATCCGCATAAACACGTCCCAGCTTGCGCCGCAGTGGGTTGAGCAAGGTCGGCAACACCTCGGCATCATGGACATTTTCCAGCGAGACTTCCGCCGCCACGATATCGTGGGTCACCGGGTCTACCGCCAGATGCAACTTGCGCCACACTCGCCGCTTCTCGGCGCCGTGTTTTCTGACCTTCCACTCGCCTTCACCAAATACCTTCAGGCCCGTCGAATCGATAACCAAGTCAGTGATGCGCCCCTTAGAGGGCTGTCGATAAGCCACCGCCACCGTGCGTGCTCGCTTGCTGACACAGCTGTAATCGGGGGCACAAAGCGGTACGTTCATCAACTCGAACAGGGAGTCGAGTAGTCCCTGGGTGGCCCGCAGAGTGAGGTTGAAAATCCCCTTGAGCATCAGGAAGGTGCAGATGGTCTGGTCAGTGTATAGTTGGCTGCGGCCCCGCCGCCCATGATGGCCGTGGTGAAACCAGTTGTTCATGGCCTCGGCATCAACCCAGAAGGTGAGTGAACCACGGTTAATCAAAGATTTGTTGTATGTAGGCCAGTTGGTGATGGGGTGAAGCGACGTGCTCATGATGCAGACTTGAAGGAGATGGTGGTGATCAGATCACCAAGTCCTCAGTTAGTTCCATTCAAGCTGCATCGATTTGGGCAACAACGCCGCTATAAACTCATTCAGAAAATATAGCGACCTATAGGGCTGTAGTTTTTAATGTGGATTTAAGTTTTATAAAGACCATTGTTTAAATAATCCGCACTATACGTGCGAATTGCTCCATTTGTTCTTTCATCCGCTTTATTTCACAAATCGATGCTTCTTGAGTGGAACAATGTCCTCCCCATACGGTGCTCCTACTACAGATAGAATTAAAGGCCCACGCCGAGCAGGCATGGGCTCTCAGCATTAGATCAAGAAGTCATCCAGTGCTTTTCCAGCCGCAACTGCTTCTGCGATGGCCTTGGGAATGCGGCCCTGGCCAGTCCATGTCTTCTCCTGACCGCCTTCGGTGTACTTGTATTTTGCAGGACGGGGAGCGCGTTTGGCTTTGACTGAACCCTCGGATTTCGCCGGAGCGGCAGTGCCAACCAGCTCACTCGGATCGATGCCTGCCTGTTTCAACATTTCGGTAAACTCAGCCAGTTTTTGCAGGCGTTCAGCTGACTCTTCTCTCAGTTTGGTCTCTTGCTGTTCACGCTCAGCAAAAATTTCTTCGAATTTTTCCCTAACTTCGACTAACTGCTCAAATGACAGCTCACGCAGTGCAGCTCGCAGGCTGCGAATATTCAGCAGTGTTTTCAAAAAATCGTTCATTGATAGCCTCATGTATCACATTTTTATATCAGGAAAATTATCTCTCAATCCCAGCATTAGCTCCACTGTTTTTGGCACCAAGATGACTCAAAAAATAGCATCATTTAAAATTCGTGAGCTAAATTGCGTTTGGATCTACTTATTGGCCTAGCTCCAATCTGCTACCTGATTACCCATGACCCTCAGCCAGCTTCAAGAGCCGATATGGCATCGGAGGGCTTGCCACGACTGCATGCCCCAATTCAACCAACATGCTCTTGAGGTCAAAACGATGATTAAACCGGAAGCAGTATTCCGCAAGATGCCTTGGTAAATGCTTCGCTCCGAGCGTATGGCAACTGCCCCGCAGCGAGTTTTTCACATTTCCTATCATCGTGTTTACCCAGTTGAATGCCGGATGATCCAGCCAGTCCAGGTTGCCCCCGGTGACAACACCCAGGTGCTCACAATTGGCCTCCTTGACCGCTTTGAAACAGGCCAATCCATCGGATATCACCGCGCTACCACT
>NZ_JBFODA010000007.1:0-27423 GCF_040908055.1 Aeromonas sp. R7-4
GCGGCGATTTTCGCTACACTCGGCCTCCCCATGGCCCCACAGGGCGGGCCGGCCAGACTCAGGTAGTGAGAAGATGTACAAGCTGATCGCATTGGATATGGATGGCACCCTGCTGACCCCAGAGGGCCGGATCTCCCCCCGCACCCAGGCCGCCATCACGGCGGCTCGCGCCAGGGGCGTGACCGTGGTCCTGACCTCGGGTCGTCCGCTGGAAGGCATGACGGCCTATCTGGCCGAGCTCGGTCTCACCGGCCAGGATGACTACGTCATCTGCTACAACGGTGCCCTGGTGCAGCAGGTGGCGGAGCAGCGCATCATCCGCAGCCAGTTGCTGACCGGCAGCGACGCCAGCGCCATCGCCCACCTGGCCAGCGAGCTGGGGGTGAACGTTCACGGCTTCTCCGTGAGCCAGGGTCTCATCAGCCCCAGGGTCAGCCCCTACACCGAGCACGAGTCCCGGCTGATCAAGATGCCGATCAACCTGGTGGACTTCGCTACCCTGCCAGCCGACGAGCAGATCATGAAGGTGATGATGATAGACCCCGAGCCCCTGCTCTCCCGCGCCATCGCCCGGCTGCCCGCCGAGCTCTACGAGCGCTATACGGTGGTGCGCAGCTCCCCCTACTTCCTCGAGTTCATGAACAAGCGCAGCAACAAGGGCACCGGCGTGGCCGCCCTGGCGGAGCACCTGGGCCTGACCGCCGCCCAGGTGATCGCGGTGGGGGATGCGGGCAACGACCGCCACATGATCGAATATGCCGGGCTCGGCGTGGCCATGGGCAACGCCACCGACGAGATCAAGGCGCTGGCCCGGCACACCACCAGCCGCAACGACGAGGACGGCGTGGCCAGGGTGATAGAAGAGTTCATCCTGACAGCCTGAGTCGACGAGGGGCCCTGCGGGGCCCTTCTGCTATCCGGCCATCCGGGCCGAATGTTTAATATATCCACCATGAAATACCCTGGATCCCCGTCCGCCTCTCTACAACCCCCTTAAAATGGGACTCAACTTGGCTGAGCCACGCCATCGGTTAACATAGTTGCATCATTTCGTTTGACATATTGAACGGCCTTGGCAGACTGGAGTCAGGATCCAGGCTGTCGTTGCCCAGGCTGACCGACGATTCTGGCACCACGGCACGACCCTGATCCCATGACCATGCCTTGAGGCATGCCTTTGCGAGCACCCCACGGCAAGGGCCTTCCCAAGGCGCAGGATGAGGCCGACAAGGATAGTCAAGGTGACCTATGCCCAACCCCAGTTCCCATTCCAAACCCGTCGTGCTGATGACCATGGGAGCCCAGGCCCGTAGCGGCCACGCCTACCAGGTAATGACCCACAAATACATCACCCCCCTGGTGGAGATCAGCGGCTGCGTGCCCCTGCTGGTGCCCACCTGCTGTGGCACCGAGGATCTGGAGCAGTATCTGGATCTCGCCGACGGCGTCTATCTGAGCGGCGCCGGCTCCAACATTGATCCCACCCTCTACGGCCAGGACAACCTCACCCCGGAGAAACCCCAGGACAGGGACAGGGATCTGTTCGACATTCCCCTGGTGCGCGCCGCCATCGACAGGGGGCTGCCACTGCTCGGCATCTGCCGCGGCATGCAGGAGATCAACGTGGCCCTCGGCGGGGACATACATCAGAAGGTCTATTGCGAACCCGGCTATGCGGATCACAGGGAGGATGCGGACGATCCCGTGGATGAGCAGTATGGCCACAGCCACAGGGTGAGCCTGGTGCCCGGCACCTGGTTTGCGGAACTGATGGGGGAGCCGCAGATCCCGGTCAACTCCCTGCACGGCCAGGGGATCCGGCGGCTGGGGGCCGGGCTGGCGCCACTGGCCCACGCCGAGGATGGCCTGATCGAGGCGATCCACGCGCCGGCGCTGCCCCAGTTCACCCTGGCGGTGCAGTGGCACCCGGAGTGGAAGGCGACGGAGAACCCCCACTCCGTCAAGTTGTTCAAGGCGTTCGGTGACGCCTGCCGCCAATACCGGCAGCGGGCGGGCTAGTCGCCGAACCCCTTGCCCTTGAGCTTGGGCAGGGCACCGCGGGCAGGACGCAGGGTACGGCAGACATCCAGCCCCTTGAGACCTCGCTGGATATGGTCAGGCGCCTGCCCGAGCACGGCGCCGTTGCCGCGATAGAGGCGGGCCTCCTCCAGCTCGAACAGCTCGCCGCCGATGAGCAGCTGTTCCCGCCCCTCCACCACCTTGCCCCGCTTCAGGGGCAGGGTCATGTCCACCAGGATCTCGCCGGTGGCACACCCCTCGCGCCAGTGCGCCTCATCCGAGAAAGGAGAGATGGATATCTCCCGCCAGGAGCCGTCCCTGAACTCCACCCGGTAGCTGTCGCGCAGCAGATCGCACCCCGCCAGCACCATGGGGATGGCCAGCCAGATGACGCCCTTCATTCCACTCACCTCTGCACTCCCTTGTCAGTTCGCGCCAAGGACAAACAAACCGCCGTCCCCGCGCATCTTTTTCCCTGTCTCCGCCTGCTCATCCCAACGCCCCCGGTCACAGCAACAAGTCGGCCAGCTCGGAGAGCGCCCCCAGCTCCACGTCCGGCAGCAGCGACAGCGACTGCCAGGGCTGGCCGCGGTCGTTGAGCCAGGCGGCGCGAAAGCCGTGCAACCCGGCCCCCAGCACGTCGGTCTCGGGGTGATCCCCCACGTGCAGGATCCGGCCTGGGGCGAGGCCGAAGGCCTCTTGCACCTGCACGAACATGTCCGGCGCCGGCTTCATCCTGGCGCCCGCCCCGGCCTTGCAGACCAGGGTGAAGTAGCCAGCCAGACCCGCCAGCGCCAGATCCAGGTTGCCGTTGGTGATCACCGCCAGGGGATAACGCTCGGCAAGTCTGGCCAGCAGGTGATGGGTCCCCTCGCTCACCTCTATCTTCGAGCGCTCGGCGAGGAAGGCCGCGAACACCCGCGCCGCCTCCTGCTCCGCCAGCGCGGGGGCCATGCCCCCCTGCACCAGGGCCTCGCGAATGCCCTGCCGGCGCGCCAGGCTGACGTCCTGCCGCAGCTCGGGCCGGGCCAGCAGCAGCTGGCGCTTGAGCTCCAGCCAGCGCGGCTTGTCCAGCATGGCGGTGGCCAGGTATTCGCTGCGCAGGTGGCTCAACATCCACTGCTCGGCCCGTGCGATGGCGGGACCGTTGTCATAGAGGGTGTCGTCCAGATCGAACGAGATGGCGGCCACCGGCTGCCAGCGACGGTAAAACTGCATGGCTGTTCCTCTTTACTCCTCATCCTCCGGCGTTGCGGGATCCGGCTTGGCCCTGGCGACGTGGACATTGTCATCCCCGCAGATAACCCACCACATCACTCATCCTCCGGTGTTGCGGGATCCCGTCTGGCTCTCGGGTGGGCATTGTCATACACCTTGGCCAGGTGCTGAAAGTCGAGGTGGGTGTAGATCTGGGTGGTGGAGAGATCCGCATGGCCCAGCAGCTCCTGCACCGCCCGCAGATCGCCGGAGGACTCCAGCATGTGGGTGGCGAAGCTGTGGCGCAGCTTGTGGGGATGGACGTGGGCGTTGAGGGCCTGCTTGTTGCCCCAGCCGTCGAGCCGCTCCTGCACCGAGCGGGCCGACAGCCGCCGCTTGCGCTGGGAGACGAACAATGCCTCCCCCTCGTCGCCGGCCAGCAGGGGGCGCACCTTCAGCCACTTCTGCAGCCACTCCACCGCCATCCGTCCCATGGGCAGCACCCGCTCCCGCGCTCCCTTGCCGATCACCCTGAGCTGGCGCTCGTCCAGCTTCACGTCCGCGAGGTTCAGCCCCACCAGTTCGGCGAGGCGCAGGCCGGAGGAGTACATCAGCTCCATGATGGCGCGATCCCGCACCGCCAGCGGGTCCTGCTCGTCGGTGATGTTGAGCAGCTGGTACATCTCGTCCACGTCCAGGTTCTTGGGCAGCGGCCGCCCCAGCTTGGGGGTGGCGATACCCCGGGCGGGGTTGGCGGTGATCCGCCCCTGGCGCACCTGCCAGTCACAGAAGCTGCGCAGGGCGGAGAGCTTGGTGGCGAGCGAACGGGGGGCCAGCCCCCCCTTGTGCATCCGGGTCACCAGGCTGCGCACCTGGCTTCCCTCCAGGTGCGCCCAGTCGGTCAGGCCGAGACGCACCAGCTCGGCGGTCATGGCCTCCAGGTGCGCCTGGTAGTTGCTGCGGGTGTGTGGGCTGAGCTGACGCTCGACCCTCAGGTATTCGATAAAGGCCGCCAGTTCGTCGGCCAGTGCCGCCGGCAGGGGCTCGGCGGCTGACGGCACCTGGGTGGATCGGGTCGGCACCTTAGCCACGGGCCAGCTCGGGCAGGCGCAGTTGCAGCAGGCGACCCAGCTGGCCCAGCAGCAGGGTGTCGTTGTGGGGGGTGAAGTGGCTGGGATCCGAGCTCGCGAAGGCCAGCACGCCGAGCTCGCCGAGCCGCATCAGGGCCACCGAGTTGACCAGGACGTCGTTGCCGAACAGCGCCTGCTTCTCGCCCTGGTTGAGACGGCCGAAGTAGTAGTCAGTGCCCGGCAGGCGCTGGCCCAGCAGTTGATCGAGCTGCCGGCCCTCTGCCAGGAAACGCTGCTCGGGGCCGCTCAGCTGGAAATGCTTCGGACTGAGCCAGAGCCGCAGGCCGGTGAGCCGCAGCCGCTGCACGAAGGCCTTGCCCATCACGGCGCTCAGCTCGAACAGGGTCTGGCAGCCATAGATCTCCCCGTAGAGATCCGCGTAGACCCGGAAGATCCGCTCGTTCTCGCTGGCGACCCCCATCAGCTCGGTGATCTCCTGCTCCAGCTGCTCGATGCGCTCGCGCTGCCTGTCCAGCTGGCGCTCCACCAGGGAGACGGTGCCCTTCTGCGCATGGGGGATGCGGATCCGGTCCAGCATGGCCCCGTGGCGCTGGAAAAACTCGGGGTAACGGGCCAGGTACTCCAGCACTGTGGCTTCATCCACCAGTGATTCCTGCCGTTTGAGTTCGCTCATAACTTGGTTGATCCATCCGAAAAAGGGGCCAAGGGCCCCGATATGATCCGTTGTTGGAGCCGGGTTGCCCCGGCTCGCTCGCTATAACTCTATCTGGCCGTCGAACACGTGCTCGGCCGGTCCCGTCATGTAGACGGGCTGGCCCGGTCCCTTCCAAGCGATGGTCAGCTTGCCCCCCGGCAGGGTGACGGTGACCCGCTCCTTGAGCTTGCCCTGGCTGATGCCGACCACCACGGCCGCGCAGGCCCCGGTGCCGCAGGCGAGCGTCTCCCCCACCCCGCGCTCGAACACCCGCAGCTTGATTTCGCTGGCGCTGACCATCTCCATGAAGCCGACGTTGACCCGCTCGGGGAAGCGTTCGTGGCGCTCCATGATGGGCCCCAGGGTCTCCACCGGGGCGTCCGCCACCGAGGGCACCTCGATGACGCAGTGGGGATTGCCCATGGAGACGGCGCCGCACATCACAGTGTGCTCCTGGGCCCGCAGCAGGTAGGTCTTCTCCGCCTTCTGGGCCCGGAACGGGATCTTGCCCGGCTCGAACTGGGGTACCCCCATGTTCACCGTGACCTGGTTCTCCCCCTCCAGCTGCAATGTGATGCGGCCACGGGCCGTGCTGACCGCGATGCGATCCCGGTTGACCAGCCCCTTGAGGCGCACGAAGCGGGCGAAGCAGCGGGCCCCGTTCCCGCACTGCTCCACCTCGCTGCCGTCCGCATTGAAGATGCGGTAGTGGAAGTCGAGCTCGGGATCATAGGGCGGCTCCACCAGCAGCAGCTGGTCGAAGCCGATGCCGAAGTGGCGATCCGCCAGCTTCTTGATGATGTCGCTGCTGAAGAACACCTTCTGGGTGACGCCGTCCACCACCATGAAGTCGTTCCCCAGGCCGTGCATTTTGGAAAACTCAATCAACATCGCGCGTTCCTGTCTCACCGTTAATCACGCTCTCACATGGAGGAACGCAGAAAATCCATATCGATCAAGGCAGCAGGTGTTCGCCGCGCCAGAGATCGGCCAACTGCTCGCGCTCCCGGATGAGGTGGGCCTGGTCGCCGTCCACCAGCACCTCGGCCGCACGGGGACGGGTGTTGTAGTTGGAGGACATGGTGAAGCCGTAGGCCCCGGCGGAACGCACCGCCAGCAGGGAGCCCTCGGCGATCGCCAGGGTGCGCTCCTTGCCGAGGAAGTCGCCGGTCTCGCACACCGGGCCCACCACGTCGTACAGCGCCTTCTCGTGAGCCGCGCGGCTGTCCACCTCGATGATGTTCATCCAAGCGCCGTAGAGGGAGGGGCGCAGCAGATCGTTCATGCCGGCGTCGATCAGGGCGAAGTTGCGGGTCTCGCCGGGCTTCAGGAATTCCACCCGGGTCAGCAGCACGCCGGCGTTGGCGACGATGGCGCGACCCGGCTCGAACAGCAGGGTCAGATCCCGGCCCGCCAGCTTCTGCTTGAGCGCCTCGGCGTACTCGGTGGGGTGCGGCGGCTGTTCGGCGCCGTAGTTGACCCCCAGGCCCCCGCCCACGTCCAGGTGGTGAATGTGGATGCCTTCCGCCGCCAGCTCGTCGATGAGCCTCAGCAGCTTGTCCGCCGCCTCCATAAAGGGATTGAGCTCGGTGAGCTGGGACCCGATATGGCAATCCACCCCCTTGATCTCGATGTGGGCCATGGCCGCCGCCTTGCGGTAGATGGCGGGCGCCTGCTCGATGGGGATGCCGAACTTGTTCTGCTTGAGGCCGGTGGAGATGTAGGGATGCGTGCCGGCGTCGATATCGGGGTTGACCCGCACCGAGACCCGCGCCTTCTTGCCCATGCTGCCAGCGACCCGGTTCAGGCGCTCCAGCTCGGCTTCCGACTCCAGGTTGAAGCAGAGGATCTCTTTTTCCAGCGCGAGGCGCATCTCGGCCTCGCTCTTGGCGACGCCGGAGAAGACCACCTTGGCCGGATCACCGCCCGCCGCCAGCACCCGTGACAGCTCCCCGCCGGAGACGATGTCAAAGCCCGAGCCGAGGCGCGCCAGCAGGTTGAGCAGGGCAAGGTTGGAGTTGGCCTTGACCGCGTAGCAGATCAGGTGGGGGATGTCGCCCGCCGCCTGGTCGAAGGCGTGCCAGTGGCGTTCCAGGGTGGCGCGGGAATAGACATAGAGCGGTGTGCCGTACTGCTCGGCAAGCCGTTGCAGGGGAAGCTGTTCGGCCTGAAGCTGACCGTCTGCGTCGTAGTTAAAGTGATCCAAGGGGGCGGTTCCTTCCTAGATTATTGCGGCGCGGCCTCTGAGGCCGGTTTGGCGGTCGCAGGCGAGACGGCTTGCGGTGTACTCTCTGTCTTGGGCTGTGCCGGTGCCTGCTCGGCAGGCGCGCTCTGTTCGGCCGGCGGCATGTAGAGCGGCCCCGTCAGGCCACAGGCGGCCAACCCGAGCGACAGCGACGCGGCAAACAGGCACTTGGTGAACTGGGTAATCATAATGGTTCGCTGCGAAAAAATTTTTGGCCCTCTATAATCGCACTCACATTGTTAAAAGCAACAGGATAAACCGATGAAGGATCACGAGTATCACGCCCTGACCGACGCCTTTTTCCAGTATGTGGAAGACGTCATCGACGAGGGGTATCCGGATATCGACTGCGAACGGGCCGGTGGCGTGCTGACCCTGAGTTTCGAGAACAAGACCAAGGTCATCATCAACAAGCAGGAACCCCTGCACCAGATCTGGGTCGCCACCCGGGAGAACGGCTTCCACTTCGAGCTGCGCGGCGACAGCTGGATCGACAACCGCTTCGGCGACGAGCTCAAGACTCTGCTGACCCGGGCCTGTACCAGCCAGGCCGGTGAGCCCGTGGTCTTCCCATGATCGACCTGCACCCCCAGGGTGCCCGCCATGCGGTAGTGTGGCTGCACGGGCTGGGTGACTCAGGCGCCGGCCTCGCCCCCCTGGTGGAGGCGCTGGCCCTGCCCGCCGACCTGCCCATCCGCCACCTGCTGCCAGACGCGCCCGAGCGGCCCATCACCATCAACATGGGCTACCGGATGCGCGGCTGGTACGACATCAAGAGCTTCGAGGACCCGGCGGATCGCGCCGTGGCCTCCCATGTGCACGAATCGTCCACCCGGATCGCGGCCCTGCTGGATCGGCTGGTGACCGAAGGCTTCGCCCCCGAGCGCATCGTGCTGGCCGGCTTCTCCCAGGGGGGCGTCATCGCCGCCGAGACCGCCCTGCGCTATCCGGTGCCCCTGGCAGGCCTGCTCTGCATGTCCACCTACCTGGCGGCCCCCGATACCCTGCTGGGGGAGATGAGCGAGGCCGCCCGCGACCTGCCCATCTGCTACATGCACGGCATCTACGACGACGTGGTGAGCCTCTCCATGGGTTGGGACGCCAAGAACCGGCTGGAAGCGGCGGGACTCAGCCCCGAATGGCACGAGTACCCCATGCGCCACGAGATCTGCCGCCCCCAGCTCGACGACATCCGTCGCTGGCTGCTGGCCCGCCTAAGCGCCTGACAGCCCCCCCAAATACGACAACGGCCTGCATCATGCAGGCCGTTTGCTTTTATCCCTTATGGCGATGCGTGGCTCCTCACCCCGCATTCATCACCCCACTTCCCGGGCCGCCCCCGGATTGTCCCGCTGCGGGTTCTGGCTGCGGTAGGGGATCACCTCCAGCTTGTCGCCCACCTGCACGATCTCGTAGTACTGGGGCAGGTTGAAGTTGCTGAACTGGCCCGCATTGCTGAACCGCTCGTGGCCCGAGGTGTAGAAGCGGTTCACCCCTTGCACCAGCTCGTCCTTGTTGCCGGCGAAGTGCTGGTAGATCTCCACCCGGTTCGCCTCGTCCAGGATATAGATGTTGGTGCCCGCATCCCGGGTATCGAAGAAGAACTGCACCAGCCCTTCGCTGGCGTAGGCGTCGACGATGCCGGGCAGGTGCTGGCTGTGGGTCTTGTCGAGGCGCAGCGGCAGGTGATCCAGCTTGTTGTGGGAGATGTGGCGGTAGAAGTCGATGGCGTTCTCCAGCTTCTTGACCGACACCCCGCGCCGCTCGAAGAAGATGCCGTACTTCTCCTTGCCGAGCGCCAGGGTCTTGACCAGCTGCTGCTTGTCCCGGGCAAGGCGCAGCTCGATGCACTCGGCCACCAGCTGCTGGAAGCGGGTGCGCACCAAGGAGCGGAAGTGCTGGCTGTAGCAGAACACCTCTATCATCTCGGGGGCGGCGGCATCCTGGTGCATCTTGCCGAGTATGGTGGTGAGGGCGTCCACCACCGCCTCCTCCCCCTGGAAGTGCAGGGTGCGGATCTCGCTCCAGGAATTGCGATAGACCAGATCCACCGATCCTACCAGACACTCCTGGTTGCGACCGAACGAGAAGACGTCCGCGGCGTTGGCGTCAAACTCGATCACCTGCCCCACCCAGTGGCTGGACGGGTCCGTCTCCAGGTTCAGGAAGATGGAGAGCTGGCGGATCTCGCACGGCCGGCTCAGGGCCAGGTTGGTGGCGCGCGGGTACTTGACCGGGAAGGTCCCGGACAGATCGCGGCAGAACTGGTGCAGGTTGTCGATGTGCAGATCCGAGCCCTGGTTGAACAGGTGCACCCGGGACTGGGGGGTCAGCAGGCCGTTGAAATAGGCCCAGGCCACCAGCTTGCTGATGTAGCCGTTATATTCGAGCGGCGCCCGGCCTATGATGTCGGCGGGCTCGAGGGAATGCTTGTAGAGATACCAGCCGGCACGGTTCAGGCGGCCATGGGGCACCTGCACCAGGCTGAGGTCCGGCTCGCCGAGATCCGGCGCTATCTTGAGGTTGATGCGCTGCACCTTGCCCGGCAGGCTCTCGAACGCGGCATAGAGCTTGCGCGACAAAATGCCGATGTCTTCCGGGTTGATGGACTCGCTGATGTTGTTGCGCCGGGCGAACTGGATGAGGTTGCGGTAGCTCTGCATCAGGGCCTCCAGCAACTCGGCGTAAGCCACCTTGACGTCCTCCACCTTCCACTCCTGACGGTGATCCAGGTGGTAAAGCCGCTCCGGGCTCCAGCCCCAGTAGGCCACCAGCTGGGCCATCTGCTCCCGGCGCCAGTCCGGGGAGTGATCTTCCTTGGGATGGCTCAGGCCGTCACACACCTTGAGGTAGAAACAGCGGCGCACCAGATCGAGGCGCTGCATGTCGCCGATGGACTTGAGGTAGTTCGTCACCTTGTCCAGCATCAGGCAGTAGTTGTCGAGGCGGTAGTGCATCCCCTCATTGTGCTGGAACCAGTCGCGGCTGGTCACCGACAGCAGCCGGGTGTTGGGATACTCGTGGGAGTAGGCCTCCATCAGCACCGACTTGAGCACCGCCTTGTAGGGGGAGTCGATGCCCTTGTAGAGCTGCCAGAGGGCGGAGCCGAAGTACTCCTCGGCCGGAATGCGGTTGAAGCCGCCGAGATCGAGCCAGTCATCCTGGCTCAGCTTGCCGTGGGCAAACAGGCCCTTCACATAGTCGTCGTAGTGATCGTCATAGTCGCTCGGTACCAGATACCAGAGCAGCCGCTTGCCGGCGATGTGCATGGCGCTGCGATAGAACTCGTCGAGCAGCAGCAGGTGCTGGGCGCTGCCGCAGCTCTCCCCCTGCATCTGGGCATCGTTGCGCTGGCGGAACTTGTCCTCGGGGATCAGGAAGAAGTTGAGATCGACCCCCCGCTGCTCCGCCCAGAGGGAGAGGTGCTGGCACTTCTGCTCCAGCAGGGCGAGGCGATCCTGGGACAGGCCGGCCACGTGGCAGACCCAGATGTCGAGATCCGAGTGGCAACACTGGCCGATGGAGGAGGTGCTCCCCATGGAGTAGAGGCCCTGGATCGACTTGTCGTGGGTGCTGAGCCCCCCCTGGCAGTTGGCGTTCTGGCAGAGATCCTGGATGAAGGCCTGCTGGGCGTCGTTGGCGACGAAACTCCAGATGCCATGAGGCACGTCCCCTGCCACATAACCGGGCAGCAGGGGATGGTTGAAGTGCAGCATGACGGGCAGCAGGTGGAAAACCTGCTGCCCGTAGCGACTCATGAGATCCAGCGCCCGTTGCGTCTTGAGACGATTGAGTTCGTCGTAGCGCGCCACCAGCGTGTCGAGTTTTACCAGCAATGCCCTACCTATCGGGGATAGAAATGACGCACCAAAACGGGGAGACGTCAAAAAAGTGTGATCATGTTAACAATGCAAACAGCAGTGGTAAACAAGCCCGCACACAATCACCGGATTATTTCTGGGCGGTCTCGCAAAGGTATCATTGGAAAGCAATAAAACACTTTAATTTCAATATATTAAAATCAATTCCAGGCGGAATGAAAATTAATTTCGGCCACTGTTTTTGAGCTTGGCCCCGCTTTTGCGGGCTGCGCCATGAAAGCCCCTGCAAAGGGTGGTAAGATCGTTTTCCTCTCTAAAGATGAAACAACTGATTGATATGGCAGCCCGAACCCTGAGAATCGCCACTCGCAAGAGCCCACTGGCCCTGTGGCAGGCCAACTTTGTGAAAGATCGGCTGGAGGCACTCCATCCCGATCTGCAGGTCGAACTGGTGCCCATGAGCACCCAGGGTGACAAGATCCTGGATACCCCGCTCGCCAAGGTCGGTGGCAAGGGGCTGTTCGTCAAGGAGCTGGAGACTGCCATGCTGGAGGGGCGGGCCGACATCGCGGTCCACTCCATGAAAGACGTGCCGGTGGAGTTTCCCGAGGGGCTTGGCCTGCACACCATCTGCGAGCGGGAAGACCCGCGCGATGCCTTCGTCTCCAACCGTTTCAGCCAGATAGACGAGCTGCCCCAGGGGGCCGTGGTCGGCACCTCCAGCCTGCGCCGCCAGTGCCAGCTGCGGGCCGCCCGCCCGGACCTGGTGATCCGCGACCTGCGCGGCAACGTCAACACCCGCCTCGCCAAGCTGGACGCCGGTGACTACGACGCCATCATCCTCGCCGCCGCCGGCCTGAAACGGCTGGAGATGGCCCATCGCATCGCCGCCTTCATCGAGCCGGAGCAGAGCCTGCCCGCCAACGGCCAGGGGGCGGTTGGCATCGAATGCCGCCTGGACGATGTTGAGCTGCACGCCCTGCTGGCGCCGCTGGAGCACGCCGAGACCCGCATCCGGGTGCTGACCGAGCGGGCCATGAACCGCGCCCTGCAGGGGGGCTGCCAGGTCCCCATCGGAGCCTATGCCCTGGTGCAGGGGGAGGAAGTCTGGCTGCGCGGCCTGGTGGGCAGCCCGGACGGCACCCGGGTCATCCGCGACGAGATCCGCGGGCCCCTGGCCGAGGGCGAGGCCCTGGGGGAGCGGCTGGCCCGGCGCCTGCTGGCCTACGGGGCCGATGCCATCCTGGCCGAGGTCTACCGGGCATGAGCGCGGACCGGTTGGTCATCCGGTCCCTGGCGATGGGGAAGATCTGATGGTCCCCTTGGTGGTGCGCCCGGCCGCCCAGGCCGCCGAGCTGGCGACACTGCTGCGCCAGCAGGGCCACGCACCGCTCTGCTGCCCGCTGCTGGAAACCGTGGCGGGCAGCGACCTCCCCCGCCTGGCTGACATGCTGCAAAATGCCGACCTCGTTATCGCCGTCAGCGTGCATGCAGTTCATTTTGCTCATCATTTTCTGTTGCAAACTGGTCAGACCTGGCCACATATTGAGTACTTTGCGGTCGGCCAGGCCAGCGCGGACGCCTTCGCCGAGGCGGGCATCCAGGCGCTGCGCCCGGACGATCCCCGCAGCGAAGGCCTGCTGGCCCTGCCCGGCCTGCAACAGGTGAACGGCAAGCGGGTACTGATCCTGCGCGGCAACGACGGGCGGGATCTCATCGCCCGGACGCTGGCCTCACGCGGCGCACTGGTGCACTATTGTGCCACCTACGAGCGCCACTACCCCGATCTTGACGGGGACGCATTGACCCGCCGCTGGCAGGCGGCCGGCCTCGACAGCCTGCTCATCACCAGCGGTGAACTGCTGCAGCGGTTGCTGGCCCTGGTGCCCGGCCCGCAGCACCCCTGGCTCCATGACCGCCTGCTGGTGGTGCCCAGTCCCCGGGTGGCCGAGATGGCCGAGGGAGCTGGTTTTACCCGTATCGTGATTGCCCAAGGTGCATCCAACCAGGCTCTGGTGGCCGCCCTGGAACTGAGGAAGATGGAATGACTGAACAGCAAGAAGTCCAGCCGAGTGCCGCGGCCCCCGTGGCCGACAACAACAAGCCAGGCCAGAAGGCCCCTGCCGGCAAGAAAGGCGGCTCCGGCGCCGTGCTCGGCGGCATCGCAATCCTGCTGGCCCTAGGGCTGACCGGCGGCCTCTACCTGCACGGCCACAAGAATGCCGTCACCCAGCAGGGGGAGATAGGCGCCCTCAAGCAGCAGCTGGCCGAGGTCATGGGCAAGCTGGAGCAGAGCAGCAGCAAGGATGCCGAACAGATCGGCGCCCTCGGCAAGAGCCAGCAGCAGTTGCAGGAGGCCCTGGGCGCCCTGCAGACCAAGGTGCTGGATCTCGACGACAAGAGGCCCAACGACTGGATGCTGGCCGAATCCGAATACCTGGTCCGCATGGCGGGCCGCAAGCTGTGGCTCGAACACGACCTTATCTCCGCCATCACCTTGCTCGGCAATGCCGACGAGCGAATCAAGGCGCTCAACGATCCCAGCCTGATGCCCATTCGCAAGGCGCTGGCGGAAGACATCGCCCAGCTCAAGGGGATGCCGCGGGTCGATCGCGAGGGGCTGACCCTGAAGCTGGCCGCCCTCTCCGATCAGATCGAGCTGCTGCCCCTCTCCACCGTCAGCATGCCCGAAGCCAAGAGCGAGCCCGACCAGACCGTCAGCACCAACCCGGACGAGTGGCAGAGCAATCTCAAGAAGAACTGGGTCAAGTTCACCGAGAACTTCATCACCATCCGCCGCCGCGACGGCGCCGTGGAGGCCCTGCTCTCCCCGCAGCAGGAGATCTTCCTGCGGGAGAACCTCAAGACCAAGCTGCTGCAGGCCCAGCTCGCCGTCTATCGGGAGCAGCAGGCGCTCTACACCGACAGCCTGGAGAAGGCCCAGCGCTGGCTGACCCAATACTTCGACACTGAAAACAGCGCCACCCACTACATGCAGACCGAGCTCGACAAGCTCAAAGGGGAGCAGATCCAGTTCGACTATCCGGATCAGTTCAAGACCCAGGCCATGCTGGAGCAGGTGCTGACCGAGCGCCTGCAACGCATCCTGGCCGGCAACTGAGGAGGAGACCATGATTCGTCTGATCGTCATAGTCGCCGTCATGGTGACGGGCCTCGTCTTCGGTCCCGAAGCCTCAGGTAACAAGGGTTATGTGCTCATCTCGCTCGGCAACTACACGGTGGAGTCCTCAGTCACCAGCGCGGTGATCCTGGCGGTGCTGTTCTACGGCGCCCTGCTCATCGTCGAGTGGCTGCTCGGCCGGGTGTTCGGCCTGCGCCGCAAGACGCAAGGCTGGTTCGGTTCCCGCCGTCGCCGCAAGGCGAACCTGCAAACCGTCAACGCCACCCTGGCCATGGCCGAGGGGCACTACAACCAGGCCGAGAAGCTGCTCATCAAGGGCGCCGACAACAGCGACACCCCGCTGCTCAACTACCTGAGCGCCGCCCGGGTGGCCCAGGCCCGTGGCGATGACGTGCGCCGGGACCACTACCTGCAGAAAGCCCAGGAAGAGAACCCCAAGGCGGAGCTGGCACTGACCCTGATCCAGACCCAGCTGCAGATCGAGCAGGGCCAGTACGACAGCGCCCTCGGCCGCCTCGAATCCATCTATGCCCTGCATCCACGTCACCCCATGGTGCTGGATCAGCTGCGTCAGGTGTACCTAGCCCGTGAGGACTGGACGGCCCTGATCGATCTCGCCCCGGCCCTGCGCAAGGTGGGCAAACTGACGGCCCAGCAGGAGGAGGCCCTGCTGCACCAGGCCTGGACCGGCCGGCTGGAGGCCGCCAGCGGTGCGCTGGAGACCCTGCGCCCGGTCTGGCAGGGGATGCCCCGCAAGCTGCGCCAGGAGCCCGTGCTGCTGGCCAGCTACGGAGATCACCTGCGCCGGCTGGGCGCCGATGCCGAGGCCGCCGATCTCTGGCTGGAGGCCCTGCGCAAGGATCCCACCCCCGAGCTGTTTGCCCGCCTGCCCAGGCTCAAGCTGGACGACTACCAGCCCATGCTGGCCCTGCTCAGAAAGATCCAGGATCAGCCCGGTGCCGAAGCGGCGCTGGCACGGGTCTGCCTGCTGGCCGGTCAGCTGGACGAAGCCCAGCGCCTGCTGGAGCAGGAGGTGGCGAAGGCACCGGATGCCGCCCTCTACCACGCCCTCGGCCAGGTGATGGACAAGCGCAGGCTCACCAACAAGGCCAACGAGTATTACCGTCAGGCTCTGCAACTGGCGGACGTCTGACCCTTGCCCGTCACGGAACAAAAAGAGGCCGCAATTGCGGCCTCTTTTTATTGGGATGGCGCCGAATGGCGGCTCTCCCTTCTCCCCTCGCGGGAGAAGGGTCGGGGATGAGGGGGTACAAGCCCCCCTTCTCCCTGAGGGAGAGGGTCAAGGGCTCAGGCCGTCAGCCGCTCCAGCTCGCCGATCAGCCAGATGGCCTCCTGGCGATGGGAGCCGCACACGTCCGCCATGGGCTGAAAGCCGCCGCACACCGCCGGGCGCTCCGGCTGACCGAAGATCTTGCACCCCAGGTGCGCATCGAGCTGCACACAGGGCACCCCGGCCGGTTTGCCGTCCGGCATGCCGGGAATGGCACTGCTGATGCTGGGGGCGATGCAGCAGGCACCGCATCCCTGACGACATTCCATGTGATTTTTCCTCTGTATGGCACCGCAGTGTAGCAAGGAGTCCGGTTTCTCCTAAGCCTTATCCCTGCCCGGGCACCCTGGCGCTCTGCAGAGCGCAAAAAGCCCGGCAGTGCCGGGCTTTTTGCTGCGGGAGTCAGCGCATCACAGGATGATGTCGCGTACCACGCTGTCCTTGCGATCCAGGAAGTGGATCGACTCGTTACGACGGCATGAGAGTTCGTGACTTGCCGCCACAGCCATTCTCCTGCTTACAGGATGATGTCACGTACCACGCTGTCTTTACGATCCAGGAAGTGGATCGACTTGATGCGGCGAATGGTGCGCGATTTGCCGCGGATCAGCAGGGTCTCGGTGGTGGCCATGACGCCGTCGCTGGTGATCCCTTCCAGCAGGTCACCCTTGGTGATGCCGGTGGCCGAGAAGATGACGTTGTCATTCTTGGCCAGATCTTCGAGCTTGAGCACCTTGCTCACGTCGATGCCCAGCTCCTCGCAGCGGGCGATCTCCTGTTCACCCAGGGCGCGCACCTCGGGGCTGTCACCCTTGACCTGGTGACGGGGGATCAGGCGGGCCTGCATGTCGCCGTCCAGGGCGCGGATCACCGCGGCGGAGATCACCCCTTCCGGGGCGCCACCGATGCCGTAGAGCATGTCCACTTCGCTGTCCGGCAGACAGGTGAGGATGGAGGCCGCCACGTCGCCGTCGGGAATGGCGAACACCCGCACCCCCAGCCCCTGCATCTCCTTGATCGCCTTGTCATGACGTGGCTTGGCCAGGGTGATGACGGTCAGACGGGAGAGGGGCTTGCCGAGCGCCTTGGCCACGGCCTTGAGGTTCAGCTCCAGGGCCTGATCGAGATCGATGGCGCCTCTCGCCTTGGGGCCCACGATCAGCTTCTCCATGTACATGTCGGGGGCCTTGAGGAAGGAGCCCTTGTCGCCCACCGCCAGCACGGCCAGGGCATTGGCCTGACCCATGGCGGTCATGCGGGTTCCCTCGATGGGGTCGACCGCGATGTCCACGGCGTCGCCCTGACCCGTGCCCACCTTCTCGCCGATGTAGAGCATGGGAGCTTCGTCGATCTCCCCTTCGCCGATCACAATCTCGCCATCGATCTGGATCTGATTGAGGATGTGGCGCATGGCCGCCACGGCCGCGCCATCGGCGATATTCTTGTCACCACGTCCGAGCCACTTGTAGCCGGCCAGTGCAGCCGCTTCCGTCACTCGGGAAAATTCGATTGCCAGTTCACGTCTCATCGCATATCCAACCTTAGGAGCTCGAAAACGGGCGGCATTCTATCACAAGGGCAAACCTTTGCGCGTAAAAGTGGCGGCCAGCCATATAAATCGCGGACTTTCATCCAATTGACACCAAACTGCCACGGCTTGTTCACCGCATCGTCACCCTGCCGTCATCTGCCGCTTCTAGCATGGCCCCGTCTTTTAAAACAGCAGCTTGCAACACAAGGGATCATGATGAAAAAGCTCACAGTAGTGACATTGGCTCTCACCGCCGCCTTCCAGGCCCAAGCCGTCGAAGTCTACAAGAACGAAAGCACCCTGCTCGACCTCTACGGTCGCATCTACGCCGGCCAGTTCTTCGGCGAGAAGAAGGAGCTGGATGCCAACGGTGACATCAAGAACGAGTACAGCGACAAGCAGGGTGCCAACCAGTTTGTCCGCCTGGGTGCCAAGGCAGAGAGCGAGATCAACCCGGGTCTCAAGGCGCTGGCCCAGTACGAGCTGCAGATGTACATCAACGACAGCGAGAAGACCGTCAGCGAAAACTCCGACAACATGCGCACCCGTCTGGCCTTCGCCGGGGTGGGTGCCGACTGGGGCAACGTCACCTTCGGTCGCCAGAAGGGGGCCCCGGGTTTCCTGGCTGACTGGACCGATGTCTCCCTCTCCGACGGCTACGGCAACGAGGCGCTGGGCGCCAAGACCGACACCTTCGCCACCAACCGTGCCGGCTCGGTGCTGAAGTACTCCGGCCTGTTCAACGGCTTCCAGGTAGACACCAGCTACAAGTTCGACGGCGGTGACACCGAAGAGACCACCAGCAAGGACAGCGATGCCGCCTACGGCGCCGCCCTGGCCTATACCTTCCCGTTCAACCTGGCCCTGGGTACCGCCTACAACGTGGGGATCCGCGACAAGAGCGGTGAAGAGGATGCCAAGCTGTGGCTGCTTTCCGCCAAGTACGACAACAAGGCCGTCTACGCCGCCCTGAGCTATGCCGACGGCAGCGACTTCCTGGCCACCGGCAAGGATCACACCGGCTGGGAAGGGGCGCTGGGCTACAACTTCGAGAACGGCTTCGGCCTGATGGCCCTGTGGAACAAGCAGAAGGTGGAGCAGAGCGGCAAGTCCGACTACGACTCCATCGACTACTACACCCTGGGTGCCCAGTACAAGTTCAACAAGAACCTGCGCGTCATCGGCGAGTACCGCATCAACAACCTCGACAGCAATGACAGCGGCAAGCTGAACACCAAGGATGACTTCCAGCTGGCGGCCCGCTACGACTTCTAAGTCGGCCCCAAGCTGAACCCAAAAAAACGGCGCGCAGAACCCTCTGCGCGCCGTTTTTCATTTGGCGAGATCGCATTGTCACTGCGGCTCAGAGCTTCTTCTGCCAGAACAGGGCCCGGCCCACCTCGGGAATGAGCTCATAGCCCGCAAAACCGCTCGCCTTGTAGGCGGCCTGGGCCACCTTGTTGCCCTCCAGCACCTCCAGGGTCAGCTTGCAGCAACCGAGCTCCCGGGCGAGTCGCTCCGCCTCCGCCAGCAGCCGCTTGCCGATGCCGCGGCCGCGCTGGGCCGGGTGCACCGCCAGATCGTGGATATTGAGCAGCGGCTGGCAGGCGAAGGTCGAGAAGCCCTCGAAGCAGGTGGCAACGCCAGCGGGCTCCCCATCGACCCAGGCCAGCAGCACGTGGGCACCGGGGCGCGCGGCCAGGGCATTGGCCAGATTCGCCTTCACCTCGTTCGCCAGCGCACTGCCGCCCCCCATCTCGTCCCTGGCGTATGCGTCCAGCATCGCGATCAGCGCCTCGCCGTGACGAGGGTTGTGCAGATCCGCCCTGATGATCTCGACCATGTTTCTCTCCCTGTGTGTTCCGGATGGTGCGCCAAGGCGCGAGGCCACCATGGTAGCCTCCCCCCCGAACCGAACCAAGGCTCCCCCGGCCTTTTCCCCCAAGGCTCCAGCCACCCTCAGAGCCTGCCCGCCAATGATCTCTTTTTCTTGCATCTTCTCCTTGCAAGGCAAATGAAAATCAATATCATTAGCAACCTCTCGCGATGAGAGAAATCAATAATTACAAATAAATCAACAAGTTCAGGCCGATTGGTCGACAAAGAGTCACACCCAGATGAACCATTCCAACCCCCCGCGCGCCCTGCTGGGCGTCGCCTTGCTGGCGGTTTGCACCAGCCCCCGCGCCGAAGACGAAACCCTGACCGTGGTCGGCAAACGCAGCCAACATGAAGAGGTCGCCACCGCGACCCGTACCGCCACCCCGGCCAAGCTGGTGCCCCAGAGCATCGAGAGCGTCAAGTCAAGCGAGCTGACCGCCTTCGGCCAGCCCACCCTGAGTGAAGCCCTGACCGGTATCCCCGGCGTCAACGCCAGCGGTGACACCCGTTTCGACGGCGTCACCATCCGCGGTTTCAGCGCCAGCAACGACTTCTACCTCGACGGCCTGCGCGACGACATGCAGTACACCCGCGACCTTGGCAACATCGAGCGGGTCGAGGTGCTCAAGGGCCCCGCCGCCGTGCTCTACGGCCGTGGCAGCACGGGCGGCATCGTCAACCGGGTCAGCAAGGTCCCCCAGAAAGGGCAGGCCTCCAGCATCAGCGCCCGGGTCGGCAGCTTCGACAGCCGACGCTTCGCCGCCGATCTCAACGGCGAGGCAGGAGAGCGTGTACAGGTGCGCCTGAACCTGGCCCAGGAGGACAAGGAGAGCTTTCGCGACGATGTGACCAGCAAGCGTACCCTGCTGGCCCCCTCCGTCAACTGGGAGATCACCGACACCCTGAACTGGCTGGTGCAGTACGAGCGCAACGAGCACGATCGCACCCCGGATCGCGGCATTCCCGGCGTCGATGGTCGCCCGGCCGACGTGCCCATCGAGAGCGTCTACAGCGACACCCGCCGCGACTTCATCGACGACCTGGCCCAGTCCACCCGCTCCCGCTTCACCTGGGACCTCAACGATCAGTGGCAGCTGCGCCAGCAGCTCGGCTACACCACCCTCGACAGCCAGTTCGACAACACCTATGTCACCAGCGTCAAGGGTGACAAGGTGACCCGAGCCCGCTGGCAGCAGGATCTCAAGGCCAGCAGCCTCACCAGCAACACCGAGGCGGAAGGCCAGCTGCAAACCGGCCCCATCGCCCATCGTCTGCTGGTGGGCCTGGAGCAGGGCTGGCAGGATCGCACCCCCAAGCTCTACCAGAACGCCAGCCCGATCCCGCCGGGCGATCTCTACGATCCGGGCTCCCTGCCCACCTATGACGGCGCCATGAAGCTCTCCAGCGACGCCCATCACAGGGTGCGCGGCTATGGCCTCTACGTGCAGGATCAGCTCAGCCTGGGCGACTGGCACCTGCTGACGGGTCTGCGCCGGGATGACTTCACCGTCACCAGCCGCCGCAACGACCTCGACAAGGAGGAGACCCTCTCGGTCACCAGCCTGAGCCCGCGCCTGGGCCTGGTTTGGAACCCCATCGAGGAGCACGCCTTCTACACCTCCTACAGCAAGACCTTCACCCCGGTGGGCGGGGAGCTTATCGGCATCACCCCGGGGGACAAGAACAACCAGCTGGATCCCCAGCACACCCGGCTCTATGAAGGGGGCGTGAAGAGCGACTGGCTGAACGGCCGCCTCGCCACCACCCTCTCCCTCTACCGGCTGGAGATGTACAACAAGCGCAGCAAGGATCCGCTGGATCCCACCCGGGTGATCCTCACCGGTCTGCAGCGCACCGACGGCATCGAGCTGAGCGCCCGTGCCCAGCTGACCGACGAGATCTATCTGCGCGGCGGCATCGCCATCCAGGATGCCGAGCAGGTCAAGGCAGACGCGGACCTGCAAGGCAAGCGGCCGATGAACGTCTCCCGCCAGAACGGCCAGCTGTTCGCCGGCTACCAGAGCGGCCAGCAGGGCTGGTTCGGCGAGACCGGGGTGACGGCGGTGGGGGATCGCTTCGCCGACAACGCCAACACTACCACCTTGCCCGGTTACGCCCGCTTCGACGCCCGTGCCGGCTACCGCTGGCCCCAGTGGGAAGCCCAGCTGAGCGTGGAGAACCTGACCGATCACGACTACTTCGTCAGCGCCACCAGCGCGGCCCAGATCATGCCGGGCACGCCCCGTCAGCTGCACCTGACCGCCGCCTACCGTTTCTGACTCTCCCCTCCCCTGGCCAGCCTTTCGCTGGCCAGGCTCTCTGTGACACACGAGCAATGACACCCAGAAGACTCCCCCTGCACAACAACAAGTGGGTGCGCCGCATCCACGCCTGGGCCGGCTTTGCCACCCTCACCCTGATGCTGCTCTACGGCCTCACCGGCCTCTGGCTGCAACACAGGGCCGTGCTGCCCCTGCCGGGCCCCCACACCGGGAAATCCAGCGAGGAGATAGTGCTGAGCACGCCGCTGGCCAGCCCGGATGAACTGAAGGCCCTGCTGCAACAACGCTATGCGGAGGTATTCGAGGAGGGGCGACCCCAGATCACTCCGCCCCAGACCCTGCCCACTCCATCCGGCCCCCTCACCCTGCCGGCCCGCTGGGAGCTGCGCGGCGTCACCCTCAGCCAGAGCGTGGCCGCCAGCTATGTGGAAGGCACCCTGCTGGTGCGCACCGAGCTGCAGCAGGCCAACTTCGCCGCCAGCCTCAACCGGCTGCACCGCGGCATGGGCACCGGCCTCTCCTGGCAGCTGTTCGGGGATCTGGCGGCGCTGGCCATGCTGCTGCTGGCCCTCACCAGCCTGCTGATGTGGAACAAGCTGCACGGCCCCGCCGGTCGCGGCATCGCCCTGCTGCTGCTGAGCGCCCTGACCACGGTACTGGTGGCCCTGCTCTGAGCCGCAGCCCGCGACCGGCATCCACGGAGTAACACCCCGTCGGCCGAGGTAACAAAGGGTAACCGCTCACGAGCGGGGTCACAGTTGGCGGCCTGGCGGCTGGATGGGGGTCGCCTGCGGCTGATAGGGTGCGCCCAGATCCCGAACACCGCGAGGAATCATGCGCATCTCCAGCATCGAATGCGGGCGAGTGGTGGCCATCCTGGCCGTGATGACCATTCATCTCTCCCCCTTCAGCAACCCCTTCGACCCCGCCCTGTGGGACGGCACGCCCTACCCCCTGCTCGGGGCCGTCATCAACCAGCTCTGCCGCTTCGCTGTGCCGCTCTTCTTCCTGTGCGCCGGTTACTTCCTGCAACCCGCCCTCGCCGCGGGTCACCCACTGACGGTCGCGCTGCGCTACTGCCGCCCCCTGCTGGGGCTCTGGCTGGCCTGGAGCCTGCTCTATCTGCTGGTGCCCTTCAATCCGGTCGCGGCGGTGAGGGAGGGCTACCTGCCCGCCATGGCGGGCCAGTGGCAGATGCAGCTGGGGGATCCGCTCAACGTCTGGTGGGTGGGCGGCATGATCCACCTCTGGTTCCTGCCCGCCCTGATGGTGGCGGTGCTGATCCTGGGGCTCTGCCAGCGGGCCCGCCTGCCGAGACTGGCCCTGCTGCTGGGCGCCCTGCTCTACGGACTGGCCCTGATCGGCGGCTCCTATGGCCCGCTGCTGGGGGGCGAATGGGCCCTGCTGACCCGCAACGGCCCCTTCTTCTCCCTGCTCTTCGTGGCCCTGGGCGCCGAGCTGCGCCTGCGCACCTGGCAGCCGGACGCCAGGCGCTGCGCCCTGATGATGGTGGCGGGGATGGGGCTTTACGCCCTGGAGGCCGCAGGCCTGCTGCGCGTTGCCGCCGTCCCCCTCGCTCGTCACGACTTCCTGCTGGGCTCCCTGCCCTGGGCGCTGGGGCTGTTCGGCCTGCTGCTGGCCAACCCGGCGTGGGGCAAGGACAGCTGGCTGGAGCGCCAGGCGCCCAAGGTGCTCGGCCTCTACTGTCTGCACATGATGCTGGTGGTGTGGCTGATGATCTTCGGCCCCCAGGGCAAGCTGGTGTGGTGGGAACTCCTCAAGGTGCCCGCGCTGCTGGCGCTCACCCTGCTCGGCTACCGGCTGCTGGCGGTCACCGCCCTCAGCCGCCGGTTGCTGCGGGCCCGCTAGAAGCAGGATCCTCCCCTGCCAGCAGGTCGGCGTGGTTCAGCGCAAAATCGTGCATCTGCTGGAGCAGGGGGAGCAGGGCGACGCCAAGCGGGCTCAGGGCATACTCCACCCTGGGCGGCACGTCCGGGTAGAGGGTGCGGGTGATGACGCCGTCACTCTCCAGCTCCTTGAGCTGGGCGGTGAGCACCTTCTGGCTCACCTCGGGCAGGCAGCGGCGCAGATCGCCGAAGCGCAGGGTCTGGGCACGCAGATGAAACAGGATGGCCGGCTTCCATTTGCCGGTCAGCAGGCGCAACACCCGATAGGCGGGACAGGGCAGTGGGGACACGGGATGGCTCGCGAGTGGTTACTTTGCGGTAACTATGCCACGAAAATGTGCCTTCTTGCAGCCAAGATGCCGGCTTCCTATGATGCGGATTCCGTCAATCAACGCCACGAGAGGTTTATCATGCCCAGCCTGCTGCAGATCCATTTCAACTTCCCCGCCGAGATGATGGGACCGGCCCTCACCACTGCGGCCATGCCGCTGGCCGAGTCCATCACCCGGGAGCCGGGCTTCATCTCCAAGATCTGGACCGAGAACCCGCGCACCGGCGAGGCGGGCGGCATCTATCTGTTCGAGGATGAGGGAAGCGCCCTCGCCTACGCCACCATGCACGAGCAGCGGGTGCTCGCCATGGGCGCCAGCGCGGTGCAGTACAAGGTGTTCGACGTCAACGAGCCCCTGAGTCGCCTCACCAAGGGCATCGTCTAGCCCGAGCGGGGCTCAGAACCTCAGGGTCAAGCCGATATTGGCCTGCCACTGGGTGATCAGCTCTCCCCGCACCCGGAAGGCGCAGACCTCGGGGTTGCAGAGAAACGCGCTGTCGTCGTTGACCAGGGAGCCGTAGCCGCGCACCTCGGCCCGCAGCGCCAGGTGTTCGGCCAGGCGCGGCTGCACCCCGAGCGCCAGGGACATGGAGGGAGCCGTCTCGCTGTCGTAGGCATCGAAGCGGGTCACCCCTATCCCCGCGCCTAGATAGGGCGCCATCAGGTTGTCGGAGAGAAACAGGGCCCCGGCGAAGTGCAGGGTATCCACCGTCAGCCTGTCGGGCAGCTCGGGGGACACCCGGGTCGACTGGTGGCTGTAGAGCAACTCTATCATGCCCGGATCGTCCACCTCCCTGCTGATGAAGAGGCCCCAGCTGCCCGAGCTCTCCCCCTGCAGGCTGTCGAGGTCGCCGCCATGGGGCGTGGGCTCGGGTTCGTCCATGGCCTCGAAGTCGATGGACGAGCTGTATCCCGCAAAGGGCGTCAGCTGCCAGCCAGGCGCGGGGGGCTCGGCAGCCCAGCCCGCCAGGGGCAGCAACAACCCCGACACCATCCTCTTCGCTCCCCTCATGGTCCTCTCCCTTTGACAAAAATATGCGAAAAGCATATCAGAGCCCGCGACGTTCGCCCTTGATGGGGCCTGTATCACCCCGTTGGGTCCCCGGCCCCGAGATCCATTTCTTGCGCCGGTTCACATTATTCATCTGGGATTAACCTCTGCTGCGTAAGCTGGCGGCGCCACAGAGGTGGCGTCAACAGGATGAGGATCCCAGGAATGGTTGCCGCGCAACTCAACGACCCCCAAAGCACACTTGCCGATACCCTGAGGGCCACCGCCCACGCCATCGAGGAGAGCCACATCAGCCTGCGCCAGATGCTGGCCCTGGTGGGCGAGCAGGGCATGCTGCTGTTTTGCGTGCTGCTCACCGTCCCCTTCCTGCTGCCGGTCTCCATCCCCGGCGTCAGCACCCCGTTCGGGCTGCTGATCCTCTTCATCGGCATCGGCATCACCCTCAACCGGGTGCCCTGGCTGCCCGCCGTCCTGATGGAGCGCCGCTTCGCCGCCGAGCACATCAAACCGGCCCTGCACAAGGGGGCGGATCTGCTGGCCCGCATCGACCGCCTCATCCGGCCGCGCCTGCTGATCCTGACCGGCAGCTACGCCATCAACCGCTGCAACGGCCTGCTGATCATGCTGGCGGCCCTGCTGCTGATGCTGCCCCTTGGCGCCATTCCCTTCACCAACGCCATGCCCGCCTGGGCCATCCTGCTGCTGGCCATCGGCATGTTGCAGCGGGACGGTCTCTTCGTCGCCCTCGGCTACGCCCTGGTGAGTGCCACCCTGGTCTGGTTCAGCGCGCTGGCCATCGGCCTGCTGATGGCGGGCCAGAACATCTCGACGCTGTTTGGCTGAAACGGCGCCCAGACGCAGACAAACGAAAGAGGGCGACACTATGTCGCCCTCTTTCGTTGCAAGCCTGGGTGCCTTTCAGGGATCCCCTGCGTGGGCCACCCGGTTGCGCCCGCCCCGCTTGGCCCGATAGAGCCACTCGTCCGCCCGGGCCAGCACGGTGCCGAGATCCTCGCCCGGCCGGATCAGGGTGGTGCCCAGGCTCACGGTCACGGGGGCGGGATCCGGCGCCAGGGCCGCCACCGCGGCGCGGATCCGCTCAGCCACCTTCAGCAGTATCCCCTCGTCTATCTGCGGCAGCAGGATCAGGAACTCCTCGCCGCCGCTGCGCACGAACAGATCCTCCCCCCGCAGCTGGGCGGCCACGCAGTCGCAGACCCGGCACAGCACCCTGTCCCCGGTCTGGTGGCCGAAGCGATCGTTGATCTGCTTGAAGTGGTCGAGATCCAGCATGATGAGGCCGGTGAGCTGCTGCCCCTGCACCCTGTGGTGATAGTGTTCGAAGAAGAAGTGGCGGTTGTAGAGGCCGGTGAGCTGATCCGTCTCTCCGAGCCGCTTGAGCCGCTGTTGCAGCTCGTGCTGGCGGGTGATGCTGCGGGTCACCCAGGCCACCGCCCGCTTGCCGTCGTAGAGGGAGGGCAGCGGCGCTATCTTGCCCTCGAAGCGCTGCATCCCCTGGGGGCCCGCCTCGGCATCGATGCCGTCCACCTCGGCGGGGGAGAGGTCATACTCCACCACCTGCACCTGGCCGCTGGCGAGGGCCTGGGCCACCTGCGCCATCACCCACAGGGCCTTGTCCTCAGGCAGCACGTCCAGCAGTCGCCTGCCGATGAGCGGATTGCCGTTCTGGTAGGACTGCTGCTCCACCCCGCCGATGTATTCGATGTAATAACCGTCTTCGCTGAGGATGAAGACGGGATCCGGCAGCTGGGCCATCACTTCATAGAGTTGTGCCACTGAGAGCGCCATCCGTGCTCCTTGTTATCTGAGGGGAGGCTCCCCCTGTTATACAGGACTCACGGAGTATCGCACAGAAGGGAAGATCCGCTGCCGGGCCATGATCGATCAGTTGGTACTGCGCATCGACGGCGCATGGGAAAGGCGGAGGAGGCCGCCTGCAACATCGGCAAGCCGGCCCCGGTCGCAGGACAGGCCGGGGGATATCACGGGCGAGGCCGGATCCCGCCCGAGCGGGATCCGGCGAGAGGTATCAGCGGGCGGCGGAGCGGCTGGCGTTCCAGAGCAGCTCGCCGCTCTTGAGATCCATCAGGCTCATGGCGAGCCGGTAGCGGCTCCCCTCGGAGACGAGATCCCCGTAGAGCATGTAGCCCGCCCCGGTCTGGCGACCCAGGCGCACCAGGGAGGCGGGATTCATGCCCCCCTGCTGGTATTCGAGCTGACCCGTGATGGCCGCCACCTGGCCCGGGTCGGCGAAGCGAAAGCCGCTGTTAGCCTGAATGCGCTGGATCATGGCTACCGCCATGGGCTGGGTGCTGAAGGGCTCACCTGTACCGTTCTGGGGTGCCATCAGCAGCAGCACCGGGCTGCTGCCCGCGATCGACTGCACCTCGGCAGACTTCAGGAAGGCGTCCGCCATGGAGACCGCCAGCCCCGTCGGCGCCACCGGCTTGGGCGCCGGCACCGGCTCGGCCTTGTCAGGCTCGGCCACGGGTTTCTCTGGTTTGGTCACCGGCTTGTCCGGCTCTCCCACTGGCGCAGGCGTCCCCCCATAGGGATTGACCGCACAACCGCCCAGCAACAGGGCACCCACCATCAACAAGGAACGCAGCTTCATCTTTTCTCTCCGCCAGAAGTCCGCAAGGCGCACTTCGTCCATCATCCAGTTTGACGGAGCCCGGCTCCGCCTCCCCTCCATGCTAGAGACAAACCCGCCCCGGGTCGATGCGCCGTTTGCCGTCAGACGACAAAGGTTGGCCCAAGGAGCCCGTGCTTATATTTAGGCATGAGGGTGGACAGAAGTGGCGCGTTCGCACCGCAACATCTAGTAGGCAAGCCCACCGGTTTTGAGCTAGCGACTTTTCTTGGGAAGGTGCGAATAAGCGGGGAAATTCTTCTCGGCTGACTCAGTTTCAGTTTGAGCCGATCTTTTCTCCCGTAAATGCCTTGAATCAGCCTATT
>NZ_JBFODA010000008.1:0-26424 GCF_040908055.1 Aeromonas sp. R7-4
GGCGGTGAGGGAGGGATTCGAACCCTCGATACGTTGCCGTATACACACTTTCCAGGCGTGCTCCTTCAGCCACTCGGACACCTCACCAAATTTTCACTTCTTTGAAGTGGCTTTTGGATCACGCGATGCGTGCTTCTTGCCAACTTCTTCGGTGGGCAGCCCTCGGGCACCGCACCAAAGTTCTGTCTGTGATTTAACGTGTTCAGCCAACACGAGTTCGTTGCGCCGTTGCGCTGGAACGGGGCGTAATGTAAGGGATAGGAGCGGGCCGGTCAATCCTATTTTTTATCTTTTGCCACTGATTGCTCAATTAGCGAACCAAGTGACTAAAAAGATGCCGTTTCCTATCCCTTTCCATCAATTTTCAACCGCTTCGTGCAAATGTTCCCCTCGCATGGCCTCTTCCAGCGAGCCGTAGAACTCCAGTTCCCCCGCTACCGGGCGCACCTTGGCCCGTGCCAGGGTCTTGAGGGGCTGGAACTGCAGCTCGGCCACCTTGAGCCGGACACCCGCCTTGGCCATCCGTCTGGCAAACTGCTGGAAGGCAGAGAGGCCCCCTGCATCCAGGATGGAGACCGCCTCCATCTGCAGGATCAACTCGTCGTGATCCCGCACCTGAGCCAGCAGCTCGTCGAAGACCCGCTCGGCGGCGGCAAAGAACAGGGGACCGTTGATCTTGTAGATCAGGGTCTTGGCCTGTACCTCGCCGGCATAGCGCTTGTGCTCCGCCAGGTTGTGCAGCCGGGTCATCTTCGCAATTTCCCGCATGAACAGCAGCGAAGCCAGGATCACCCCGAAGGTGATGGCGATGACCATGTCGAAGATAACCGTGAGAGACAGGCAGACCAGCAGCACCAGCACGTCGGACCTGGGGGCCCGGCGCACCAGATCCACCACCTTGTGGGCCTCGCTCATGTTCCAGGCCACCAGCAGCAGCAGGGCCGCCATGGCAGAGAGCGGCAGCCAGGAGAGCCAGGGGGCCAGCACCAGGATGGCGGCCAGCACCACCAGGGCATGGACGATGCCGGAGATGGGCGAGGTGGCCCCGGCCCGCACGTTGGCGGCGGAACGGGCGATGGCGGCCGTCGCCGTGATGCCGCCGAAGAAGGGCGCCAGTATGTTGCCAAGCCCCTGCCCCACCAGCTCGCCGTTGGAGCTGTGCTTGCGACCCGTCATGCCATCCAGCACCACAGCGCAGAGCAAGGATTCGATAGCACCCAGCATGGCCATGGAGAAGGCGGCGGGCAGCAGCCGCTCGATGGCGGCCAGGTTCCACTCCACCGGCGCCCCGTCCGGTCCCGGCAGGGCCCAGGGCATCACCAGGGTCGGCGCTATGGGGGGGATCCCCATCCCCTGGGTGCCATCGGCCAGGGTGTAGCTGAACTTGCTGCCTATGGTAGCCACGTCCACCCCGAACTGATGCAGGCCAAAGCCCAGGCCCACCCCCACCAGCACGGCGGGCAGGTGGCCCGGCACCGGCAGCCGCAATCTGGGCCAGAGCAGCAGCACCGCCAGGGTGGCCACCCCAACTAGCGTGTCACCCCACTGCCAGCTGGGCAGGGCATGGGCCAGCGCCTGCACCTTGCCCAGGTAGGTCTCAGGCATCTCGGGTACCTGCAGGCCGAAGAAGTCCTTGATCTGCAGGGTGGCGATCACGATGGCGATGCCGCCGGTGAAGCCCAGGGTGACCGAAGGCGGAATGTACTCGATGAGGCGCCCGAGCCGCGCCATCCCCATGGCCACCAGGAAGCAGCCCGAGATCAGGGTGGCCATCAAGAGTCCCCCCACCCCGAATTGCTGGGACACCGGGTAGAGGATCACCACGAAGGCGGCGGTAGGGCCCGAGATGGAGAAACGGGAACCCCCGGTCACGGCGATCACGATGCCGGCGATGATGGCGGTGTAGAGGCCGTGCTGGGGCGGCACGCCGCTGGCGATGGCCAGCGCCATGGCCAGCGGGATGGCGATGATGCCGACCGTGATGCCGGCGATGAGGTCGCGGCCGAAACGCGCCACGCCATAGGGTTCGTCGATGCAGGATTGGCGCAATGCGATAGCCAGCTTCACGCCTTGTAAGGAAGCTTGATTGTGCATGTCTAGGGTAATACCAGAAGAAGGAGACAAAGGCCGGGGTGAACCGGCACCCGATCATCATCAAGGGCCGGCAGAGCTGTCGACGCGGCGATGGTATCCTGAGCAACCATACCCGAGCCGACCCGATAATTCGATGGGCGGGATCAAGAAATGGACATGAGCGCGCAATATTGTCGCCTATCCCCTGTATTTGCGCGCCGTTTCCCGCCAACTGCGGCCGCCCTCCGTACTGTTTCTCTCAAGAAAAACCCTGACCTGCACCTCTGGATGAAGGAGGGAACGCACAGGCGTGCATGTTCCCGCAAGGGCATCTCAAGCTGCTGATTGTGCTGAAAATAGTCCACAGCGACCAAGTTTTGGACAAACAGGCCAAAAAGCCATTTTTTACGCAAGCCATCGGGTTGACACCCGTCCCTCAGGCCATTAATATCCGCCCCGTCTCGACGAGACAGGCAATTCCTCCTTAGTTCAGTCGGTAGAACGGCGGACTGTTAATCCGTATGTCACTGGTTCAAGTCCAGTAGGAGGAGCCAATTCCCTCGTAGTTCAGTCGGTAGAACGGCGGACTGTTAATCCGTATGTCACAGGTTCAAGTCCTGTCGAGGGAGCCATCTTCCAAAGCCCAGCCTTATGGCTGGGCTTTTTCATTTCCCCTGCCCCGCCTCGGGGCAAGGGCGGTCGCCTCCCACGCCCGCCTCCCGATGCGCTCGTCCCTTGCCATCGGGTCCTGCCGCCACAAGATGGCGCAGGCATACCCTCCATGGGGTACCACTCTGGTGCACCCTCGGCCATCCACTGATGACAGAAGAGTCATCCATATGATTTTTCGATAAAATTTTAATAATACAGGCCTCGGTAGCGACTCAATTGGCTGGCACACCCCTTGCAATTCCTGAGATCAGGGACGTCACAAGGAGTTGCCTATGCTACCCATCAAGCCCCCCGGACCCGGTTGTTACGACGAGATGCTGCTCGCCAACAACCAGTTTCGCGATCATTACCACGCCTACCTGTCGTGGCTGCACCAGACCGACGAGAAGAGCATAGAGCGCAAGCGTGAGGAGGCCGATCTGCTGTTTCGCCGGGTCGGCATCACCTTCAACGTCTACGGGGATGGGGACGGCGCCGAGCGCCTCATCCCGTTCGACAGCATTCCCCGCATCATTCCCGCCCGGGAGTGGCAACATCTGGACAAGGGGATCCGCCAGCGCGTCACCGCCCTCAATGCCTTCTTGCACGACATCTATCACGATCAGCGCATCCTGAAGGCGGGAGTGATCCCGGCCGCCCAGATCCTCACCAATGCCCAGTACCAGCCCTGCATGCAGGGGGTCGACCTGCACCGGGACACCTATGTCCACATCACCGGGGTCGACATCATCCGCAACCACGACGGTGAGTACTATGTGCTGGAGGACAACCTGCGCACCCCCTCCGGGGTCTCCTACATGCTGGAAAACCGCAAGATGATGATGCGCCTCTTCCCGGAGCTGTTTCACAACCAGCCCATCGCGCCGGTGGAGCGCTACCCGGCCCTGTTGCTCCAGACCCTGCGCGAGAGCAGCCCGGTGGACAACCCCTGCGTGGTGGTGATGACCCCGGGGCGCTTCAACAGCGCCTACTTCGAGCACAGCTTCCTCGCCCAGCAGATGGGGGTAGAGCTGGTGGAGAGCGCGGATCTCGTGGTCAAGGATGGTCAGGTGCTGATGCGCACCACCACAGGGCTGAAAAGGGTGGATGTCATCTATCGCCGCATCGACGACGACTTCCTGGACCCCCTCGCCTTCAACCCGGACTCCCTCATCGGCGTGCCGGGCCTGCTCTCTGTCTACCGCGCCGGCGGCGTGGTGCTGGCCAATGCCATCGGCACCGGGGTGGCGGATGACAAGTCCATCTACCCCTATGTGCCGGAGATGATCCGCTTCTATCTGGGGGAAGATCCCATCCTCAACAACGTCCCCACCTGGCAGTGCCGCGAGCCGGCGGCCCTCTCCCACGTGCTGGCCAATCTGGAGGATCTGGTGGTCAAGGAGGTCCATGGCGCCGGCGGCTACGGCATGCTCATCGGCCCCTGCGCCAGTCGCGAGGAGCTGGCCCGTTTTCGCGAGCTGCTCAAGGCTCGGCCGGACAACTACATCGCCCAGCCGACCCTCTCCCTCTCCACCTGCCCGACCTTCGTCGACGCCGGCATCGCCCCCCGCCACATCGACCTGCGCCCCTTCGTCCTCACGGGGCAGGAGCTGCGCCTGGTACCGGGCGGCCTGACCCGGGTCGCCCTCACCGAAGGCTCCCTGGTGGTCAACTCCTCCCAGGGTGGTGGCACCAAGGACACCTGGGTCATGGAGGGCAACCCATGCTGAGCCGCACCGCAAGCGAACTTTACTGGATGTCCCGCCACCTGGAGCGGGCGGAGAACACGGCCCGCATGCTGGACGTCACCCAGACCATGTCGCTGATGCCCTCCATCGACGCCGATCACAGCGAGCTGGTGGCGCCTCTCACCATCAGTGGCACCCACGAGCCCTTCCTGGCCCGCTACGGCCAGGTGAACATGGAGAACCTGCTGCAATTCTTCTGCTTCGACGAGGAGAACCCGGTCAGCATCTTCAGCTGTCTGCGCATGGCCAGGGACAACGCCCACGCGGTGCGGGGCAAGATCCCGGGTGAGGTGTGGGAGAGCATCAACGCCGCCTGGATAGAGATCCGTCGGCGGCGCCAGGCGGGCCTCTCCAGCGGCCAGGCCCAGGAGTTCTTCGACTGGATCAAGGAGCGCTCCCACCAGTTTCGCGGCGCCACCTATGGCACCATCATGCGCGGTGACGTGCTCTGGTTCCTGCGCCTTGGCACCTTTATCGAGCGGGCCGACAACACGGCGCGCATCCTGACCGTGAAGTATCAGGTGATCCGGGAAGACGAGGACAGCGTGCGCGAGTTCTACCGCTGGAACGCCCTGTTGCGGTCAGTGGGCGCTTACGAGGCCCACCAGACCCTCTACAAGACGCTCTCCCACGCCTCCATCGCCGAACTGCTGATCCTGCGCAATGAAGTGCCGCGCTCCTTGCGCGCCTGCCTCGACGAGATGGAGCTGATCCTGGCCCAGATCGAGGGCAACGCCGGTCAGACGCCACGGCGTCTCACCACCATACTCAACGCCCATCTGACCTATGGCACCATCGACGATGTCTTTGCCCTCGGCATGCAGGCGTACCTGAGGGATTTCCTCAGCGACATCGGCGCCATCGGCCAGAGCATCCACGCCGCCTACCTGGAGGTATTATGAGACTCATCATCGATCACCAGACCCGCTACCACTATGCCGACGTGGTGCGCCGCAGCACCCAGTACCTGCGCCTGACTCCCCACAGCACGGCCCGCCAGCAGATCCTCTCCTGGGAGCTGGAGCTGCCAGGGGAGGCCACCTGCACCACGGACGGTTACGGCAACATACTGCACGTGCTGAGCCTGGAGTCCCCCCACGAGGGGATCCTGATCCGCGCCCACGGGGAGGTGGAGATCCGCGACGACGCCCCGGAGGATGAAGAGAGCTCTCTCATCTCCCCCCTGAGCTACCTGAGGCCCACCGCCCTCACCCGCCCGACCCCGGCCCTGCAGGATCTCGCGAAGGCCTGCCTGCCAGAGGAGCCGACCCTGGCCGACTTGCAGAGCCTGATGGCACGCATCCTGGTGCTGATGCCCTATCAGCCCGGCAGCACGGACGCCACCTTCAGCGCCGACGAGGCCCTCGCGTCGGGCAGCGGCGTCTGCCAGGACCACACCCATGTCTTCCTGACTTGCTGCCGCCACGCCTGCCTGCCGGCCCGGTACGTGAGCGGTTACCTCTACAGCCAGGACAACAGCCACGTGGCGATGCACGCCTGGGCCGAGGTGTGGATTGAGGCGCGCTGGCACACCTTCGACGTCACCAATCTCACCAGCTCCACCAGCGAGCACCTGAAGCTCGCGGTCGGCATGGATTATCTGGATGCCTGTCCGGTGCGCGGCGTGCGCTATGGCGGCGGGTGCGAGCAGTTGCAGAGCCAGGCGCAGGTGACCCGCCTGGATGGACAGCAGCAATGAAGGCCGGGAGAGCCCTGGCGGGAGCGCGGTCATGACCTATTGCGTCGCCATGTGCCTGCAAGACGGCATGGTGTTTGCGTCCGATTCGCGCACCAATGCGGGGGTGGATCACATCGCCACCTTCCGCAAATTGCACCTCTTCACCGGGGAAGACAGGGTGCTGGTGCTGCAAAGCGCGGGCAATCTGGCCACCACCCAGAGCGTCATCAGCCTGCTGACACAGGGGCAGGAGCTCCTTGCCCTCCCCAGCCTCTACGAGGCTGCCGCCCTCATCGGCCAGACCATACGCACCGTCATCAGCCGGGATGGGGGTCAGCAGCAGGGCCATATCAACTTCGGCTGCAACATACTGCTGGGGGGGCAGATCCGGGGGGAGCGCCACCGCCTGTTCCACATCTATCCGGAGGGCAACTTCATCGAGGCGAGCGCCGACACCCCCTACTTCCAGATTGGTGAGAGCAAGTACGGCAAACCCATCCTCGATCGCATCATCCACCATGAAACGCCGCTTCAGACCGCCCTGCAGTGCGCCCTCATCTCCATCGACTCGACCCTGCGCAGCAATCTGTCGGTGGGCTTGCCCCTGGACGCCCTGGTCTATGCCGAGGGAAGCTTCTCGGCGGCACACCTGCACCGCATCACCGAACAGAACCCCCACTTCGTGGCGCTGCGAAAGGCCTGGGGCGAGGGGTTGCAGCAGCTGTTTCGGGGCCTCCCCACCTTTCCCCTCTAGGCCGGGCGGGGAGCGCCCAGGCGCTTTCCCGCTCCTTTATTTCCGGATATTCTGGCTGCCTTCCTTTTCGATGGAGTTTCCCATGCGCCGCTTCAACGTCATGCTCAACGGCAGCCGATTGATGATGTTCCCCTTCTATGTCTGCATCCTGATCTGTGTCGCCCTCCTGATGGTGAAGTTTGCCATGCAGCTCTATGTGCTGTGCCGCGACATCATCGACATCCACTACCTGGATCTCATCACTGGGGTACTCACCCTGGTGGACTTCGTGCTGGTGGCCCAGATGCTGATCCTGGTGGCCATCTGCGGCTATGTGCAGTTCATCAAGACCCCGGAGCAGCGGGCGGCCCTGGGCGACAACTGGCTCAGCAAGATCAACTTCGCGTCCCTCAAGCTCATCGTCATCAACTCCCTGGTCACCATCGCAGGCATCGAGGTGCTCAAGGCCTTTCTCGACGACGGCACCGGCAACGAGACTGAGATGAAGTGGTCGGTCATCGTGTTTCTGGCCTTCTCCACCGCGGCACTTATCTATGCGGTGACCGAGCGGCTGGCGGATCACAAATAGGGCCCCATTTCATTCAGGATCTATTCATCAAGGGTCGAATTGATAACTCTTTTCATTACTCTTCCCCCATTGTAAACTTGCCCGCCCCGGGTTGAAGCGCCCGGGTGCTGGAGCACCCATGACGAGTCTTTCCCTCTCACCGCGACAATGCTGGCAATGGCTGGCCTATCATCATCAGGCGGCCGAGGGCGCCCTCTACCTGATGTTTTTCTCCGGCCTGCTGCTGTGGGAACCCCTGACCCCGGTCTGGTCCCTGGCACGCTGGAACCTGTTTTTGCACGTTGCCCTCTCTCTCACCCTGTTCCCCCTGCTGTTCGGTGCCTTCTGGCTCTCCCATCGCAGCCTGCTGCGCAAGAGCCGCAAGCCTTTCCTGCGCACCACGGGGCGCATCATCGAAGCCTTGCTGCTGGTGTGCCTTGCCAGCGGCCTGCTGCTGGTGCTGCACGGCACCCCGGGGGATAGCCTCGGCAACCTTGCCAGCTGGGCCCACTGGCTGAGCGCGCTCGCGTTGACGCCCCTGGTGCTGCGCCACGCCTGGCGCTGGACCATCTTGACATGGCGCACCTGATCTTATGTTGAAGTTGTTGTTATCCCTGATGTTCGCCGCCCTGCTGCTGGGGACCGCCTCGGCCCAGGAGATGGGCAGCGCCATGCTTGCCTATGACGAGGGGAGCGCTCCGCGCCTCGTCACCGCCAACCAGAGTGCCGGCTCCGTCACCCTGCTTGAACGCGACAGCGGCAAACGGCTCAAGGAGGTGCAATTGGGGGGGGATCTGCGCCAGCTGGCCCGCGCCGATGACGGCACCCTGCTGGTCACCGATTACAGCGGCGCTCGCCTGCTGCTCTTGGATGATGATCTCGACCTGGAAAAGGCGATCCCCACCGGCCATAGACCCTATGGCGTCATCTTCGACCCCAGGCGGCGCTGGTTCTGGGTCACGCTGTTCGAGGCAGGCCGCCTTCAGGCTTATGACAGGGCGGGCAACCTCCAGCTGGATGCAAAAACCGCCGAGACTCCCCGCGGGCTGGCATTGACCGACGACGATCGCCTGCTGCTCACCCACGCCATGACAGGCCAGCTCGCCATCTATGATCTCGCCAAGCTTGAGAAGGACGCTAAGGGGGCTACTCTGCCCAAGCCCAGGCTCATCACCCTGGCGGAAACCCACAGCGATACCCCGAGCGACTCCCAGGGCTTGCCGCGCCTGCTGGACGGCATCGCCCTCTCCCCCGATGGCAGCGAAGCCTGGCTGCCCCACGTGCTCTGGAGTTTCGATCACCCCTTCCAGTTTCAGAGCACCGTCTTCCCGGCCGTCTCCATCATCGATCTCGATGAAGAGAAGGAGCGGGTCGATGAAAGAAAACAGCTCTTCTTGCAGATCAACCTGCCCAGCGTCGGCAACCGCAGCCAGATCGTCTCCAACCCGTTCGCGGCGCGCTTCGCCGCCGATGGCAAGCGGGTCTACCTGACCCTGGCGGGTTCAGAAGACTTGCTGGTGTTCGACCTGTCGCGCAGCGGCAAATCCAACAACAACCGCCACCGCCGCAAGAAGTTTCAGGGGGGTGCCAAGGCGACCCAGCTCTTGCGTCACCTGCCTGGCCAGAATCCGCGCGATCTGCTGATCGATGGCGACCACATCCTGATCCACAACGTCATGGGGCAGGATCTCACCCGCCTCAATAGCGGCGGCAGCGGCCCGTTTGCCCGGGTCACCGTGGATGTGCCCCACTTCGCCAAACTGGTAGAGACCGATCCCCGTCCCGCAGCGCTCAAGCGCGGTGAGCGGTTGTTCAACCTCGGCAACACTGCCGCCAACAGCCGCTTTCCCATGGCGGGGGACAACTGGATGAGCTGCAACTCCTGCCATCTGGACGGGTTCAACTTCACCAACCGCTATCTGATGGCGGCCCATCGCCAGCAGAGCGGCGACAACGCCATCAACGGCCACGCCAACCTCGCCAACATGGTGGCGGGGGACTTTATCGGCGAATACCTGCGCATGACCCAGCAGACCCAGGGCGGCATGGGCCATGACACCCGCGATGGGGCCGAGCCGGTCGACCCCGCGAGGCCCCATCCCGAGGTGCAGGCGATGATGGAGGATCTGCACGCTTTCGTGACCAGTGACGGCAACCTCCCCTATCTGGCCAACTGGCTTAGGCTCGATGCCCCGCGCAGGGATCCTGCCAAGGCGCCGACCACTCATCCCAAGGAGTGGCTCAACTCCGCCTCCTGCCAGAACTGCCACCAACAGGCGTTCCAGGACTGGAGCGAGAGCAACCACCGGCTGATGGGCAACTCCCACCCCTACTACAAGGTGGTGCAGGCATTGGCCCGCGAAACCGAGGGCGAAGCCTTCGGCCAGTGGTGCCAGGGCTGTCACATGCCCCAGCAGGTGCTGAACGGCCAGACTGATCTGCCCAAGGGCTCCCACATGTTCGAGCAGGGCGGTGCCTCGCTCATTGCCGCCCATCAGAAAGGCGAACCCGTGGTGGAGGAAGGGACCGGCTGCGTGCTCTGCCATCGCATCACCCGGCTCGAGGATGCCGGCGGCAACAGCGCCTTTACGGTCAATTTGAAAGACCGCGAGAGCTATGTGTTCGAGGATGCCCCGGGGGGCAGCCTCCAGCACTGGCTGGCCGAGCGGCAGATCAATGCCCGCCCCGCCATGCACAAGGCCTCCTACCAGAAGGATTTCTACCGCGACGCGGCCCTGTGCAAGTCCTGCCACAACGAGTTTGCCCCGGGCACCGGCGCCAATATCGTCAACACCTGGGACGAGTGGGAGAATTCCAGCTTCGCCAAGGCGGAGGATCCCGCCAGGCGGCGCACCTGCATCGACTGCCATATGAACCCGGAGCCGGGCAACGGCGGCGCGCCGGTGGCCGGCCAGTCCACCGAAAACGGCACAGTGAAAGAACGGCTCTATCGCCACAACTTTACCGGCGCCCAGCATCAGCTGGTGGGGCTGCGCAACCCCGACCTTGAGCAGGAGAGCCTGGCGCTCTTGCGCTCAAGCGCCACCCTCTCGGCCCGCATTGAAAACCAGAGCGGCCAGCCCGCGCTGGTGGTGAGAGTCGCCAATACCGGCGTAGGCCATGCCCTGCCCACCGGGGTGGCCGATTTTCGTGAACTCTGGCTGGAGCTGACCGTCACCGACGCCAGCGGCAAGCTGGTGCTTGAAAGCGGCCAGCCGGTGAACGGCGCCGTCCCTGAGGATGCACGGCTATTTAGAAAGGTGTTCGGCGATGCCGAGGGCAAGCCGGTGGGGCTCAAGTTCTGGCGCTACGCCAAACTCCTGGAAGACACCCGCATTCCGGCCGATGGCTGGCGCGACGAAGCCTGGCCGCTACCCGCAGATGCCCAGGGGCCCTTCAAGGCCGATATCAGACTCAATTTCCGCACCTACCCCAAGTGGGTCAGTGATGCGGTGCGCGCCGCCGAGCCGAGCTTGCCGGCGCCACCCATAGTGCAACTCAATCGGCTGCAACTGACCCTGCAGCCCCTCCCCGTCACGCCCGATACGGAGCCTCAATCCTGATGTTCGCAAGTTTTCTCATTACCCTGCGCGAGGGGCTGGAAGCCTTCCTGCTGGTCGGCATCTGCCTCTCCTACCTCGCCAAGCTGGGGGCGAGCCGCTACAACAAGTTCATCTATCTGGGGGTGGGCCTCGGTCTTGTCGCCTCCCTCGTCGTCGCCTTCCTGTTCCAGGTGGTGGTGAGCCAGTTCGAGAGCGAGCGCTACAACCACCTCTTGATGGCGGGGATCCTGATCTTTGCCACCCTAGTGCTCACCTATATGGCGATCTGGATGCAGAAGCAGGCCAAGTCCCAGGTGGGGGCCATGACGGCGCGCATCGATGCCGCCATCGACGGTGGCAACCTGTTTGGCCTGGTGCTGCTCGCCTTCCTGGCGGTGATGCGCGAAGGCTTTGAAACCGTGCTGTTCTTCTCGGCCCTGGTCTACTCCGGGCAAGGGGTGGATCTGCACCAGGGGCTGATGGGGGCGCTGGCGGGGCTGCTGGTCTCTGTGGTGCTGGTGTGGGGGCTGCTGCGCTCCACCCGCAAGGTGGCGCTGGCCCCCTTCTTCCGCTGGACCGGCCTGCTCATCATCATCATCGCCGCGGGGCTGCTCTCGTCCGCCGTCAACATGTTGCAGGCGGCGGACGTCATCACCTTCTGGACCACGCCTGTGTTCAATATCAGCCATGTGCTCGACGATCAGGGGGTCTTCGGCACCTTCCTGCGCGCCCTGTTTGGTTACAATGCCTCGCCGGCCGGCCTGCAGTTGCTGACCTGGGGCGCCTATCTGGCCATCTTCGTCACCCTCTGGCATCGCAGCTATCGCCCGCAGGGGAGCGCCGCCCCGGCCAGGGGCTGAGCCCGGGGATCACACTCTGTTCGGGAGCCGCGCACAGGCGCGCTCCCAGCTATCACGCCGTTTCGGAACATTCATGAGCGACAACAAGAAGAAAATTGCGGTGCTGGGCGCCGGCCCCGCCGGTCTGATGGCCGCCTGGCGCCTCTGCCAGGCCGGTTTTGCGGTCACCCTGTTCGAGCAGGAGCCGGTCGTCGGCGGCATGTGCGCCACCCAGACCTTCAAGGGGCGCGATGGTGACTATCGCTTCGACTACGGCGGCCACCGCTTCATCACCAAGAACCCCGAGCTGCTCGCCTTTATCGATGAGCTGATGGGGGACGATCTGCTCCACGCGATGCGCAAGAGCGTGATCCGCTTTGGCGGGCGCACCTATGACTACCCCTTGAACCTGCCCAATTTGCTCAAGACGGCGCCGCTCGCCCTGATGGCCGGGGCGGTGAAGGATCTGCTGCTGTTGCCCTTTGCCAAGAAGCCCACCGATTTCGCCAAGGCGAGCTTTGCCGAGTGGATCCAGAGCCACTTCGGCCGCACCCTCTACCGCCAGTTCTTCGAGGGCTATACGGCGAAGCTGTGGGGCATCAACCCGGACAAGCTCTCCGCCGACTGGGCCGGCCAGCGCATCAGCCTGATCGATCTCAAGGACGTGGCGCGCCGCCTGCTGCCAAGGCGCAGCGGCAACCTCTCGGTGCGCACCTATGCCCGCAAATATCGTTATCCAAAGTATGGCTTTGGCCAGATCTTCACCACCCTGGGGGAGCGGCTGGTGGCCGAGGGGGTAGAGCTCAAGACCGGCGCCACCATCACCCGCCTCGCGCAGGCTGATGGCCGCATCGAACGGGTCTATTGGCAACAAGGCGGTATCGAACAGAGCGAGCACTTTGATCAGGTGATCTCCACCCTGCCGCTGCCACTGACCTGCCGGCATCTGGGCTTGCCGTGCGATCTGCACTACCGGTCGCTTCGCTTCGTCAATATGCCGCTCAAGCAGGAGAACCTGTCGGACAACACCTGGCAGTACCTCTCCGACCCCCATATTCTGGCCACCCGTCTGCAGGAGCCGCGCCGGCGCAGCCCCTTTATGGCGCCCCAGGGGCAAACATCCGTGATGCTGGAGATCCCCTGCAATCCGGGAGATGCCACCTGGCAGGCACCGCTCTCTGATCTGCGCGGTCGGGTCACCGCCGGTCTCGCCAGCCTCGGTGTCGATACCCAGAAGCTGGGCGATGAGACCTTCGAGGCCCGCAGCGAGTACGCCTATCCGCTGATGGATCTCGGCTATCAGGCGCGCCGCAACGAAGCCATCCAGTCGCTGATGCCGATCACCAACCTCATCATGACCGGCCGTCAGGGGACATTTCGCTACATCTTCACCGACACCGCCATGGAGATGGGACTGATGGCCGCCGACATGGTGATCGACGGGGTGGACAGACGTCACGCCATCTTCAATCATCGCAACGAAAACACCGTGATCGAAACCCAGAGCGTGGCATAGCAACAGGAACAACCCCCTCCCGGCCTCCCCCTTCGAAAGGGGAGGTGCTTTACCGACGTTGTCGGCAAGGCGATCTGCTCCCTCCCCTGACAAGGGGAGGGTCGGGGTGGGGTCCAACGGATCAGGACTGGCGCCATGCCGCCAGGACAAATCAACAAGGAGAACAGGATGACCATACGCCACGGCTTGATCGCCCTCGCGTTGCTGACGGGCCCGCTGCTGACCCTCAGCGGACAGGCGCAGGCTTACTCCTACGCCGCCGCCGGCAAGGAGCCGCTGATAGACGCCCGCGAGGCGCTGCTGGGCGCCGCCACTGACGGCAAGGATGCCAGCACCACCTTGGGCGACATCGCCGAGGAGCTGACCTATCTGGAGGAGCACCACAAGGTCGAGCTGCAAGCGCCCTTGGCTGCCGCCATCAAGGCCAAAGACACCGCAGCCACCGCCGCCCTGCTCAACCGGGCCTACAAGGCCGAAATAGAGCGCCGCCTGGAGGGGGCCAGCCAGAATCTTGGCGACTACCAGAGCGCCAAGGTGCTGGTGGTCAAGAGCAAGCGCTTCCTGGACCTCATCCTCCCCTCCCTCGGTGAAGGGGATCGCAAGACCGCCGAACAGGCGCTGGCCAGGGTGCTGGACGCCATCGGCAATCCGGGGGTGTTCGGGGTGGGCGCCAAGCCTGCCGATCCGGCCGCCTTCGCCGAGGCGGAAAAGGCGCTGATGGCCGTGCTGGCGCCGCTTTGATGACCTCTCATCGATGACGACGGCCCCCCTCATCCCCGACCCTTCTCTCGCAAGGGGGGAAGGGGGGCGTCACCACGGCCGATTACGCTTCGCTAATCGACCCTACTTGCTGCTTCTGCTGCAAGGGGTCTGGCTCGGCTGGCTGCTGGCCTTCCCGGTGGCCCTCGATTCCGACGACGCCCTCAACTTCGCCCACGGGGTGGTGCGCTTCAGCGTGCTGGAGTTCTCTCCCCACTTTCCGGGCTACCCCGCCTTTATCTGGCTGGCGCGGCTGATCAATCTGCTGGTGGACGAGCCCGCCCGCGCGGTGCAGTACACCAGCCTGCTGGGTAGCAGTTTGCTGGCGCCGCTCGCCGCCTGGCTGGCGGTGAAATTGTGGCAACGGCCAAGCCTGCTGGCGCCGGTCTGGCTGCTAGTGCTGGCCCTGCCGCTCACCCCGACGCTAGCGCTCTCCGGCCTCTCGGACGGGCCGGCGCTCGCCGCCTGGTTGGGGACACTGCTGGCCTTGCAGCAGCGCAGAATTGCGCTGGCGGGTCTGTTACTGGGCCTCATGCTGGCGCTGCGCCCCTCCTACTTCGTGCTGGCTCTGCTGCCCCTTTGGCTCGGGATGGCGCAGAAGGGAACGCGCGTCAGGTTTGTGCTTCCCATCGCGCTGGTGGGGCTCGCCAGCCTGCTGTTTGTCTGGCAGGCCGATGGCTGGGCCTATTTCAGCGAGGGGCGCCGCTTTACCGACGGTCACTTCACCCTGTGGGGCAACACGGCGGCGGCCCACGGCGATCGGCTGCTAAGCTGGACGAACACCTTCAACGATCAACTGACTCCGCTCTGGCCCCTGATGATGGGGGCCTTGCTGGTTCTACCGCTCTGGCAGCGCTCAAAAGGCAAGACTGCCGCCCTCTTCCCCTGCTGGACCCTCTACTGGCTTGCCCTGCTGCTCTGGACCCTGTTTGGCCAGAACCCGGACAATCCCCGCCATCTGGCGCCCATTACCCTGTTCGGCCTTGTGCTGCTGACGGGCAGGCTGCCACACCGGGGCGAGCTGCCGGCCATGGCGGGAGCCCTGTTGCTGCTCTGCACCACACTCACAGCGCCAGCGCCGCCCGCCATGGTGCAGGCCGCACGGCTGGCCGAGCAGGCATGCCCGGCCCTGGTGACCCAGTGGGGGGTGAGGTTGCTGCGCGAAACCACGGCCCTGCCGGTCACCGACGGCTGGTACCAGGGGGATGCCAGGCTTGCGCTCACACGAGGGGCCTGTCGCCTCAGCCGCCGCCCTCTGGCGGCAGGGGATCTGCCCGGCTCTTATGACGCCGTCTGGTTTGTCCCCCGTTTTCACGCCGAGCCCGGCCTCTGGCTCGCCATCCCGCGTCCATAGCCCGCCGGGCGGCGCATCCTGGTGTCATCCGGCTCGACTACACTCACTGCGCATGGGAGAGGCGGGGAGAAGAGGCATGCAGGTAGGCAAGGAGTGGGGACTGGCAGCCCTGGTGCTGACACTGGCCAGCGCACTGCTGATGCTGCCGCTCTGGTTGCAGGGGGGCAGCCAGGGGCACGATCTGTTTCATCATCTGCTCTCCGGCCACTATTTTGCCCGCCAGCTCTGGCAGGGGGAGCTCTATCCCCGCTGGCTGATGGCCATGAACGGCGGCTTCGGCAGTCCCACCTTCTTCTTCTATCCCCCGCTCCCCTACTACGCCAGCGCCCTGTTTGCCGGCCCGCTTGCCCCCGCCCAGCAGGCCGTCTACCCCCTGCTCGGCAGCGCTACCCTGGCGCTGCTGCTCTCCGGCATGTTTGCCTATCTGTGGCTGCGTGCCACCACTTCCCCTGGCCGGGCCCTGGCGGTGAGCCTGCTCTGCCTGATCCTGCCCTATCACGTCGCCATGGATCTCTATGCCCGCTTCGCCCTGGCGGAGTTCTGGGCCTTCGCCTGGGCCCCCCTCATCCTGCTTGGCCAGGATCTCGCCCATCGCGGCCGACGCCAGGGGCTCCCCCTGCTGATCCTGGGGCTGGCGCTGCTGGCCTTCTCCCACCTGCCCAGCCTGCTGCTGATGATGGGGCTGGTCAGCTTGCGCGCCCTCTGGTTCGCCTGGCGCACCCGTGCCCTGCGTCCCTGCAGGCTCGCCCTCTGCGCCCAGGGGCTGGCGCTCTGCATGGCGGCCGCCCTGCTGCTGCCCGCCCTGGCGGATCAGGGAGCCATTTCCATGGAGCTGATGCGCGGCGGCATGTTCGACTATAGGCGCAACTTCCTCGACCGTTTGCCCTCGGGCTGGGGAGACTGGCGCTTTCGCGGCCACCTGGCGTGGCAGAGCGTGCTGACCATGGCCCTGCTGCTGCTCGCCTGGGCCGCCGCCCGGGAGCCACGTCACCCCGAGATCGCCTGCTGGGGGGCGATCGGGGTCGCCGCCTTCCTGATGATGCTGCCCCCGAGCCAACCGCTCTGGAGCCTGCTGCCCCCCCTGCAGCGGGTGCAGTTTCCCTGGCGGCTGAACCTTGTCCTTGCCCTCGCCACGGTCGCCGTGGTGGCCCTGGGCACCCCGTCCCATCGCCCCTGGCAGGGGCTCTGGTGGGGCCTGCTCCTGCTGACGCTTCTCTCCACCCTGGCCTACGTGCGCCACGCCCCCCTCACCCAGGCCCCCACCCGGACGGCCATGGCGTTCGAGTTCGACAGCAAGCGCAGCGCCCGGGAATACAGGCCGAGGCAGGTCCCGGGGGGCATGTTCGCCCCGACCCTGCTGGCCTGGAAGGAGGAGTTCCAGCCCCCGGTGAGCGCCGAGCCTCCGGGGGCCCGCTGGGAGCTGGATCGCTGGCAGCCCAGGGAGCTGGCCCTCAGGGTGACGGCCAGGGTGCCGACCCGGCTCGTCCTGCACCAGTACCATTACCCCGGCTGGCAGGCCTGGCTGGACGAGCGCCTGATGCTGACGGTGAGCGCCAATCCCCAGGGTCTGATGCAGGTCTGGGTACCGGCGGGCAGCCACAGCCTCACGCTGAGGCTTGCGGCCCGCTGGCCGGAGCGGGCGGGCAATGCCCTCTCGCTGCTCGGGTGGCTGGCCTGGATCCTGCTGCTCTGCCGGCCCGCCCCCCGGGCGGCGCCGGGGCAGGATGAGCCTGCCCAAGCCCGCCAAAGCTGATAGACTGATCACCTGCTCCCTTGGCCTCTTGCCCACGACACGGATACTCTATGCCTCAAGCCAGCTCCCTCTCCCCCCGTTTTCTCTTCATTCTGCTCGGTGCCCTGGCGGGCCTGACCCCGCTCGCGGTGGACATGTACCTGCCCGCCATTCCAGCCATCGCCCGGGATCTGGCCACCAGCATCGACGGCGCCCAGCTCACCATCAGCGCCTTCCTCGGGGGCTTTGCCATCGGCCAGCTGTTCTACGGGCCGCTCGCCGACAGCTTCGGCCGCAAGCCGGTGATCCTGGCGGGCCTGACGATGTTTGCCGTGGCCTCGGTGGGCTGCGCCATGGCCGACTCCCTGCCCGAACTGCTCGCCTGGCGCATGCTGCAGGCCGCCGGCGGAGCGGCGGGATCCGTGGTGGTCAACGCCCTGCTGCGCGACCTTTTCGAGAAGGATGCGTTTTCCCGGGCCATGTCCTTCGTCATCCTGGTGATGACGCTCGCCCCCCTGGTAGCCCCCGTGGTGGGGGGCTACATCAGCGCTCACGCCGACTGGCGGGTGATCTTCTGGCTGCTGGTGGGGATCAGCCTGCTCATCTGCGTGGTGATGCAGTGGAAGATAGAGGAGACCCTCAAGCCCGAGCACAAGCAGCCCCTGCGGCTCGGCCAGGTGCTTGGCAACTACTGGGGCGTGCTCTCCCACCGCGGCGCCATGGGCTATGTGCTGTGCGGCGCCCTGTCGAGTTCGGGCATGTTCGCCTTCCTGAGCGCCTCCCCTTACGTCTATATCGAGTATTTCAAGGTGCCGACCGAGCACTACGGCTGGCTGTTCGGCCTCAACATCCTGCTGATGATGGTGGTCACCTTCGTCAACAGCCGCCTGGTGAAAGGGGTGGGCGCCGAGCGCATGCTGCAATACGGTCTGACGGTGCTGCCGCTGGCCGGGGCCCTGCTCATCTACAACGCCTGGAGCCAGACCGGAGGCCTGTGGGGCATCGTCATCCCGGTGGTGCTCTTCGTCGGCCACATCAGCCTGGTGGGGGCCAACGCCATGACCGGCCTGATGGGCCACTTCCCCCAGTCTGCGGGCACCGCCTCGGCGCTGGCGGGCACCCTGCGCTTCGGCATCGGTGCCCTGGTGGGCGTGCTGGTCAACCTCAATCCGCCCGAGTCCCCGCTGCCCATGGCCGTCGCTATCGCCGGCTGCGGTCTGGGCTCGGCGCTCTGCTACTGGCTGCTGACCGGCAAGGGCCGCGCCTGAGGCGGCGTCGCTGCAGTCCCAAAAAGGAGCCCTGTCCACGGACGGGGCTCCTTGCATGGAGGCGGGCTGACCTTCAGGGGGCCGGCGGCAACCCGCTGCGCAACAGGATCTCGCTCTCCAGCCCATCCAGGCTCACCTGGTTCTTCTTGCGCCAGTAGGCTGCGATCCCCTCCTGCCCCTGGCGGGTCGACCAATTGGCGAGATCCTCCCTGTCCCCCTGATAGTCAAACAGGGGCACCGACATGCCGCAGGAGGCCTGGACCCGTTCAATGTCCAGCAGGAAGATCTGGCGAGCCGCGACGCTTGGGGGAAAGCGTGCCAGCGCTGCCGCCCAGTCGCCGTCCCCCCGGTGCAGCACCCGCGCCCGGCCATAGGCCCGCAGAATAAGCGGCGCCCCCTCGAAGGCGCAGAACATCACCGTCATGCGCGGATTGTGCAGCACATGGGCCGCCGACTCGTTGCCGCTGCCGGTCAGATTGAGCCAGGACAGGGTGTTGGCATCGAGGACGCGCAGCGAGTCCCCGCCCTTGGGGGAGACGTTGACCGTGCCCTCGCCCGCCGCCGTGCCGACGAAGAAGATCTTCTGCGCCTCGATGAAGGCCACATGGCGCGGCGAGAGCCCCCCGAACAGTTGTCCCATCTTCCCTCCTCAAATCCCTCAGAACAGGGCGCTGTTGAGCCACAGATGCGCCCCTATGCCGACCATATAGCCAAGCAGTATGGCGGGTAACCACTTGAGGTGGCCGACAAAGGTATACATGCCCCTGGCCTGCCCCATCAGGGCCACCCCGGCGGCGGAGCCGATGGAGAGCAGGCTGCCCCCCACCCCGGTGGTCAGGGTCACCAGCAGCCACTGCCCCGTGCTCATCTGCGGCTCCATGGAGAGCACGGCATACATCACGGGGATATTGTCGATGAGGGAGGAGAGCAGGCCGATGGTGACGTTCGCCAGGGTCGGATCCCCCTGGTAAAGCAGCTGGGAGGCGAGCGCCAGATAGCCCATGAAACCGAGCCCGCCGACACACATCACCACCCCGTAGAAGAAGAGCAATGTGTCCCACTCCGCCTTGGCTATCTTGTTGAACACGTCGAACGGCACGATGGAGCCGAGGCGCAGCAGCCTGGCCTCGTCGCCGGTGCGCTCGTACAGCGCCCGTTCGCGAGCCAGGGAGACGGGCTGGGTCTTGCGCAGGTAGAAGCCGAAAAACTGCAGGTAGCCGAGCCCCGTCATCATGCCGAGCACGGGGGGCAGCGCCAGGAAGTGATGGCAGGCGACGGCAGTCACTATGGTGAGGAGAAAGAGCAGCACTATGGTGAGGGCCCCGCGCCTGAGCACCAGGGCCTCTCCGGACATGGCGGGCACCAGGCGTGGCACCATCAGGCTCATCAGGCTGGCCGGCACCAGGAAGTTGAGCAGGGCGGGGAGGAAGAGCAGCAGAAACTGCGTGAAGGAGACCTTGCCCGCCTGCCACACCATCAGGGTGGTGATATCGCCAAAGGGGCTGAAGGCGCCGCCCGCATTGGCCGCCACCACTATGTTGATGCAGGCCAGGTTGATGAAGCGGCGCTCCCCGTTGGCCACGTTGAGCACCACGGAGCACATCAGCAGCGCCGTGGTGAGGTTGTCCACCACGGGGGAGATGAAAAAGGCGAGAAAACCGGTGAGCCAGAACAGAGTCCGCAGGCTGAAGCCCGCCTGCACCAGGCGCACCCGCAGCACGGCGAACAGCAGCCTGTCCTCCATGGCATTCACATAGGTCATGGCCACCAGCAAAAAGAGCATCAGCTCGGCATACTCCAGCAGCGTCTGCCGAAAGCCCGCCTGCGCCAGCGGGCTCAGCCCCTGCCCCGCGTAGACCAGGCCGATGACTATCCAGATGATGCCGGCGGCCACCAGCACGGGCTTGGATTTGCGCAGCTTCAGGTACTCTTCGGCCATCACCAGGGCATAGGCCAGGGCGAAGAGGGCGAGGGCAAAGAGGCCGATGGCGGTGTGCGTCAGGTTGAGGGGGCCGCCTTCGGCGAAGGCGGGGGCACAGAACAGGGCCAACACGGGCAGGGGGGCGAGGCGCAGGAGTCCAGACATGGGTGCTTCTCTTGAGAACCGTCTGGCATTGAGGCTAGCAGCACAGAGGGAAGCCGCCCTCCCCCTGCCATCTGACCTGCCCAGGGCGGGCGCTCACATCAAGGGAGCGAGGCCCGGCACCGGGCCCCGTCGTCAGGGCGCCTTCTTGCCAAAGCCGGATTGCTTGAGGGTGTAGCCTGCGCTGTTTTGCCAGGCATCCAGGCCGCTTCGGTTGTTGCCCGCCACCAAGCTGGCGGCCAGGCTCGGGCTGTTGAACAGCTGATCGGCGGTGAAGACGAAGCCCCCTTCGGGGCGAGGGCTGAGTACCCCCTTGCCCAGGAGCTCCTGGCGCAGCTCGATCACCGCCTCGCGCAGGGAGGCGGCATCCTCGCCGTTGGCGGTGGAGCCCGCCTGCACCATGAAGCCGGGGTTCTGCCGCTTGCCCACCGGATAACCGTGAGCCTCGGCCCCCTTGCCGTTGAAGTGGTAGAGCTCGCGCTCCCCCGGCTTGTTGTCGGAGAGCGCCTTTTGCAGGGTCATCAGCTCGTTGTAGATATCGATGGGAACCACGGCAGCCTGCTTGACGCCCTTGCTGTCGACGATAAAACTGACTTGCTTGTGTAACATCCTTGCTCATCCTGTGACCCATGGAGGGCCCTATTCTAACCACCACAGGCGAGCGGGATCCAGCGAGGATCCTCAACCCTTTTGCAGGCGCGATCACTAACTGGCATAGTGACTGACATTGTGAAAGCCATTGACCATCAACCGGTTATCCCATGCTTAGCCTGCGCAACCTCAGTAAACGCTTCGCCAGCGGCGGCGAGACGCTCCCCCTGTTTGCGGGGCTGGATCTCCAGCTCGCCGCTGGGGAAACCTGCCTGCTGCTGGGGCAAAGCGGCTGTGGCAAGTCCACGCTGCTGAACCTCATCGCCGGCCTCATCGCCCCGGACGAGGGGGAGATCTGGCTGGGACAGACCCGTCTCGACACCCAGCCTGCGGACGAGCGGGCCCGGCTGCGGGGCCGCCATTTCGGCATCGTCTATCAGGATTTCAACCTGCTGCCGACCCTGACCGTGGAGGAGAACCTGCGCCTGCCCCTGGAGATCAACCACCTGCCCCGGGACGACGCACGCCTCGATGCCCTGCTCGAGCGCCTTGGCATGAGCCACAAGCGCCACGCCTGGCCGGAGCAGCTCTCCGGCGGCCAGCGCCAGCGGGTGGCGCTGGCCCGGGCCCTCATGCACAGACCCCGGTGGCTGCTCGCTGACGAACCCACCGGGAGTCTCGACGAGCACAACGCCGAGCAGGTGATGGCCCTGATGATGGCGGCGGTGCGCGATACCGGCGCAGGCCTCCTGCTGGTGAGCCACAACCCGGGCTATGGCGCCCTGGCGGATCGGGTGCTGCGCCTGGAGGGGGGCCGGCTGGTCGAGCTCAAGGGGCACCGCCATGAGTGACGCCCGCCGCCCGGGGGCGCCATGCTGCCGCTGAAGGCGCTGCTGCGCCTCTATCGCGCCCACCCCTGGCTGCTGCTGATGAGCCTGGCCGGGCTCACCCTCGGGGTCACCCTGGTGGTGGCCATCGAGCTGCTCAACCACAGCGCCCGCACCAACTTCGTCGCCGCCCGCAGCCAGCTCGCCGGGGAGGCCAACTACCGGCTGGCGCCCCGGGGCGGGCTGGATGAGCGGCTCTACGTGCACCTGGTGCGAAGCCAGCCGGGCCTTGATGCCATGCCCGAGCTGCACGCCTGGCTCAAGGACGCGCAGGGGCGCAGCTTCCAGCTCCTGGGTATGGATCTCTTCAACCCCGGCCCCTTGCGCCGACTCTTTGGCGAGCAGCCGACACGCGAACCCGATTTTTCCTTGAGCCGCGCCGACAGCGTCTGGCTCGCGGCCCCCGAGGCCAGACGTCTCGACTGGCAGCCGGGCCAGTCGCGGACCTTTGTGCTGGGCGACGAGTCGAAGCGCCCCCTCACCCTCACCCTCACCCTGGCGGGCACCTTCGAGCCCGGCGTCATCCCCATGGAGCGGCTGCTGGTGACCGACATCGGCCTCGCCCAGCCCCTGCTTGGCAAGGCCGGAAGGCTGGATCGCATCGTCTTCAAGCTGAGCGACGCGCAGGCCACTGCCTTGCAAAGTGCCTTGCAGGCCGCGCAGGGATCCGAGTTCCCCCATCAGCCGCTCTGGCTCGAACCCATCAGCCCGGCCCTCGATGCCAGCCAGCTCGGCGATGCCCTGGCGCTGAACCTTACGGCGCTCTCCCTGCTCGCCATGGCGGTGGGGCTCTTTCTGGTGTTCAACGCCCAGCGCTTCGTGCAGAGCGTGCGCCGCCCCCAGCTGGCCCAGCTCATCATCCTGGGCATGCCGCCGCGCCGGGTGCTTGGCTGGCTCATCCTGGAGCTTGTTATCCTCGCCACCCTCGGCATCCTGCTCGGGCTGCTGCTGGGAAGCCTCCTGGCCCTGACCCTGATGGGGCAGCTCACCCAGGCGCTGGCCGACCTCTACGGCCCCAACCCCATCGATATGCTGCGCCTCTCCCCGACCAGCCTCATCAAGGCGCTGCTGATAGGCCTGGCTGGCACCCTTGCCGCCAACCTCCCCGGCTGGTGGGCGCTGCTGCGCCAATCCCCCCTGGCGCTTCGGGAAGGAAACAGCCGCCCGCCGGCTCACCCCTGGCAACGCCGGGGGCTGGCCATCGCCATCCTGCTGCTGTGCGCCCTCTGCCTCTTGTTGCCGCAAACGGGGCTCGGCGGCGCCCTCTTCGTCGCCGGCGGCTGGCTGCTGGCCATGGCGCTCGCCCTGCCCGATGTGCTGCGCGCCGTGCTGGGACGGCTGAGATCCCGCCCCGGCGGCCCCCTTACCGCCCGGCTCGCGGTGGCCGAGACCCAATACCATCTGGATCGCACCGCCATCGCGGTGATGGCGCTGCAACTCGCCATCGCCGCGGCCATCGGCATCGGGGTCATGGTGTCGAGCTTTCGCTCGAGCGTGGAGATCTGGCTCGGCCAGCGTCTGGCCGCCGATCTCTATGTCAGCGCCCCCAGAGGGGTGGCGGGCAACCGCGGCGCCCTGGGCGAGCAGACTCTCAACACCATTCTTGCTGCGCCAGACGTGCGCGCCGCCTCCCGCCGCGCCGTGCATCCCGCCCGCTGGCAGGGGCAGCCCATTGAGTGGGCACAGATGGACTTTATCCCCGAGCTCAAAACCGCCTATCCGCTGCTGGCCGGGCGCTGGCCCGCCGCCCCCGACGAGGTGCTGGCGAGCGAACCGCTGACGGTGCGCCTAGGGGTCAGGGTGGGGCAGACACTCGAAGTCACCGGCGAACAGGGCCCAAGGGCACTCACCGTCACCGGTGTCTATCAGGATTACGGCAGCGACAAGGGGCAGATACTGCACGCCTTCGAGGACGGGGCCGTGCAATCCCTCGCCCTCTTTAGCAACCAACCGGAGCGCCTCGCCGATCGCCTGCGGGCGCAGTTTGGTGAGGGGGTGAACCTCCTGCCCGCCCCCGCCATCCACGCCGCAGCCCTTAAGGTGTTCGACCAGACCTTTGTGGTGACCGAGCTGCTGAAATTGCTGATCCTGGGGATCGCCTTCGTCGGCATCGGCTCGGCCTTCATGGTGCTGGGGCTGGCCCGGCGCGGCGAGTTGCAGACCCTGCAGAGCCTTGGCCTGAGCCCCCGCCACTGCCGCCGGTTACTGGTGTGGCAGGGGGCGGGATTGGGGCTGCTCACCGCGCTGTTGGCCCTGCCGGTGGGCTATGGCCTTGCCTGGGTGCTCATCGAGGTGGTCAACCCCCGCGCCTTTGGCTGGCGGCTGGCCTTCGAGGCCGCCCCCTTGCACGCCGTCACGGCGCTCCTGCTCGCTCCCGTCTTTGGCGCGTTCGCCTCCTGGTACGCCGCAAGGAGAGTGGTATGAAAACATTCAACATCTGCTCGCTGGCGCTGATCTGCACCCTGTATGGCACCGGGATCAGTGCCAACGATCTGGGCGCCATCCTGGGTGGCAGCAGCGATCACTTCAAAAAGGCCCTGCCGGGTCAGTCCATCCGCCTGCCCGCGGATCACGGCGCCCACCCCGACTACAGATCCGAGTGGTGGTATCTCACCGGCAACCTGAAAGACGAGCAGGGACGCGGCTACGGCATGCAGTGGACCCTGTTCAGGCAAGGCATCGAGCAGGAGATAAAATCCGACAACCCCTGGCTCACACCCCAGCTCTGGCTGGCCCAGTTCACCATCACGGATGTGAGCAAAGGCAGCCACCAGCAGGACGAGCGCACCAGCCGCCAGGGGCCGGGCCTCGCCGGTGCCAGCGGCGGTGAGTATTGGCTGAAAGAGTGGGTGCTGGCCTCTGAAGGAAAATCGCTCTTTCCCGCCACCTTGAAGGTGCAGAGCAAGGCGGGGACTCTCGACCTCAAGGTGAGCGCCGCCAAGCCGGTGGTGCTGCAAGGCGAAGCGGGTTACAGCGAGAAGAGCCCGGGCAACGCCTCCTTCTACTACTCCTACCCGCGCCTGAACCTGAGCGGCACTTTGACCCTGGAGGGGGAGACCCGCACCGTCACCGGCCAGGGCTGGTTCGATCACGAGTGGAGCAGCTCGGTATTGGCCGAGTGGCAATCGGGCTGGGACTGGTTTTCGCTCCAATTTGAAGATGGTCGCGAGCTGATGCTGTTTCGCCTGCGCACTAAAGCGGGCCGCCCTGAGCCGGAGAACCGCTACGGCATTCTGATTGAGCGAGACGGCAGTAGCCGGGTGCTGAGCCCAGATCACATCCACCTCACCCCGGGCAAGACCTGGCGCGGCCCCAAGGGGCAGCCCTACCCCATCGAGTGGCAGCTGGCAGCCGCCGATTTGAATCTCGTCATCAAGGCCCGCCAACCCAATCAGGCCATGACGGGGCGTTTTGACTACTGGGAAGGGGCGGTCTCCGTCTCGGGAGACGCCAAGGGCGTCGGTTATCTGGAGATGACGGGGTATTGAACCCAAGGCCTCCCCCATTTTCTCGCTGCGTCTCTTTTTTGTGTTGCGGGGCGAAGTCTACGCCCCGTTACCATCTCTACGGTTTGGTTCTGAGACAGCCTCCCAATAACAGCCATCACCAAATTTCCTGCCCCCTCCAATTTCTGGTCCCCATCAAAAATACTCACCAAACCACACCCAAAGTAAAACGTTTTGCTCAACATAGACTGCTGCACTTGGTACCCTGTCCATGCGACCCTCATAGCCCTAAAGGCAGCCAGGGAGCGGCGATGGTTCGTACCTCTTCAATCGGTTAACCGCAGCACAACGGAGGCTATATTCCGTGCGGTAGCCGTGTGATTTAATGAGTAATGAAATAGGACTGGACACCAGTAAACATCTTTGTCTGATAGTTAGGCAGGGGGTCATATATCCACAACATCAAGATTGAATGTGGTATACGATATAAAAATCACAGTGAGACCTTTCTCTATATAGAAAGCATCTAGGGACACAAGAATAAAAAATCACTTTCTTTGTCAATCCCTCGAACATTAACACAGTCAATTCAACATTCGACACCCAGGGAAGAAAATGAAAGGAAAAATTACTCAATGGAATGATGACAAGGGCTTTGGATTTATTACGCCAGAAGATGGTTCAGAAAAAACATTCTTTCATATTTCTGCTGTAAGCCCCAAAGACAGAAGGCCACAGATTAATGACGAGGTATTGTTTGAGACTGAAACCGATAGTCAGCGACGAGTGAGAGCTACAGAAGTTTACTATGAAGGTTGGACTCTTCGTCCTATCACACAGCCTTCCAAACAAAGCCATCGTGCTAAGGAAGGTGCGAATAAGCGGGGAAATTCTTCTCGGCTGACTCAGTTTCAGTTTGAGCCGATCTTTTCTCCCGTAAATGCCTTGAATCAGCC
>NZ_JBFODA010000009.1:0-4890 GCF_040908055.1 Aeromonas sp. R7-4
TAACACGGTAGGGGTACCGTTTTGTTATCCGGTTTGAAGCCGTATGACCACTCCCTTTTGTGGGCAACTGTCAGGTGAATACCATCTCCATACACCTTGTATCTGGCTTTCACGAAGCCGAACTGTCGCTTGATGATGCGAAATGGGTGCTCCACCTTGGCCGGTAATCCCCCCGAAAAACTGAGGTGCTTATAAGTAGAATGTTCCCGTACCTTGATACCCGGAGGTTCTACATGAAAACATCACGCTTTAGCGATGCCCAGATCATCGCCATTCTTAACAAGGCCGAGGCTGGCTCCCCCGTTCCGGAGCTCTGCCGCGAACATGGCATCAGCTCCGCCACCTTCTACAAGTGGCGCTCTAAATACGGCGGAATGGATGCCTCCCTCATGGCTCGCCTCAAAGAGCTGGAGGACGAGAACCGCCGCCTCAAGAAGATGTACGCCGAGGAGCGCCTCAAAGCCGAGATCATCGCTGAGGCCATGGCAAAAAAGTGGTGACGCCATCTGCCCGGCGGGAGATGGCAACCAGGGCCGTAGCGGATTACGCCATCTCCATCCGCCGGGCTTGCCAGGTGTTCAAGGTCAGCGAGGGCTGCTATCGCTATCAGCCGGTGCTGGCCGATGAAAATCAGGAGATTGCCGATTGGCTGCTGCGCCTCAGCGCTAATCAGCGTAACTGGGGTTTTGGACTGTGCTTTCTGTACCTGCGTAACGTCAAAGGCTTTGGCTGGAACCACAAGCGGGTGTACCGGATTTATCGCGCCCTTGAACTTAATCTGAGGATAAAGCCGCGAAAACGGCTGGTACGGGCCAAACCGGAGCCGCTGGCGGTCCCTGAAAAACCCAATCACTGCTGGTCGATGGACTTCATGCATGACCAGCTCGGTGATGGCCGTTCGGTGCGGCTGTTTAATGTGTTCGACGACTTCAACCGCGAAGCACTGTGCATCGAGGTGGATTTCTCCTTGCCTGCCACACGGGTCAAACGGGCGCTGGAGCAAGTGATCGCGTGGCGGGGAAAGCCGGTGGAGATCCGCTGCGATAATGGCCCGGAATATATTAGCGAGGAGCTCAAGCGCTGGGCTCAGCAGGAAGGGATAGCGCTGCGGTATATCCAGCCGGGCAATCCCCAACAGAACGCGTATATCGAGCGGTTTAACCGCACGGTACGTTACGACTGGCTGGGTCATTACCTGTTTGAGTCACTGTGCATATTCCGGTCGAAAATGAACACCTATTCCGGTTTAAAATGAACGCTGATTCCGGCTTGCGTGTACACCATTTCCGGACACCTCAGAGCACGAACTCTGATGTCAGATGAACCGTCATGCTCCAATGACCTGGATCCACAACTGCCGCGCTGCGCTTGGCTGCTGGCTTGTTCGGTGAGTCGAGAAGATGCCTCCCCTCAAAGCTCAGCTTCTGCTCGCAGAATCCCTGGCCGCATACTTTCCGGAAATGGTGTTCACAGATTCCGGAATCACTGTTCAACTTCACCGGAATACGCAAGTCACTGAATGAATTGCAGGCATTTGCCACAAACTGGTTGTGGACGTATAACCATGAGCGGCCCAATATGGCGCTGGGTGGCTACACACCAAAACAGTGCCTAATGCAGGCCGCATGACCTCTACTTTTGAGTGCCCCTAAGAATGGGGGGAATACCGAACGACCAGCCCAGCTGGGTCAGCAGGGTCAGAGCTGGGATCTTGGCGCTGTACTCTTCCTGAAACCGTGGTAATTTTTTATTCCACATCACCCTTTCCCCCAGAATAAAATGGAGAGTCATTATATATTTTTTGATATTTGATACTATCAGACTCGCCATTATTAACATTGCCGTATTTTTCTTTGTGATAAGTACAGCAACTGCCACACGACGTACAGATGTACCGACCTTCTGAACACTTTTGCTTTAGGTCTCGACTATCTATTATTTCATAGCATTTAAAACCAATGCAGTGATTGATGTAATAGTTTATTTTATGCTCTACACAACATTCATTTGCACAATAAAAAACTGTCGCTCGGTATGCTGCACTTTTTGGCTTGGTAATAAATGAATTGGATTTAATATCAAATGTCGTTACTTCGACTAGCGCGTAACTAAGGTTAGGCTTCATAAGCATACCGCAGCAACGACAATGCAGCCTAGGAAAAATTTCTCGCATACGATTCAGATATCCTGCAAGTTTAATTGGGAGATCTCTTTTAGATGGTTTATTTAACAACTCATATTTAGCTCCATAATGGCTTAACCAATCATACAAGCTAAACTCAAGATAATGTTTATTAAGGTTTGGTATTACATGCTGATCTGTACATTTTTTGCCACGACATAAAAATATACTAGTATCAGCCTCAACATTTGTCGCATTTGAAATACGAGAGAGATTATGAGGATAACGTTTTTGAGAATTTTTTATTTCTTCTGGTGTTTGCGTTTTCCAATAAAATGCTTCGCAGGATAAATCTATATATGGAAAGTGTTCTGCTAGTGTTTGGCAGCGTGGGAAAAGATTAAAAAATGAAGGATGATCAATACGAAATTTATTCGTAAGCAAGGCTTCCCATATGTCATGCAGGATAGAGGCGATGATAGCATCAGGAGTGTTGGATTGATTAATGATTGGTATTAAATTCGCTAAAATGTAGAATTCTGGATCAATAGATAGTGTAGGCGAATTCATTATGTCATCTATAAAGCTTAAATCTTTTAAGAAAATTTTTTCCTTAGTGTAAAATGCATCAGCAAATGGCTTGATTAGTGGGTGCTGACGATATTGATCATAGGTAGTTATATTTTTTTGGTAAGCACCCATAACAAAGTTGGCAACATTAATTTTTTCGTTGGTAAATTGTTTGGTAACAAAATCTTCCATATCATCTCGCCAAACTTCTAATATCTCTTTTGAATCCACCACCTGATTAAACCCAAGATATAGAGCGGCGCTAAATGAAATGTGGTTTATTATTTCACTTAGTAATGCATTTACTTTAATCTTGCCGGCCTGCATATCTACAATGAATGTAGTAAAGGCTTCAATTTGATTGTCAATTAACTCCTTACTAATCAATAATGGAGGAACTCCATTTGAGATGACATAAGCAATACCTTTTTTACTTGTGATGTCATCTATTAACTGACCTGACATATCAGCAGGCCGAACACCATGAGAAATCGCTTTTTTAAGTCCTACGGATTTAACAAAATCTGATATTACTTGCTTTGGTATTTCCGTTAGTGGAATGCCGTGCAACTTGACTTCATCAATACCAACACTTCTTGCATGTTTCGCAATTAAACCTCTTGGTAGATAAGATAAAGGAATACCATTTTCAATATCAATTATAACACCATCCTTTATAAAACATTCTACTATCAAATCATCTGGCACCATTGACAATGGTATGCCATTAGAGTTAGCGCTAATGACGCCTACACATTTTACGAAGTTCAAAATGATATCTATTGATATTCTATTAAGAGGAATTCCTTGCGCCAAGGCATTAACTATTCCTACCGACTGTACATGTTTCGAAATTAAATCATCCGGGATTTCTGATATCGGAATACCATCTGAAACAGCGGCAATAACTCCAACATTATTTACATGCACCAGAATCAACTTTCTTGGTATCCTAGCAACAGGGATACCGTGAGAAATGGCCTCTATAATCCCTACTGTAGAAATATAATCAAGAACCAACCTATCTGGCATGCTCGATATCGGTATACCCTGTGATATGGACTCCGGGACCCCAAATTTATTGACATGATGAGCAATCAAATCGCTTGGTATTATTGATAGTCGAATGCCACTGGATATTGCCTTAATAAGGCCAATTTTTTCGATATACACTGTTAGCAAACTATTTTTATTGCTACATGCCATTATTATGGAAATGAACTCTGCGATACGCTCAGAGTTTTGTGAAAATTTATCCACGATACGATAAGCATCATTGCAATCAAACAAATCAGCTAAAGTCTTCTTGATTGAAGAATCACGTAACTCAACAAACTCATCAGAAAAAACCAAATACTGATAGAGTATTTCTGTTAGATTATTGTCATTTTTTGAAAGCGCATAAGCATTAGATGCATTTACTTTGCCTCTGTTATCCTTACCTATTTCATAGAGTACGATTTCACCTTCCACCAATAATGGCTTATTGATGACTGCATTCTTATGCACAAAAATATCTTCACTTCCATTTGTTGCTAAAAAACCAAACTGGTTATCTCTGCCTGTGTTGTTGTTACGACCTCCGAACCATTTAACACAAGCAAGCTTCCAATTTTTTGGGGAACCAAATCTATCTATAATATGTGCAGTCATCGTATCACCATTAAATCCATTTAAACCCGCCGTTTGCCGGTCAGCAGTTGTTGCATCAGGGCCTTTTTCTCTTGGGAAGGTGCGAATAAGCGGGGAAATTCTTCTCGGCTGACGCAGTCATTTCATTTCTTCATGCTTGAGCCGATTTTTTCTCCCGTAAATGCCTTGAATCAGCCTATTTAGACCGTTTCTTCGCCATTTAAGGCGCTATTCCCAGTTTTTAGTGAGATCTCTCCCACTGACGTATCATTTGGACCGCCCGAAACAGGTTGGCCAGGGTGAATAACATCGCCAGTTGGTTATCGTTTTTCAGCAACCCCTTGTATCTGGCTTTCACGAAGCCGAACTGTCGTTTGATGATGCGAAATGGGTGCTCCACCTTGGCCCGGATGCTGTTTCAAGGTTCTTACCTTGCCGGGGCGCTCGGCGATCAGCCAGTCCACATCCACTTCGGCCAGCTCCTCGCGCTGTGGCGCCCCTTGGTAGCCGGCATCGGCTGAGACAAATTGCTCCTCTCCATGCAGCAGATTACCCAGCTGATTGAG